>NZ_JBAVNZ010000001.1:0-4064 GCF_049691595.1 Bradyrhizobium sp.
ATTGCGAGGAGCGCAGCGACGAAGCAATCCAGACTCTTTGGCAGGGCATAGCCATCTTGCGGGTCGCGTGATGCTGGAGCAGTGCCGCTGATTTGCCCGACGTGTCAAATGTTTTCGCGCCATCGCACAAAGCATCATGCCAGCAACTGCTCCTTTGCATGGGGTTGTTTTCCATGTTTTGAGGCGGACCCAGCTATTGATCGAATACGATCCGAGGCCGCCGTTCGATGCTAAGAAGAAACTGGAAGCCAAGTTACTGATTTTATCGGTTCCGGAAAAACGTGAAATCCACCCCGCGGTTCGTTGTTTCATCCACCAGGGTCGACCGTCAGGTCGGTACAGAGCTCGCAATGACGGGAGAGAGATTGGTGTTCACGTCGCAATCGGCGCCGGCATGGTGAGAAACGCCCGCGTGACGTGCCAGAACAATTGCCGGTTGGTCGCCAGCGTCACCGAATGGGCGGTGCCGGGCAAGATAATGAACTGGCGGTCGCCGCTCGGCAGCTCGTTGTAGAATTCCTCCAGGTCGGTGACGGTGGCGATGCCGTCATATTCGCCGCGCACCAGCAGCACCGGCGCCAGCACCTTCTGCGGATGCACCACCGGCAGATTGGCGGTCATGTCGAGATAGGTTCCGGTCGGGATCTGGTCGCCGAACGCCATCTCCGCGTCCGCCAGCGCCTCGATAAC
Source organism: Bradyrhizobium sp. (assembly GCF_049691595.1). Taxonomy (GTDB): domain Bacteria; phylum Pseudomonadota; class Alphaproteobacteria; order Rhizobiales; family Xanthobacteraceae; genus Bradyrhizobium. The sequence continues at coordinate 691 of NZ_JBAVNZ010000001.1, forward strand.
GGCGGCATCGCTGGTGCCGGGCCTGTCGCGGGTCGCAATCGAGCGGATCATGTCGCGGTCGCGCTTGCGCATGTTGTGCGAGCGAAAATAGTCGAGTTGCTCGGCACGCTTTTTCAGGGTCGGCGACCCCTCGCCCTTGTAGGTGAAGGCGGCGAACACCAGCCGGTCGATCCGCGCCGGCGCCGCCATGGCATAGGCGCCGGCGCGCAGCGCGCCGGAGGATTCGCCGATAAAATGAAATTTTTGCTGCCCGGTTTCGCGGGCGATCACCTCGGTCGCGATTCTGAGGTCCTCGACGCCGCTGGCGATATCGGAATTGCCCGAGGTGCGGCCCGATTTGCCGTAATTTTCGTGATCCATGGTCCAGCAATCGAACCCGTAGCGGGCGAACGCATCCATCATCGAATACTCGCCGTGGCCGGGCACGTCGAGATCGAACACCCGCGACGTCACCGACGAGCCGTGAACGAAAAACACGACCGGTTTCGGCCGCTCGCCGGCCTTCGGCTCGCCGACGCGCTTGCGATACATCCACAACGGAATGTCGTCCTTCTTCGCCCAATATTCGTTGCTCCAGATTTGGGTAGACGCGCCTTCGATGCAAGTTGCGCTTTGCGCAGCCGTCGTATCGGCCAGCGCTCCGGCGAGCAGCCCGAGGCCTGCGCCTTTGATGACGGTGCGCCGCCCCAGCAGTGGATCGCGATCTGTCATGGCTTCCTCCGGTCGGGCTCTCTGCAATTGCACGTCCGGGATTCGTACTATCGCGCGCACCGGGATGACTTCGTCACTTCGTCTCCGCGGGATCGCGGTGCACGGGATCGACCCACAGCACCGTCTCCGGCTTTTCCGCCGGCTCGATATCGAGATTGATCGCCACCGCCTCGCCGTCGCTGCGCACCAGCACGCATTCCAGCACCTCATTGCGGCTGGCATTGATCTCCTGATGCGGCACATAGGGCGGAATGAAAATGAAATCGCCGGGACCGGCTTCCGCGGTGAATTGCAGATGCTCGCCCCAGCGCATCCGCGCCTTGCCCTTCACAACATAGATGATGCTTTCGAGATGGCCGTGATGGTGCGCGCCGGTCTTGGCGTCGGGTTTGATGGTGACGGTGCCGGCCCATAATTTCCGGGCGCCGACGCGCGCGAAATTGATCGCGGCCTTGCGGTCCATGCCCGCGGTCGACGGCACGTTGGGATCGAGCTGGTCACCGGGAATGACGCGGACGCCGTCATGCTTCCAGCGCTCGGCGTCATGGTCGTGGGAATGACCGGAATGGGGGTGATCGTGGGAGTTTGTCATCGCATGGCTCTCACCAGAATCCCGTTCGCGCTTGCGTCCGCGGCGGCTATTTCACCGCCAGCAGTTCGACATCGAACATCAGCGTCGCGTTGGGCGGAATGACGCCGCCGGCGCCGCGGGCGCCGTAACCGAGCGCCGGTGGAATGATCAGCGTGCGCTTGCCGCCGACCTTCATCGTCGCCACGCCTTCGTCCCAGCCGGCGATCACCTTGCGCTGGCCGATCGGAAATTCGAACGGCTCGTTGCGATCGACCGAAGAGTCGAATTTCTTGCCCTTCTGGCCGTTCTCGTAAAGCCAGCCGGTGTAATGCATGACGCAGGTCTGTCCCGGCGCCGGCGACGCACCGGTCCCGGCCTTGCTGTCGATGATCTGTAAACCCGATGGCGTGGTCATGGCTTTTCCTGCGGCTTGGGCCGATGCCCGCATGGAGACGGCAACGGGCATGGCGATCGCGGCCGCCATGGCAGCGAACAAGGTCTTGACGATAGTGCGTCGGGAAGATCGCATCGGTGATACCTTTCTTTTGCGCAGCGGCCGAGGATGGCCCGGTTACTCAATATCCCAGCGCGCAACCGTCCTTGCGCGGGTCGGAACCGCCGGTCAGCGTGCCCTTGTCCCGGTCGATCCAGATCGCCTGGCCGCCGCCGAGCGGCCCGACCACGCGGGCGGTCTTGTGCCCGATCTTTTTCAGGCCCTCGACGATTTCGGCCGGCACGCTGTCCTCGAGCTGATAGACGCCTTCGTAATGCAGGCCGCGCGGCATGTCGATCGCTTCCTGCACGTCGCAACCATAGTCGAGGATATTGGTCAGCACATGGGTCTGACCGACCGGCTGATACTGCCCGCCCATCACGCCGAACGGCATCACCGCGCGGCCGTTTTTGGTGACAAGGCTCGGGATGATGGTGTGCAGCGGCCGCTTGCCCGGCGCGATGCAGTTGGGATGGCCGGGCTGAATCCGGAAGCCGCCGGCCCGGTTCTGCAAGAGAACACCGGTGTTGTCGGAGACGATCGCCGAGCCGAAGGAGTGCGCGATCGAATTGATGAAGGAGCAGACGTTGCGATCCCGATCGACCACGGTGATGTAGACCGTCGAGGGATTCATCGGCGGCGCGACGTTCGGCAGATCGAGCAACCGGTCCATCTTGATGTTCTTGACATGCTCGTCGGCGAATTCCTTCGCCAGAATTCCGGCCACGTCGACATGGACCTGGGCGGGATCGCCGATATGTTCCTCGCGCATCATGTAGGCGATCCGCGCGGCCTCGGCCTCGAGGTGGAAGCGTTCGACGCTGAGCGGGGGGAATTTCGTCAGCTCGAAGCGGGAGAGGATGTTCAGCATCACCAGCATGGTGATGCCCGGCCCGTTCGGCGGGCACTGCCAGACGTCGTGGCCTTTATATGTGGTGCCGATCGGCGAGGTCGTCTCGGTGGTGTGCGCGGCGAAATCTCCCAGCGTGTGCAGGCCGCCGATCCCGCGCAGGGTCTCGACCATGTCCTCGGCGATGGCGCCGGTATAGAACGCATCGCGGCCGTTCTTGGCGATCGCGCGCAGCGTCCTGCCGAGTTCCAACTGATGGATCACGTCGCCGGCGGCGGCCGGCTTGCCGCGCGGCAGCAGATAGCGCGCGGTGTTGGTGCCGTTCTTCAGCTTGTCGAACTGGTTGTTCCAGTCGAAGGCGTTGCGCGGCGCGACGATGTAGCCTTGCTCGGCGGCCTTGATCGCGGGCTGCAGCAGCGTGTCGAGCCCGAGCCTGCCGTGATCGCGCAAGATCGTCGCCCAGGCATCGACCGCGCCGGGAATGCTGACGGCATGCGCCGAGGTCAGCGGCACGGAGGTGATCTTGCGCTCGAGATACCATTCGGCCTTGGCGGCCATCGGCGCCCGGCCGGAGCCATTATAGGCGACGATGCTGCCCTCGCCTTTCGGCTGCACCAGCGCAAAACAGTCGCCGCCGATGCCGGTGGATTGTGGCTCGATCACGCCGAGCAGCGCGCAGGCCGCCACCGCGGCGTCGGCGGCGGTGCCCCCGGCGCGCATCACCTCGATGGCCGTCAGCGCGGCAAGAG
>NZ_JBAVNZ010000002.1:0-2751 GCF_049691595.1 Bradyrhizobium sp.
GAGAAGCCACGCGCCCAGGCTCTTGTCGTGCCAGCCGCCACCGGCCTCCAGGCAATGCTCGTTCAGCAGCTCAAGCGGCGGCCCCCAGCAAAAAGGCACGCGCTCGAAATTCAGCGCGCGCCAGTCGCCGTCCTCGCAATCGGCATTGACCTGCCACTCCGAAAACGTGGTCGCGATCAGCCACGTCGCGCCGGAGCGGCGGAAATTGGCCACCGCGCGCGCGATATTGGCAAACGACAGATGCACCAGGCAGTCGCGGCACAGAATCGCGTCACATCGAGGCAGGATATCCGCCGTGATGTCGGCGAGACGATATGCGCCCCCGATTTCGCCGGCGGCGGCGCGGGCTTGCAGTCTCGCGATCAGCGCCGGCACGATATCGACGCCGGCATATCGCATCTCCAGATTGACTTTGTTGATCCAGCCGGCATCGCCGCAGGGCGCGTCGAGCAGCGAGGTCACCCCAAGCCGATCAAGCAGCCGCGGTAATTCCGCGCGCAACACGGCGGTGGCGTCCAGCTCCGAGCCAAGCCCGGAAGCCGATGCCGCCGCGCCCCACAGATTGGTCTCGTGGATGCGCCGAAAGCGTTGCGCCAGGCTCAGGCCTGCGAAGGACTCCTTGTCCTCAAGGAAGCGCTGATGCGCCAGCACGGGCGGACGATCGGAATCAGGTGACGACATCTACCGCCACGGCTCGACGACGATCTTGGTATGCCGCTCGGGATTGGCGAGATCGGCAAAGGCCTGCGCGACGCCGTCGATGCCGACGCGCGCCGTCACCAGCGAGGCCGCATCCACCTCGCCTTCCGCGATCAGGCGCAGCGACCAGGCGAACTCATCCGGCGTGTAGCCCAGCACATATTGGACGCTGAGCTCCTTCATGATGCCGAGCATCGGCTCGGAGCGGTCGGTTTCCATGCACACGCCGGCCACGACGATGCGGGCGTCGCGCGGCGCCCCTTCGAACACCTGTTGCAACAGGCCGGGAATGCCGACGCATTCGAAGATCAGCGCGGGTTTCAGCGCCGGCAAAAGTGCCTGCAGCGGCGGCCGCGCTGCTTTCTGTTCCGGCGACATCCGGGCGTGCTCGGCCCAGGTCGCGTAGGGATGCGAGCGCGCGGGATCGACGACAATGTCGGCGCCGAGCCTTTCGGCAAGCGCCCGGCGCGCCGGCGAATAATCCGCAGCCACAATCGGGTGCAATCCCCGGATCTTCAGCGCCGCGATCACGGCGAGGCCCACAGGCCCGCAGCCGATCACCAGCGGCACCTCGTCGCCGCGGATATTTGCTTTTGCCACCGCATGAACGCCGACCGCCAACGGCTCCGTCAGTGCGGCATGCTCCGCCGCGAGGCCATTCGGCACTTCAAGCAGCAGCGCCTCGCTGAGCAGCATGCGCTCGGCATAGGCGCCGACATTGTCGTTGGAATAGCCGATGCCTTGCGGGCCTTCGCCCGTCAGCAGCGCCGGCAGCGAACACACCTTGGCGCCGGCTTTCAGCTGGCCCGTCGTGCCCGGGCCATGGTCGAGAATCTCGCAGCAGAATTCGTGGCCGAACACGACATCGCGGCTGAGGTCCATCGGCTTGCGGCCGGGAAGATGCTTTGCAAGCTCGACCATATGGCGGGCATGCTTGCGCGCGTGCAGATCGGAGCCGCAGATGCCGCAGGCCAGCGACTTGACCAGCACCATGCCCGCGCCCGGCTTCGGTTCCGGCATGGTGTCGACAACGATCTCGCCGTTCCTGAAAATCGCAGCCCGCATCGGCGCCTCCCCGTGGTTATGCCTCTCATAGCACGGAGGACTACCATGAACACCGCCCGCTGCTGAATCACCGCTCCGTCAGGCGTTCGGCGAAGGCTCGGCGGGCACCGTCAAAAGCTGCGACCGCCGCACCCGCTCGCGGTGGGCGGTATAGAGACCACTGGCGACGATGAAGGCGGCGCCGGTCACGGTCCAGATATCGGGGACCTCGCCGAAGATCAGGAAGCCCAGGATGCTGACCCACATGAGCTGCGTGTAGGAGAACGGCGCCAGCACCGAGGCGTCGGCGTAGCGGAACGCCAGCACCACGATCCACTGTCCCGCCGTCGAGGCGATGCCGATGAAGATGCCGAACAGGATATCGCGCGCGCTCGGCGCGACCCAGACCAGCGGCACCAGCGCCGACAGAATGCACACGCCGGCGATCGACGAATAAGTCATGGTGGTGACGGCGCGCTCGCTGCCGCTCATCATCCGCGTCATGATCAGGGTGCAGGCCCAGGCCAGCGCCGACACGATCGGGAAAAATGCCGCGGGATGAAACGCCCCCGATCCCGGCCGCAGGATGACGATCACCCCAAGCAAGCCGACGCCGGTCGCGATCCAGCGGCGCAGGCCGACCTTCTCGCCGAGAAAGACGATCGACAAAGCGGTGACGAACAGCGGCGAGACGAAGCCGGTGGCGGATGCTTCCGCGATCGGCAGGAACCGCAGGCCGGAGATGAAGAACAGCGAAGATCCGAGCAGCGCCGCGCCGCGCAACCATTGCAGACCGGGACGGCCGGACCGGAGCGCAAACAGCGGCGACCCCGGCAGCATCGCCGGCGACATGATCAGCGCGAACACCAGAAACCTGATCCAGGCGATCTCGATCGACGGCAAGGTCGCCGACAGATATTTGGCGGTGACATCGGAGGCGCCCAAAAATACCGTCGACGCCAGGATCAGCGCGATGCCCCTGAACGGCCGGTCGGCGCGCGCCGGCGC
>NZ_JBAVNZ010000003.1:0-20301 GCF_049691595.1 Bradyrhizobium sp.
GCCTTGAACCGCGTGGCGCTGAAATCGACGCGGTCCATCTTGTTGACGACCACGGCGACCTGTTTGACGCCGAGCAGATGCAGCAGATAGCCGTGGCGGCGGGTCTGGTCGCGCACGCCCTCCAGCGCGTCGATGATCAGGAGCGCGCCGTCGGCCTGCGCGGCGCCGGTGATCATGTTGCGCAAAAATTCGGCATGGCCGGGCGCGTCGATCAGCACCACGTCGCGCGAGCGGGTGCGGAAGCGGATTTGCGTGGTGTCGATGGTGATGCCCTGGTCGCGCTCGGTCTGCAGCGCATCGAGCAGGAACGACCACTCGAACGGCATGCCGCGCCGCGCGCTGACGGCTTTCAGCATCTCCAGCTTGCCCTCGGGCAGGCTGCCGGTCTCGTGCAGCAGGCGTCCGACCAGCGTCGATTTGCCGTGATCGACATGGCCGACGATGACGATGCGAACCTGCGGCCGCGTGGTGCCGTTGGGTGTCGCCAATGTCGCTTTGGGAAGGATCATGTTCATCGCAACGCTCACGCCCGGTGTTGGTCAGAGATAGCCGGCGACGCGCAGCCGCTCGAAGGCATCTTCGGTCTCGTGATCGAGCGCGCGGCCGGCACGCTCCGGCACTTTGCTGCCGTCAAGTTCGATCAGGATTTCGTCGATGTTCGAAGCCGTCGAAGCCACCGGAAAGGTGATGTCGGCATCGCCGAGCGAGCGGTAGCGCTTGCCGTTTTGCGCCAGATAAAGCGGAATGATTGGAATGTTCTCGCGTCGGGTATAGGCCCAGATGTCGGCCTCGGTCCAATGCAGGATCGGGTGCACGCGCAAATGCGCGCCGGAAGGCGGCGAGGCGTTGAATTGGTCCCAGAATTCCGGCGGCTGGTCGCGCACGTCCCATCCGCCCTCAGTGCCGCGCGGCGAGAACACGCGCTCCTTGGCGCGGGTCGCCTCTTCGTCGCGGCGAATGCCGGCGATCAATCCGTCAAACCCGTATTTGGTGAGCGCGAGCTTCAGCCCTTCGGTCTTGCGCGCGGCGGAGCGCGCGGCCGGCGGCAATGTCGGATCGACGCTTTCGATCGGCGGGCAGCGCTCGATCTTGAGATCGAGCTCCCATTCCTTGCCGTAGCGATCGCGGAACGCATACATCTCCGGGAATTTCTTGCCGGTATCGACGTGCAGGGCGGGGAAGGGCACGCGGCCGAAGAACGCCTTGCGCGCCAGCCAGATCATCACATTGGAATCCTTGCCCAGCGACCACAGCAGCGCCAGCTTCTTCAGCCGCGCGAAGGCCTCGCGCAGAATGTAGATGCTCTGCGCCTCGAGCTCGTCGAGATGGTCCATCGCGGGCGGCGCGAGTTCACCTCCAGCCAGAATTTTTGGAACGGAAGACTGGATTTTGCGGTCGGCCTCACGCCACCGCTCGCCGGCGGAATCGTCGTTGGAAAGAAGCATCTCTTGGCCTTGGCGTGGGGAGGCGAAAATTCTATAGTGGCATCGCGATAGGGAAGAAATAATTTTCTCTTTGCGAGCCATGAACGAGACATATATAGAAAATAATTCCAGTCAACCCCGCAAGTCGGGGAAGCGAGTGTCGTATGCGATTCCTGCCCGTGTTCCTCGATCTGAAGAGCGGCAAGGTGCTGCTGGTCGGAGCCGGCGGCCTCGCGCGCGCAAAACTGCGCCTGTTGGCGGCTACTGGGGCAACCGTCCGGTGGTTCGCCGCTGATGGAAATCATGATGTCGACGGGATCGATGCCGCGGACCTGGCGCGGATCGAACTGGCCCAGGGCGATCCGCTGGCAGCCGATCTTGCTGGCGTGATCGCGATCCTTTGCGCGGGCGCCGGCGACATCGGCGTGGCGATGTCGGCGCGCGCCAAGGCGGTCGGGCTGCCCGTCAATGTGATGGACGATCTCGCGCATTCCACCTTCATTTTTCCCGCCATCGTCGATCGCGGCGACGTCGTGGTCGCCGTCGGCACCGGCGGCGCCTCGCCGGTGGTGGCGCGGCGCGTGCGCGAGAGCATCGAGGCGATGCTGCCGTCGCGAATCGGCGATCTCGCCAGTTTCATCGGCGGCTGGCGCAAATCGATCAACGCCCGCATTTCCGAGTTTCCGCTGCGCCGCCGCTTCTGGGAGCGCGTGGTCGATGGGCCGATCGGCGCGCTCGTTCTCGCCGGCCGCACGGACGAGGCGGACGCGGCGCTGAAGCAAATTGCCGATCCTTCCGCTTTTGCCGGCGCGCAAGCGCAGGGCAAGGCCGAGGGCAGGGTGACGCTGGTCGGCGCCGGTCCGGGCGATCCGGATTTGCTGACGATCAAGGCGCTGCGCGCGCTGCAGGATGCCGACGTGGTTTTCCACGATGAACTGGTGTCACAAGAGATTCTCGATCGCGCCCGCCGCGATGCGTCGCGCATTGCGGTCGGCCGTCGGGTTGGCAAGCCCGGCATCGGCCAGCATGCGATCAACCGATTGCTGATCGAAGCGGCGAAGTCGGGACAGCGCGCGGTGCGGCTCAAGGGCGGCGATCCCTTCATCTTCGGCCGCGGCGGCGAGGAAATCGAGGCGCTGCGCGAGGCTGGCGTGGCTTATTCGGTGATTCCGGGCATTACCGCCGGCCTCGGCGCCGCTGCGCAGTTCGAGGCGCCGCTGACCTATCGGCACGAGGCTTTGCGCATCACCTTCCTGACCGCGCACAAGGCCAGCGACGCCGAGACCGTCGACTGGTCGGTGCTGACGGACAAGAAGATGACCGTCGTCGTCTACATGGGCATGACCGCCGCGCCGTCGATTCGTGCGGGCCTGCTCGCCGCCGGACGGTCGCCGCAAACCCCGGTCGGCGTATTTGCGCGGGTGACGCGGCCGGACGCGCAGGCCGCCGTGGGTACGCTGGAACAACTGCCCGATTTGCTCAATATGATCGACGGCGGCCCCGCCATTCTCATCATCGGTGACGTGGTCGCGCATTCCGCGCCGTGGCGCCAATCCAACCCAAGTCAGGCAATCGCCAAACTGCTGGATGCCGCCGAATGACCTCGCCGCTGCAACAAAAGATCAAGATCACCGGCCCGTCCATGGTCACCGCCAACCGCACCTCGGATGGCGTCGTGATCTACCGTACCGCCGCCAAGGGCTGGTCGACCGCACTGTCGGATGCCGCGATCGTCCGTACCGCCGAGGAAGCGCGCGCACTGCTCGCGGAATCCATCGCCGATGATGTCGGCGCCATCGGCGCCTATATCGCCCCGGTCGAGGTCAAGGATACCGGCAGGATCGAACCCGGCAATCTCCGCGAACAAATCCGCTCGGAAGGCCTCACCATCGATCTTCCGGTTCCGGCGTAAGGCTGATCCATCATGTACGCATATGACGAACTCGACCGCACGCTGATCAACGAACGCGTCTCCGAATTCCGCGACCAGGTGAAGCGCCGTCTATCCGGCGAACTCACCGAGGACGAATTCAAGATGCTGCGGCTGCAGAACGGCGTGTATCTGCAGTTGCACGCCTATATGTTCCGCGTCGCGATCCCCTATGGCACGCTGTCGTCGAAGCAGTTGCGGGCGCTCGCCCGTGTCGCGCGCCGTTATGACCGCGGCTACGGCCATTTCACCACGCGGCAGAACATCCAGTTCAACTGGATCAAGCTGGCCGAACTGCCGGATGCGCTGGCCGATCTCGCCGAGGTCGGCATTCATGGCATGCAGACCTCGGGCAACAACACCCGCAACGTGACGTCGGATCAATGGGCGGGTGTTGCGCCTGGCGAGATCGAGGATCCCCGCATCTGGTCCGAACTACTGCGGCAATACACCACGCTGCATCCGGAGTTCTCGTTCCTGCCGCGCAAGTTCAAATTCGCGATCACCGCCTCCGAGCACGATCGCGCCGCGATCAAGATCCACGACATCGGCCTGCGCCTGATCCGGAACGCCGACGGCGAGACCGGCTTCGAGGTGCTGGTCGGCGGCGGCCTCGGCCGCACGCCTTTCATCGGCAAGACCATCAAGCCGTATGTGGCGGGCCGCGATCTGCTCAGCTATGTCGAGGCGATCCTGCGCGTCTACAACCAGTACGGCCGCCGCGACAATATCTACAAGGCGCGCATCAAGATCCTGGTGCACGAACTCGGCATCGAGAAATTCGCTCGCGAAGTCGAGCAGGAATGGAAGCAGATGGGCGACAGCGCGCTGACGCTGGACAACGCCGTGATCGAGGATATCCGTTCGCGCTTCGTCTATCCGACCTACGAGAAGCTGCCGCATATGCCGGACGAGCTGAAGCAGGCGGCGCACGATCCGCGTTTCGAGGCCTGGCGCAGGAACTCGGTGTTTGCGCACAAGGTGCAGGGCTATTCGATCGTGACGCTGTCGCTGAAACCGGTGGGCGGACCGCCCGGCGATGCCACCGCCGACCAGATGGATGCGATCGCCGATCTCGCGGACAAATACTCCTTCGGCGAAATCCGCGTCGGCCATGAGCAGAATCTGGCGCTGCCCCATGTCGCCAAGCGCGACCTGCCCGCTCTGTGGAAGGCGCTCGACAGGATCGGCGTCGCCACCCCGAACGTCAATCTGGTCTCCGACATCATCGCCTGCCCCGGCCTGGATTACTGTTCGCTCGCGAACGCGCGCTCGATCCCGATCGCGCAGGAGCTGACGCGGCGTTTCGCCAATCACGAGACCGCCAATCTGATCGGGCGGCTGCACATCAACATCTCCGGCTGCATCAATGCCTGCGGCCATCACCATGTCGGCCATATCGGCATTTTGGGCGTCGAGAAAAACGGCGAGGAATTCTACCAGATCACGATCGGCGGCCGTGCCGACGAGAACGCCCAGATGGGAACGCTGATCGGTCCCGCGGTGCCCTATGCCGAAGTCGCCGACGTGATCGAAGACATCGTCGAGGCCTATCTGGCGCTGCGCGACCGTCCCGAAGAACTTTTCGTCGACACCGTGAAGCGGCTGGGCGTCGAACCTTTCAGGGAGCGGGTCTATGCCACTCGTTAAGCACGGAAGAATTGCGACCGACCTGTTCGTCCATGTCGCCGATGGCGCGGAACTGCCGGGCGACGGCGCCATCCTGGTGTCGGCGGCGCGGTTCCTCGAAGATCCCGAAACGCTGTCGCGGCGCGCCGGCAGGCTCGGGGTGATCTGGCCGAACCACCGTGACCTCGACGATCTCGTGCCCCGTCTCGACCGGCTTGCGGCGGTCGCGCTGGTGTTTCCGAGTTTTCGCGACGGCCGGGCCTACAGCCAGGCGCGGCTATTGCGCGAACGCCACGGTTTCGAAGGCGAGCTTCGCGCCACCGGCCAGGTGCTGCGCGACCAGTTCGTCTTCTTGCTGCGCGCCGGCTTCGACGCCTTCGAGGTCAGCAAGCAAAGCGACGCCGAAGCCTTCGCCAACACCGTAAAACGCTATTCGGTGTTCTATCAGCCGACCGGCGATGGCCGCATCACCGCGCTGCACCGGCGGATGCAATTGCGTCATTCGGAGAGTGCCGGCCAGTGAGTGCGCGCGCGCCAGAAGCGTTATCCGAAACGACCGCGGACTTGCCGCCGGTGGAGACGCTCGATCGCGCCTTGCGCGCGGCCTCGCCGTCGGAAGTGGTGGAAGTCGCGCTGAAGTCGGTTGGCCGCGAGCGCCTCGCGCTGGTTTCTTCTTTCGGCACCGAATCGGCCGCGCTGCTCAAGGTGATGGCCGATGTCGATCCCGCGATCCCCGTGATCTTCCTCGATACCGGCTGGCTGTTCGGGGAAACGCTGGCCTATCGCGACACGCTGATTGCCACGCTTGGCCTGCGTGACGTCCGTTCGATAAAACCGCGGGAGGAGACGCTGTCGCGCCAGGATCCCGAGCGCGAATTGTGGTTTTCCGATCCCGATGCCTGCTGCCGGATCCGCAAGGTCGAACCGCTGGCGCGCGCGCTGAAGCCGTTTGCGGCCTGGATCAACGGGCGCAAGCGCTTCCAGGGCGGCGCCCGGGCCGATATCCCGGTCGTGGAAGCCGACGGCGGCAGGCTGAAATTCAATCCGTTTGCGAATGTCTCGCGCGAGCAGATCGAGGCGATTTACAGGCTCGCAAAACTGCCGCCGCATCCGCTCGCCGCGTCGGGATATCTGTCGGTCGGATGCATGCCGTGCACCAGCCGCACCTCGCCGGATGAGGACGCGCGCGCCGGCCGGTGGCGCGGCCGGGCCAAGACGGAATGCGGCATCCATACCACCAGGACTCCATAGGACAATCGCGCTGCCGCGCCGCAAACGATGAAATGCGGTTTCGTTGACTTCACACCATTTCGTACCGAGTTATGTCCTTCGTGTTTCGATGACGTCGTTCATCCGGCCGAACGGAGATTGAGATGGTCCGACGTATTGCGCCGCTCCTCGCCGGATTGTTCTGGGCAAGCACGGCGTTCGCGGCCGACGTTACGCTGCTCAACGTGTCCTACGACCCGACGCGGGAACTTTATTCCGATTTCAACAAGGCGTTCGTCGCCGCCTACCGGAAGGAAACCGGAAAAAGCGTCGAGATCAGGCAGTCGCATGGCGGCTCCGGCTCGCAGGCGCGCGCCGTGATCGACGGCCTGCAGGCCGATATCGTCACGCTGGCGCTGGCCTATGACATCGACGCGATCGCGGCAAGAGGCCTGGTCGCAGCCGACTGGCAGACGCGGCTGCCGCTGAACGCCGCGCCCTACACCTCGACCATCGTGTTCCTGGTGCGCAAGGGCAACCCCAAGGGCATCCGGGATTGGGACGATCTGGTCAAATCCGGCGTCAGCGTCATCACGCCGAACCCCAAGACCTCGGGCGGGGCGCGTTGGAACTATCTGGCGGCCTGGGGCCATGCGCAGAAAAAGTTTGACGTCGACAAGGCTCGGGAATTTGTCGGGAAGCTCTACAGCCACGTGCCGGTGCTCGATACCGGCGCGCGCGGCTCGACCATGACGTTCGTCGAGCGCGGCGTCGGCGATGTGCTGCTGGCCTGGGAGAACGAGGCGTTGCTGGCGCTGCGTGAATTCGGCAAGGACAAGTTCGAGATCGTATCACCGCCGCGCTCGATCCTGGCCGAGCCGCCGGTGGCCGTCGTCGATGGGATTGCCGACAAAAAAGGCACCCGCGCCGTCGCCGAGGCCTATTTGCAGTATTGGTATACCAAAGACGGTCAGGAAATTGCCGCACGCCATTTCTACCGTCCACGCGATCCGGAGATCGCCAGAGAATACGAAACGTCGTTCGCGAAGCTCGAACTGTTCACAATCGATGAAGTGTTCGGCGGTTGGACCAGGGCGCAGCAGGATCACTTCGCCGAAGGCGGCATTTTCGACCAGATCTACCACAACTGATCCGGGCGAGCAGGGACATCGTGAGCGCAAGCGCAGGACGACGCAGCACCTTGCCGGGATTTGGCCTCACCATGGGGCTGACGCTGACGTGGCTCTCGGTCATCATCCTGATCCCGCTCGCGGGGCTGTTTCTCAAGACGCTGGAACTCTCGCCCGATCAATTCTGGAACATCGTCACCAGCCGCCGCACGCTCAATGCGCTGAAGATTTCGTTCGGGCTTTCGTTTGCCGCAGCACTTGTCAACCTCGTGATGGGGACGGTCATCGTCTGGGCGCTGGTGCGCTATCGCTTTCCCGGCCGGCGGCTGTTCGACGCCATCGTTGATGTTCCCTTTGCGTTGCCGACCGCGGTGGCCGGTGTCGCGCTGACGCAATTGTTCACGCAAGAAGGCTGGCTCGGCGCGCCGCTCGCCGAGCTCGGCATCAAGGTCGCCTTCACGCCGATCGGGATTTTCGTCGCGATGATCTTCATCGGCATTCCGTTCGTGGTGCGGACGGTTCAGCCGGTCCTGCTCGATCTCGACGTTGAAATCGAGGAGGCCGCCGCCAGCCTTGGCGCCAGCCGCTGGCAAACCGTATTCCGGGTGATCCTGCCGAGCCTGATCCCGGCGCTGCTGACCGGATTTGCGCTGGCGTTTGCGCGCGCGGTCGGCGAGTACGGCTCGGTGATTTTCATCGCCGGCAATCTGCCCAACGTGTCCGAAATCGCGCCGTTGCTGATCGTGATCCGGCTGTCCGAATTCCGCTACGCCGATGCGACCGCGATCGCGGTCGTCATGCTGCTGGCATCGTTTTTGATCATCTTCGCGGTCAATCGCCTGCAGCGCTGGGCGCAGACCCGCATCCCCGCGCATTGAGGCTGATAGATGAAGCAGTCGCAGTTCGCATTAACCTCGCCGCAGGAGCATCTGCGCTCCGAACCCGCGCCGGTTCGTTTCGTTATCATTTCGATCGCGGTGATGTTCCTCACCGTGTTCGTGGTGCTGCCGCTGGTCGTCGTGTTCGCGCAGGCTTTTTCCAAGGGCATCGCGGCGTATCTGGCCGCGCTGGCCGAGCCGGAGGCGCTGTCCGCGATCCGGCTGACGCTATCGGTGGCGGCGATGTCGGTCAGCCTCAATCTGGTGTTCGGCGTGATCGCGGCCTGGGCGATCGCCAAGTTCGAGTTTCGCGGCAAAACCTTGCTGATCACGCTGATCGACCTGCCGTTCTCGGTCAGCCCGGTGATCTCGGGCCTGGTGTTCGTGCTGCTGTTCGGCGCGCAGGGTTTTTGCGGGCCGTGGCTGCAGGCCCACAACATCCACCTGCTGTTCGCGCTGCCGGGCATCGCGCTCGCGACCATCTTCGTGACGTTTCCGTTCGTGGCGCGCGCGCTGATCCCGCTGATGCAGGAGCAGGGCACGCAGGAAGAGGAGGCGGCGATCTCGCTGGGTGCGTCAGGACTGCAGACCTTCTTCCGCGTCACTTTGCCCAATATCAAATGGGGCCTGCTGTATGGCGTCTTGCTGTGCAACGCGCGCGCCATGGGCGAATTCGGCGCGGTGTCGGTGGTGTCGGGCCATATCCGCGGCGAGACCAACACCATGCCGCTGCTGGTTGAAATTCTCTACAATGAATATCAATTGGTATCGTCGTTCGCGATCGCGTCGCTGCTGGCGATGCTGGCGCTGCTGACGTTGGTGGCGAAGATCGTTCTTGAGCGGCGGCTGGACGAAGGACAAATCCCGCGTGACGATTGAACTCAGGAAAATCGTAAAAAAATTCGGCGATTTCGTCGCGCTCGACCGTGTCGATCTCAGGGTCGGCGATGGCGAATTGGTCGCGCTGCTCGGCCCGTCCGGTTCGGGCAAGACCACGCTGCTGCGGATCATCGCGGGGTTGGACTGGCCCGATGCCGGCGAGGTGCTGTTCGACGGCGAGAATGCGCTGGCGCGGGGCGCGAGCGAACGCCAGGTCGGATTCGTGTTCCAGCACTACGCGCTGTTCCGCCACATGACGGTGTTCGAGAACGTCGCCTTCGGCCTGCGGGTGCAGCCGCGCGCGATCCGCAAGGACGAGGCCGCGATCCGCGCCCGCGTCAGGGAACTGCTGGATCTGGTCCAGCTCGGCTGGCTGTCCGGCCGTTACCCGAGCCAGTTGTCCGGCGGCCAGCGCCAGCGCATCGCGCTCGCCCGGGCGCTGGCGATCCAGCCGCGCATCCTGCTGCTGGACGAGCCGTTCGGCGCGCTCGATGCCAAGGTCCGCAAGGAATTGCGGCAATGGCTGCGGTCGCTGCATTCGGAAATCAACGTCACCTCGATCTTCGTCACCCATGACCAGGAGGAAGCGCTCGAAGTCGCCAACCGCGTCGTGGTCATGGACAAGGGCCGTATCGAGCAGGTCGGCACGCCGGGCGAGGTCTATGACTATCCGGCGAGCGCCTTCGTGCACGGTTTCATCGGCGAATCCATCGTGCTGGCGGTGGAGGTCGGCGGCGGCTTGGTGCAGCTCGGCGGCAAGCCGCTGAACATCGCCGCCAATGGCGCGGCGGCCGGCGCCGCCAAGCTGTTCGTGCGGCGCCACGACATGCAGATCGGGCCGGCTGGCAGCGGCGCGCTGGAAGGCGCGGTGCGCCGTGTCCGTTCGTTCGGCCCGATCCAGCGGGCGGAAGTCGCGCTGTGCGGCGGCGAGGGCAAAACCTTGATTGAGATCGACGCGCCCCGGGACCGGGAACTCCAGCCCGGCGAAATCGTCGGCCTGCAGCCGCGCCGCTACCGGATTTTCGCCGCGCGGGACTGACCCCCGTCATTCCGGGATGGTCCGAAGGACCAGACCCGGAATCTGGAGATTCTCTGATGTGCAATTGCACATCAAAGTTCGCTTCGCGCCCCGGAATGAAGGCGAAGTTGGTCCTTGTTCACCATTCAGCCACGGTTGGTATGCAACAACGGCAAACCATCCTCGGGGGAATATTTCAATGATGCGGGCGATTGTCGCCATTGTCGGGCTTTTGGCGCTGGGCGGCTGCATGGCCGACACCCAGACATCAGAGCAGCCGGCCATGTATCTCAGCATGGCCAATGGCGGGGCCACGCTCGATCCGCAGGCCGCGGCCTCGATGATCTCGCTGTACCGCCAGAACAACGGCCTTGGCGCGGTCGTGGTCGACCCCGGCCTGATGAAGCTCGCGGAAGCCCAGTCCCAGGCGATGGCGAGCCGCAACAAGCTCGACCATGAGGTGAAGGCTCCGCTGGAAAAGCGGCTGGGCGCATCCGGATATCCCGCCACCCTGGCGGTGGAAAATGTGTCGGCCGGATATCACACTTTGGCGGAAGCGTTTTCCGGCTGGCGCGATTCACCGCCGCACCGGGCCAACATGCTCAAGAACGGTGTCACAAAATTGGGCATCGCGGCGAGTTATGCGCCAAACACCAAATACAAGGTATTCTGGACGCTCATTCTTGCATCGACAAAGGCGTGATAAACCCCGCGTGATCCTCCGTTCGAACTCGCCGATTGACGCCGCCGCGTACTGCCGCCACGTTGCAATTTCTGTTGTCCCCTGACTGACGGTCACGATGGATACTCCAAACACCGCGCCTGCCGCGACGCCCGCGCAGGCGCAGTGCGTGCTGGTGCTGCAAGGCGGCGGGGCGCTCGGCTCCTATCAGGCCGGCGCCTTCCAGGCGCTGTGCCATCACGGCTTCGAGCCGGGATGGATCGCCGGCATCTCGATCGGCGCCATCAACGCCGCGATCATTGCCGGCAACGCCGCCGAAAAGCGCGTCGACCGGTTGAAGGAATTCTGGGAGATGGTGTCATCCCCGGTGCCCTGGAATCCCGTCACCTCGGGAGACGGCGCGCGCACGCTGTTCAACGAAACCAGCGCCGCGCTGATCGCCACCTTCGGCGTCCCCGGCTTTTTCACGCCGCGTCTGCCGCCGGCGCCGTGGTGGCCGCCGGGCAGTCCGCAATCGCAGAGCTATTACGACACCGCGCCGCTGAAGAAGACGCTGGAGCGCCTGGTCGATTTCGATCGCATCAACGATCTGAAGACCCGGCTCAGCGTCGGCGCGGTCGGCGTCGCCTCGGGCAATTTCCGATATTTCGACAACTACCAATTCAAGAAGCTCGGCAAGAAAATCGGCCCGGAACACATCATGGCGTCCGGCGCGCTGCCGCCGGGCTTTCCCGCCATCGTGATCGAGGGCGAGCACTACTGGGACGGCGGCATCGCCTCCAATACGCCGCTTGATTTCGTGCTGGACGAGGAGACCGATCGCGATCTCCTGATCTTCCAGGTCGACCTGTTCAGCGCGCGCGGGCCACTGCCGATGTCGCTGCTCGAGGCCGCCGAGCGCGAGAAGGATATCCGCTACTCCAGCCGCACCCGCATGAATACCGACAAGAACAAGCAGGTGCACAATACGCGAAAGGCGCTGCGCGAGCTGATCGGTAAATTGCCCGACTATCTCAGGAACGATCCGTCGGTGGAAATATTGTGCGAAGCCGCCAGGGAGAACACCGTCACCGTGGTGCACCTGATCTACCGCAGCAAGAATTACGAGTCCTCGTTCAAGGATTACGACTTTTCCCATGTCGGCATGGTCGAGCACTGGAACGCGGGTGTGCGCGACGTGCATTTGTCGATGCGTCACAAGGACTGGCTGGAACGGCCGCAGTCCGGCGAAACCATGGTGACTTACGATCTCACAGGGGACGCTGCCGCGCCCCCCGGAGGCAAGCAGGAGTGACGGAAACATGGCTACATTGAAGGGCAAGACCGCGGTGGTGACCGGCTCGACCAGCGGCATCGGATTGGCCTATGCGCGCGCCTTCGCCGGTGCCGGCGCCAATATCGTTCTCAACGGCATGGGCGTGCCGGCCGATATCGAGAAGGAGCGCTCCGGCATCGAGACCGATTTCAAGGTCCGCGCGGTGCACTCGCCCGCCGACATGACGAGGCCCGCCGAGATCGCCGAAATGATCGCGCTCGGCGAAAGAACCTTCGGCTCGGTCGATATCCTGGTCAACAATGCCGGCATCCAGTTCGTGTCGCCGATCGAGGAGTTTCCGCCCGAGAAGTGGGAGGCGATCATCGCGATCAATCTGTCGTCGGCGTTTTACGGCATCCGCGCCGCCGTGCCCGGCATGAAGAAGCGCGGCTGGGGCCGCATCATCAACACCGCGTCGGCGCATTCGCTGGTGGCCTCGCCGTTCAAGGCGGCCTATGTCTCGGCCAAGCACGGCATTGCCGGCCTGACCAAGACGGTGGCACTGGAGCTGGCGACCTTCAAGATCACCTGCAACTGCATCAGCCCCGGCTACGTCTGGACGCCGCTGGTCGAAAGGCAGATTCCAGACACCATGAAGGCGCGCAACCTGACCAGGGAGCAGGTCATCCACGACGTGCTGCTGGCGGCGCAGCCGACCAGGGAATTCGTGACCTCCGAGCAGGTCGCGGCGCTGGCGCTGTTTTTGTGCGGCGACGATGCCGCCCAGATCACCGGCGCCAACCTCTCGATCGACGGCGGCTGGACCGCGGAGTAGGGCAAGCTGTCATGCCTTGCGACAGCGGGGCATCCGGTATTCCGCGCCCCAGGCAGGGACGGGTCGAATTTTGCGATGCGACGGCTGGCGAAGGCGCAGCCCAAAATGCGAAAGAATTTTCAGCCCGGTTCGAATCCAAAAATGCGAACCGCACAAGCCAACTCTATTTGACGTTGATGGTAATTTTGTCAGAAACGAGCGGCGGGCTGAACGGATAATGCTTGGCATCGCCCAACACCAGTTGGAGCGTGTGCTTGCCGGGCGGCAGCTCGATACGTGCCTCGGTTTGACCCGCTCCGAAATGAAGATGGCTCTTGTCTTGCATGATCGGCTCGTTGAGATCGAGCGGTTCATTCACGTCAATGAGCAAATGATGATGGCCGCTGTTCTGAAAATCGTCGCCCGCGTGGGTGACACCCATGTTCCGCAGGCCGAAACGACACCAGAACCCGCCTCTAATCGTTGTTCCGTTCTGCGGCCAGACGAAATACAGAACCGCATCCTTTGGCGCCGCCTTTCCCTGAGCGTGAGCGGCGCACGACACGGACACCAGCGCCGCCGATAGCACGATAAGCCGGACCATCTTCATAATCGTGCTCCCTTGAAGCTGTTAAGGAGATAGAGCGACCCGCAATCCGTGTGTCGGATATCGAACGTTGGTGTCGTAACTATCGCGGTTGGTCGGCCGCGCATAACGCGCGTCATTTCTCCAGGACCCGGACCGAATGACATGCGAGGCGCAGTCGCCCTCGACCCATGGTGAACCGTCCGACGGGGCGCCCTGATAATTCTTGTGCCAACAATCCTCCACCCACTGATCGACGCCGCCACCCATGTCATACAGCCCGAACGGATTTGGCCTGAAACTGCCGACCTTGACTGGTTGCTCGGCGGCTGCGATGTCCGTGCAGTTCTTGCAATTGGCCATGCCGGATTGAAACTGGTCGCCCCACCAGTACTTCGTTTGCGTGCCGCCACGGGCCGCATATTCCCATTCGGCCTCGCTTGGAAGCCGATATGCCTTTCGCGTTGCGCCCGCGAGCCAGGCAACGAATTGCCTGGCATCGCTCCAGCTCACGTTGGTGACGGGCGCGTCGTCCTTGCCGGTTGCCGCGAAAGCGCATGCCTTCGCCGCGGCGCATTCGTTCCATTCGCGAACGGAAATCGGATACGTGCTGATCGCAAACGGCTTGATCGCGACCTGGTGAGTTGGCTTCTCCGTGACATCGTCATTGCTGCCCATTATGAAGCTGCCGCCGCGAAGCATTTTCATTTCGGGCTCGCGGACCGCCGGGGTCGGCTGTGATGCGGGCGCGGCTGGAGACGCGAGCTGAGGTTGCGACGCAGCCTGTTTCGCAACTGGGGCCAGCGCGGGAGCGGGCGCGGCTTGCGGGGGAGCAGGCAATGCCGGAGGCAAGAGCTGGGGTAGCGGCGCTGCTTGCTTCACGGCGGGTGGTGGTGGTGGTGGTGGCGGCGATGAGAGCCGCTTCGGCATCTCCGGAAAAACCGGGGCTGACGCCTGATCCCCCGCTTTGCCATAAGGTTGCAGAAGCAAATACCAAAGCGCGCCGCTTGCGATGGTCAGCAGAATGAGGCTCAGCAAGAAAATCAGAATGTTCTCGCGTCGTTTTCGGGTCCTGTTGAAGGCGGTCGGATCCGGAACTACGCGGTAGACCCTCACCGGATCGGCGATGTTCTTGACCTTGCGATCTCCGAGCGACTCATATCCGCAAACCAGTTTGTACTTTACCTGCTCGTAAATGCCGCCTGAGATGTAAACTTGGCCTGGATCGGCAATACTCTCAAGACGCGCAGCAATATTGACCCCATCACCGTAAACGTCGTCGGCTTCGATGATGACGTCGCCAAGGTTGACACCAATCCGATACTCGATCCAATGATGCCTTGGCAGCGATGCGTTGCGTCCAACCATGTCTTGCTGGATGACGATGCTGCAGCGCACCGCTTCGACAGGACTGTCGAAAATCGCAATAAAGCCGTCGCCGGTGGTTTTGACGAGCCGTCCGTGGTGCCCTGCAATGCTGGGCTCGATCAGGCCGCGCTCGATCCGCTTCACGCGGCCGTGCGTTCCTTCCTCATCGATTTCCATCAGGCGGCTGTAGCCGGAGATATCGCCGACGACAATCGCAGCAAGACGGCGTGGTGATGACTGCGGCGGGGATTGGCCGCTCTTGCCCGATTTGAAATTCCGAATTTCACCCATGGCTCGGCCCGGGTTCGATAAACGCCAAACGGCAATATTAGGGGCGCACTACTATATTCTGCGAAAAAAATGCAACTTACGGTAAGAGCGTATCATACTGCCCGGCTGGGACAAGCTAATTGAAGTGCGTGACCTTCGTCACCTCCCCCGCGGCTGGCGTCCGAAGCAGCCAATGACCGGCGGTATTCGCGCTGGAATTGCCGTAGCCGGTCAATGCTGGCTTCGGGTCAAAAACTGCGCGTTCATCGGTCCGCACCCCGGATTCCGCGCCTCCCGAACGCCAGCACGTGCAGCCCGAGCCGGCGCCGCACGATCCAGAACAGCAGCACGGTCTCGAACGCGAGCGAGGTCGAAGTCGCGGCGGCGGCGCCGTGGCCGCCGAAGCGCGGCACCAGCACGACGCACAGGATTGCGTTCATGACGAAGGCCAGCGCATAGGCCAGCGCGCAGATGTGCTGATGGCCGAGCATGTTGAGCAGCCGCTCGACCGGGCCGATCGCCGAGCGCACCACGAGGCCAACCGCGGCGACGAACATGATGTCGTAACCGGCCACGAAATGCGGCCCGAACAGCCACAACAGCGGCTTTCCCAGCGCCAGCAGCAGCACGGTCGCGGCGAGCGAGGGCCAGAAGGTCCACTGAATCGCGTGCGCCACATAGGCGGAAAGGCGCGCCTCGTCGCCAAGCGCATGATATTCGGCGAAACGGTGCGCCGTGGTCGCTGACATCGCGTAGTGGACGAACGAGACCAGCGCCAGCGTCTTCACCACCGCGAAGTAGATGCCGACCTCTTCGGAGGACCGGAATTGCTGCAACACCAGCACGTCGGTGTAGGACAACAGCAGATAAAAGCTTTCCACCAGCAGGATCGGCAGCGAGACCGCGAGCCAGCCGCGGAAATCGTAAGCCTTCACGCCGGGCTCGACGTGGCCGCCGAGCCTGCGGTTCAGCACCAGCATTTGCCCGATCATCGCGATCCAGACCGCGGCCGCGCAGGCGATCATCGCCGCCGTGGCGCCGAAATGGAAGCCGAGCGCAATCGCGCCCGCGGTCAGCCCGATGATCAGCGACTGCCGGACGATGAATTGCGGCATCAGGCCGAGCCGCATCCAGTCATGCGCGCGCGCGATGCCGTCCTGGGTGTTGGCGACCACGAAGGCCGGCAGCGTCAGGCAGCCGATATAGAGCGGAACGATCGCATCGGGGTCGATCCACGGCGACAGCCCTTTCACCGTCCCCGCCAAGAGCAGCGACATGGCGGCGGATACGGCGAACGTCATCCAGCGGCTGCCGGAGAGGAAGCCACGCAGCAGCGCATGTTCGCCGCCAGTGCGGTATTCCGGAATGATTTTTTGCGCGGATGCCGAGATGCCGAAATCCATCATGCTGCCGAGCAGCAGCACCCAGGTCCAGACATAGACATAGACGCCGTAATCCGGGCCGCCCATCCAGCGCGCGAGCAGGATCTGCGAGAGATAGGCCAGCGCCGCGCTGACGATGCGGATGACGAAAATGGTGCCGGCCAGCCGCCTTGTCACCGAGGCTTCGTTCGAGCCGCCCCATAGCGCGCGCAGGCGCGCGATCGCGCCGGCAGGCGAGGTGGTTGCGGATTGGGCGTCCATCACGGCCAACGCGGGAATCCCGAATGCCGCGAGAAGGCGGCGTCGGTTCGATATATCAACGAATCGTTAAGATTAGGTTGGGTGCATCCCGGAATGACCGTTCAGCTCAATCGAGATTGACATTGAACTCATAGGCGCGGTCGCCGCCGATCAGCGTCAGTTTGAGCGTGGCGCCTTCCGGATTGGCGCCGGGTGGCAGGCCGTCGAGTTCGAAAACAAAATGTTTCACGCCGGGCGGGCCGGACTCGACCAGCTTTGGGACCGGCAGCGCCCAGTCCGGCGTCGGTCCTTCGACAAACAGGCTGAGCTCCTTGTTGTCAGGCGCGGTGACGTCGACCAGCACGTTGGTTCTTCCCTCGCGCCTGACGCCACGGATGGCAAGCGGGTTGGGATCGCCGACATTGGCCGGCTTCGGCACCGTGTCGAGTGCGGCCAGCAATGCGCCATCCTCGGTGCTCGCCACGCTGGCAAAGGCGAGTTCGGCATGGGCCTCGACGGGAACGCAGAGTTTCTCGCAGACCGCATAGTTGATATCGGCGCGAAGCGTCAGCGGCCTGTCGGCAGCTTTCGCCACGATCCGCAGCGGCAGCACGACCTGCTGCTTGTAGCCGAGCGAGATTCCGCCGGCTCCGTCGTCGAACTTCTTCGGCGCCGGCCACAGCACCGTCACCGCCTCGACATTTTCCGATCTGGAGAAATCGAACCGCGGCGGCACGCCGGAATCGCCGGGCGTCCGCCAGTAGGTTTTCCATCCCGGCTGTAGCTGGATGGCGATGCCGCCGAGCAGCACCGCGCCGCTGCGCGATCCCGCCAGCAGCCGCACCGCCGAATGCGCGTCGCGCTGCCAGGGCGAGGCATCCTCGGCGCGAACCGCCATCGACAAGCATGTGGCAGACAAGGTGGCGGCGAGGCCCAGGGCAATCCGCGCGGGAATGATGACGATCATGCGATCGTCTTTACAGGCAAGTCTCGACGCAAGCCATTGAATTGCTTGTGATCTGCCGCGGAATGCGGCGCGAAGCTTGATTGACAGAACGGCCACCCGATATCAGGATGTGAATCAGCATGAGAGGCCTTTGCGGATGAGCCCTGAAGGCAGGATACCGAAGCCCAGTCGCCGCAAGCCTGCCGGCACGGGTGATGATTCGCCCGATCACGGCTATCTCGATGGTCAGTTGCTGATCGCGATGCCGGTGATGGGCGATCCGCGCTTCGAGCGCTCGGTCATCTACATGTGCGCGCACTCCTCCGAGGGCGCCATGGGCATCATCGTCAACCGTCCGGCGGGCAGCATCGATTTTCCCGGACTTTTGGTCCAACTCGATATCATCAAGACAGCCGACCAGATCAAGCTGCCGGAAAATGCCGAGAGCATGAAGGTGCTGAAGGGCGGCCCGGTCGACCCCGGCCGCGGTTTTGTGCTGCATTCGAGCGATTTTCACATCAAGGATGCAACCCTCGACATTGACGACGGAATTTGCCTGACCGCGACCGTCGACATCCTCAAGGCCATCGCCAGGGGTTCGGGACCTAAGCACGCGATCCTGGCGCTGGGTTACGCGGGCTGGGCCGCGGGGCAGCTGGAAGCGGAAATCCAGCATAATGGCTGGCTGCATTGCGACGCCGATCCGGATCTGGTGTTCGGCGACGACGTCGATGAGAAATACCAGCGGGCCTTGCGCAAGATCGGCATCGATCTCGGCATGCTGTCGAACCAAGCCGGGCACGCCTGAGCCTCCTCGTCATTGCCGGGCAAGCCCGCGCATGACCGTGGGTTATGTTGATAGCTTTGCTACTCCGCCGCCTGTTGCGCGACGGTCGGCTCAGTGCCGGCCACCGTGGCGCGGCGCATGTCGCGCGGCTGCGACTGGTCGTAGCGGCGCACGCGGTGCATGGTCTGGCGGTTGTCCCACATGATGAGATCATGCACGGTCCATTTGTGGACATGGACGAATTCCCGCTGCGTGGCGTGCTCGGTCAGGTCGCGCAGCAGCAGCCGGGCTTCCGGCACGCTCATGCCGAGGATCGCGCCGGCATGGGACGAGAGATACAGCGACTTGCGGCCGTGCACCGGATGGGTGCGCACCAGCCGCTGCCGCACCGGCTTGAACATCTCCTTTTCCTCATCGGTGTAATCGACGAAGCCGAGCGAGCCGCGCGAATACATCAGCGAATGTTCGCAGATCATGTCCTCGATCTCGGCCCTGGTCTCGTCGTCGAGCGTGTCATAGGCCGCGCGCATGTCCGCGAATTCGGTGTTGCCGCCCTTCGGGTTCACCACCCGCGCCGACAACAGCGAGAATTTCGCCGGGATCGGGCGGAACGAGCTGTCGGAATGCCACAGGCAATTGCCGAGATTGAACAGATGGGTGCGGTGATCCCTGGGGAGAGGCTTGCCGTCCTTGCCGAGATTGGAGACGTCGTTGAGCCCTGACGTCAGCCGGTAGTCTTCCTTCTTGGTCACGGTGCCGCCGCGGGCATGCTCGCGCTCGCCGAAATTCAGCGCGAACGCCAGTTGCTGTTCGTCGGTGATGTCCTGGTTGCGGAACAGCAGCACGGCATATTTGTCCATGCCGGCCTCGATGTCTCTGGCCTCCTGCGGCGTCAGGGGTTTACGCAAATCGACGCCCGAAACTTCGCCGAAAAAAAGCGGGTGAAGCTGCCGGATCGTGATGGTCATGGCGTTTCTCCCGTGGCGGCGGGCGGTTTGTCCCGCTCCATTTGAGGGAAAAATACTCCGCGACGATCCCAAGTCAACGCTTCGTGCGCATATCCGTCACGCATTTCTAGCCATCAACCCGCCATCCACCGGGATCACCGCGCCGGTCAGGAACGAGGCCGCCGGCAGGCACAGGCTCAGCGTCATGTGCGCCACCTCCTCGGGGTCGCCGTAGCGGCCGAGCGCGGTGCGGCGTCGGGCATAGATCGCCTTGTGCTCATCGGCAATCCGCGCGGTCATGCCGGTCGTGATCGGGCCCGGGCAGATGCAGTTCACCGTGATGCCGTCGCGGCCGAGCTCGACGGCGAGCGAGCGGGTCAGGCCGACCACGCCGGCCTTGGCCGCGGAGTAGGGGCTGTGCAGCGCGGTAGCGCCGAGCGCCTCGGTCGAAGCGATGTTGACGATCCGCGGCGATTTCGACTTTCGCAAATACGGCAGCGCCGCGCGAATGATGCGCTGATGCGCGGTCAGCATCACCGCCAGTCCCTTCACCCAGGCCTCGTCGTAACCCTCATCGTCGATGGCGATGCGCACCGAGATCCCGGCATTGTTGACGATGATATCGAGCCCGCCGAAATGCGCGGCGGCGCCGTTGACGACGGTATTGATGTCATCGCGATTGGCGACGTCGAGCATCCAGGCCTTTGCCGTGCCGCCATTGGATGTGATCTCGCCGACGACGGCCTGGGTGCCCGTGGCCGCAATGTCGGTCACGGCGACCTTGGCGCCTTCGGCCGCGAAACGCCGGCAGGTCGCCCCGCCAATGCCGCCGCCGCCGCCGGTCACGATCACGGTCTTGCCATCAAACTTCTTCATAGAGATCTCCATCAGGGGTTAAGGGTTGGTATCCTGTGGCCATGTTGTCAT
>NZ_JBAVNZ010000004.1:0-8901 GCF_049691595.1 Bradyrhizobium sp.
GCCGCGGCCACGGCAGCGCCGGGCGCGGTCATGCGCAGCAGCTCGCCGGTCACGATCATGCCGGTCGCGAGCAACAGCGTCGCCAGCGTCGCGATCAGCACGATCGGCAGCTTCTTCGGATAGGCCGGCGTGTTGGAAACGGTGGCGCGCGAAATGATGCGGCCATCGGCCGGCGCCGCGTCGATATTCTCCCGCGTATTTGCTTCGCGGTATTTTGCCAGATAGGACTCCAGCAGGTCGCGCTGGGCCTTGGCCTCACGCTCCAGCGCACGAAGCCGGACGTCCTGGCCGTTGGTCGAGGAAGCCTGCCTCTTCGATTGCTCGAGGCTCGCGCTCAGCCCCTCGACCCGGCCGCCGGCGATGCGCGCGTCATTGTCGAGCGCGCGGGAGACCTTGCTTGCTTCCTCGCGCAACTGGCGATCGAGATCGGCGAGTTGCGCCTTCAATTCCTTGATGCGCGGATGGCCGCCGAGCAATGTCGAGGACTGTTCGGCCAGTTGCGCGCGCAGCGTCACGCGCTGTTCGGACAACCGGCGGATCAGTTCGGAATTGAGCACTTCCGAAGCCTCGATCGGCTTGCCGCCCTGCAACATCTCGCGGATCAGCCGCGCTTTGCTTTCCGCATCCGACTTCAGCGCGCGGGCATTGTTCAGTTGGGTGTTCAGTTCGCCCATCTGCTGGTTGGAGAGCGTGGTATTGTTGGTGCCGACGAACAGGCTCGACTTCGAGCGAAAATCCTCGACGCGCGATTCCGCCTCCGCCACCTTGTTGCGGAGGTTGTCGATTTCGCCCGACAGCCATTGGCTCGCGGATTTTGCCTGCGCCTGCCGGGCTCCCTGCTGCAGCCCCAGATAGCCCTCGGCGATCGAATTGGCGACGCGCGCCGCGAGTTCCGGATCGCGCGACTGGAACTCGATGACGATGACGCGGGATTTGTCGACGGCGTAGGCGGTGTAGCGATCGAAATAGGCCTCCAGCACCCGCTCTTCCGGCGTCAGCGAAAACGGATCGCGCCCGATTCCGAACAACGCCAGCAGCGACTTCAGCGGCGAAAATCCCCGCGGCACCGGATCGAATTCGGGGCGTTCGGCGAGCTCGTTCTTCCTGATGATCTCGCGCGCCAGATCGCGCGACAGCAACAGTTGCACCTGGCTCGTCACTGCCTCGGCGTCGAGCGCGCCGCGCTCCTCGCTGCGCTCGCCGTTCGGCCGCAAGAATATGTTCTCGCGCCCGTCAATCAGGATACGCGCTTCCGACTTGTATCGGGGGGTGACGGTGTTGACGGCGGCGATCGACAGCACGGCGGCCAGCACGGTCGGGACGATGATCCAGTTCCGCTTCCGGATCAGCGCCTGACCGAGCAGGCGCAGATCGAGATCGCCGGAGGCCGGCGCGGAAACGGCCGGCGCAAGTGGCGAGATCGCCCGTCGCACCGCCTCCCAGTCCCTGCCTGCACGCCAGAACGCCAAACGCATCGCACACTCCCGCGGACGCCGCTACCCTACCTGGACTTGACAGAACCTGGACTTCGCCGAACCTGGACTCGGCGGATTACAATCCACTAAGGTTGCCGCCGGGTTAATTCGCCCGATTTGCGGCGCGAATGTGAGCCCGCAACCTTGTCGCCGGTCATGTTTTGTTAACCATGAAAGCCCTAAATCGGGCGCAACAGTTTTTCAGGATTCTTGGATGCGAGGCGCGCGCGCCGCAGGAATGTGTCTGGTCGCTGCGCTCACCTTGTTGGGCTGCGTGGGCGCAGCCGTGCCGTTTGCGGTAGCGCAGCCAAGTGGTTTTGACGCTACCGCCCATAGTAAGTCGCACGCGATCGCACCCGTCCCGCTCATCGGCGAAAGCTGGCTCTGATCGATGACATCGGATCGGCCGCTCCGTATCCTGCACGCCGTCCGCGCCCCGGTCGGCGGCATTATTCGCCATATCCTGGATCTCGCCAACGGACAGATCGAACGCGGCCACCACGTCGGCATCATTGCCGACAGTCTGACGGGTGGCGAGCGCGCCGCGGCGGCGCTCGCCGCGATCGAGCCGCGTCTCAAACTTGGCGTTCGCCGGCTTGCCATCAGGCGCGAGCCTGGCCTCGCCGACATTCTGGTCTGGGCGAACCTGGTGCGCCTGATCCGGCAGCTAAAGCCTGATGTGCTGCACGGCCATGGCGCCAAGGCGGGTGTTTACCTCCGGCTGCGGTCCCGCTCGAAACGCAGCATTCGCGTCTACACCCCGCATGGCGGATCGCTGCACTACCCGCTCGACACGATGAAGGGCAATTTCTACAGCCGCCTCGAGCGCGCCTTGATGAACAACACCGACCTGTTCCTGTTCGAAAGCGCGTTTGCCCGCGATACCTATCAGCGGACGATCGGGACCCCGAGCGGTCTGGTGCGCTGCGTGTTCAATGGCGTCGCCGCCGAAGAGTTCGATCCCGTGGTCAGGGCCGACGACGCCACCGACATCGTCTATGTCGGCGAGTTCCGGCACATCAAGGGCGCCGATCTCCTGGTCGACGCCGTGGCGCGGCTGCGCGCCGACGGCCGACCCGTGACCCTGACGCTGGCCGGCGACGGCGAGGAACTCGACACCATCAAGGCCCAGATCCGGCGGTTCGCGCTCGGCGACGCCGTGCGCCTGATCGGCCATGTCAAAGCGCGCCATGGCTTTTCGAAGGGCAGGCTGCTGGTGGTCCCCTCGCGCGGGGATTCGATGCCCTATGTCGTGATCGAGGCGGCGGCCGCGGGAATCCCGATGGTGGCGGCGAATGTCGGCGGCATCCCCGAGATTTGCGGCCCCCACACCGATGCGCTGTTTGCCCCCCACAATGTCGACGCGATGGCGGCCGCGATCAAGACGGCGCTCGACGATCCCGCTGGAGCCGCGGCGCGCGCAAAATCGCTTCGTGAACGAATCGCCGCGCATTTTTCGCAGCAAGCCATGGTCGAAGGCGTATTGGCGGGCTATCGCGACGCGTTTGCCAATCGTTGACCGTTCTTTGCCGCTGTAACCGTTTCTTCCGATTTGTCCCGTAAGCCGTGAGGCGGGGAATTCCGCCCCGATGCGCGCATGCCCATCTGCTCGCGCAACAACGAATCTGGGACAAGTGGAACCGATGGACGCTCGCTCGATGTTGGATGCCACGGCGACCGCCACGGCCGACCGCCCGCCGGCCGAGCGGCGGCGCCGGCTTTCTCCCGCCGCGCTTGCCGTCGCCAGCCAGAAAGTCAAACCAGCCTATTCCCCGATCGTGATCGCGGGCGCGGTGCGCGCGATCGATTTCGTCATGCTCAGCCTTGTCGGCGGCGCGCTCTATCTTTTCCATGTGATGCCGCTGGACGGCTTTCGCTTCGAATATGTCGCGGCGGTCGTCGGCATGACCGCAACCGCGGTGGTCTGCTTCCAGGCCGCCGACATCTACCAGGTGCAGGTGTTTCGCGAACAGCTCCGCCAGATGACCCGGATGATCTCGTCCTGGGCGCTGGTGTTCCTGCTGTTCATCGGGGTGTCGTTCTTCGCGAGGCTCGGCAGCGATGTTTCGCGGCTCTGGCTTGCGTCCTTCTTCCTTGTCGGCCTGGCGGCATTGATCGCCGAACGCCTGTGCCTGCGGGCGATGGTGCGCGGCTGGGCACGCCAGGGCAGGCTCGATCGCCGCACCATCATCGTCGGCGCCGACCAGAACGGCGAACAGCTCGTCGAGGCGCTCAAGGTGCAGTCCGATTCCGACATCGAGGTACTCGGCGTGTTCGACGACCGCAACGACGATCGCGCGCTGGACACTTGCGCCGGCAGCCCGAAGCTCGGCAAGGTCGACGATATCGTCGAATTCGCCCGCCGCACCCGCGTCGACCTCGTGCTGTTCGCGCTGCCGATCTCGGCCGAGACGCGCATTCTTCAAATGCTGAAGAAGCTGTGGGTGCTGCCGGTGGACATCCGGCTTTCGGCGCACACCAACAAGCTCCGCTTCCGTCCCCGCTCCTATTCCTATCTCGGCGAGGTGCCGACGCTCGAAATGTACGAGGCGCCGATCACCGACTGGGATCTGGTGATGAAATGGCTGTTCGACCATGTGGTCGGCGCGGCGGTGCTGCTGCTGGCGCTTCCGGTGATGGGGCTGGTCGCGCTGGCGATCAGGCTCGACAGCCCGGGTCCGGTGCTGTTCCGCCAAAAACGGTTCGGCTTCAACAACGGGCGCATCGACGTCTTCAAGTTTCGCTCGCTGTACCATCACGAGGCCGATCCGACCGCGTCGAAGGTCGTGACCAGGAACGATCCCCGCGTCACCCGCGTCGGACACTTCATCCGCAAGACCAGCCTTGACGAGTTGCCGCAGCTCTTCAACGTCGTGTTCAAGAGCAATCTCTCGCTGGTCGGTCCCCGCCCGCACGCCGTGCAGGGCAAGTTGCAGAGCCGGCTGTTCGACGAGACCGTGGACGGCTATTTCGCCCGCCACCGCGTCAAACCCGGCATCACCGGCTGGGCGCAGATCAATGGCTGGCGCGGCGAAGTCGACAGCGAGCAAAAGATCCAGAAGCGCGTCGAGTTCGATCTTTATTACATCGAGAACTGGTCGGCGCTGTTCGACCTCTACATCCTCCTCAAGACGCCGCTGGCGCTGATGACGAAGAACGAGAACGCCTACTGATGCCAAGGACGTCATTGCGAGCCACCGGGTCGCGCGAATGCGCGCCCGATGACAGGCTCCGCGACGCAATCCATCGCGCCGCGTAAAGGAAGATGGACTGCTTCGTCGCATCCGCTCCTCGCAAAGACGGAAAGGGCGGTTCCGCTTGTTTTGCGAGTGCGTGAGTATCTGATGGCGTATGCGACTGCCGAGGCTTGCCTACCATCGGTGACGGCCGCACCGGGCGTGCTGGCATTGCAGCGCGCGCTGGTATGGCTGGCCGGCGCCTCCGTCGCCATCGTGTTTGTCGAACCGAGCCCCTATGAGCTGGTGACGCTTGCCGCCATCGTCATCTTTTTTGCCACCGGCTTGCGGCTTCGGCTGGTGTTGATGCCGCTGCTGCTGCTGCTGTTTGCCATCAATTTCGGCTACAGCATCGGCGCCGTTCCGGTCCTCGACAGGCCGGAAGTCGCCAGCTGGATCGCGACCTCCTGGTACATGGCGGTGACCGTGATGTTGTTTGCGATGGTTTTGTCCGAAGATGCCGCCGCCCGGCTCGACATGCTCCGGCGCGGCCTGATCGCAGGCGCGATGATCGCGTCGTTGGCGGCGATCGCGGGCTATTTCAACCTGGTTCCCGGCGGCCACGATCTGCTCACGCTGTATGGCCGCGGCCGTGGCACCTTCAAGGATCCGAACGTGCTGGGCGCATTCCTGATCCTTCCGTCGCTGTTGCTGCTGCAAAGCGTGGTTTCGGACCGGCTCGGAAAATCGTTCCGCAGCACGATCGCGCTCGGCGTGCTGGCGCTGGCGATCCTGCTGGCGTTTTCGCGCGCGGCCTGGGGCGGGCTTGTCATCACTGCCGCCTTCATGCTGGCGTTGATGGTGCTGACCAGCGCGTCGCAGGCGCAGCGTTCGCGCATCGTAATCACGACCATCGTGGCCGCCGCGATCGCGGCGATGCTGGTCGCGGTGCTGCTGTCGTTCGACTCGATCGCCGATATGTTCAAGCAGCGCGCGAGCTTCGACCAGAGCTATGACGATGGCCGCTTCGGCCGCTTCGGCCGCCACATCCTCGGCGCCGAGATGGCGCTCGAGCTGCCGTTCGGCATCGGCCCGCTGCAGTTTCACCGTTATTTTCCCGAAGACACGCATAACTCCTATTTGAACGCCTTCATGTCCGGCGGCTGGATTTCCGGCGTCTGCTATCCGGCGCTGGTTTTTGTCACCTGCTTCATCGGTTTCAGGTATGCCTTCGTGCGCGTGCCCTGGCAGCGCAGCTATCTGGCGATCTTCGCGGCGTTTCTGGGCACGGTCGGCGAAGGCTTCATCATCGACACCGACCACTGGCGGCATTTCTGGATGATGCTGGGCGCGATGTGGGGCCTGTTTGTTGCCGCCGAGCGCCATCGAATGCGTTCGAACCAGGCAGCCGTCACGGCGACCGTGACGGCTTCCTAGACCCCGTTCGCCTGGCTGCCGGTGACCCGGCTGCCGCCATTGGCTTATTTCTCGACCGTGAAGGTCAGGCCGGCATGGTCGACCAGCCGCCTGATCAGCTTGTGGCGCATCGCAGCACCGGGCGTCCAGATGCCCGCGGGAACATCCGGCGCGTCACGCAACAGGCATATCGCGCATTCCGAAATCATCTTCGAGGTCGAGCCATAACCGGGATCGCGATCGCCGCGAACGGCGGCGCGAACCTGACGCCCGTCCGCCGCGATGGCGACGAACAGCAGATCGTAGAGGCCGCTCTCGCGCTCTTCCTTCGACGGGCCTTCGCCGGGCTTCGGCGCGTTGGGACCGGTCTTTTCGGCGTTGGCGGCCATCACACGCTTTGCATTCGCCTCGCCCTTCTCGCCGGGGCCGGTCAGCACCATCTCGTCGTAGACGAACTCTTTGCCATAGGGAAAGTCCATCAGCATGTTGGAGCGATGGACGTTGCGCGTGTTGATCAACGCCATCATGAACGGCGCCGTCCAGGATTGCAGATCTTCCTCATAGGCCGGCCTGTTGCCTTTCGGTTGCTTCGCGCCGCTGAAGCCGGGCGTCAGGGCAAATGGATCGTTCAGGATGGCGACAAGGCTGAGGTCCCTGGCGACCGCCTCGAATGTCGCGCGCCCGCTCGCCGCCGTGCCGCCGGAGAGCGTGCCCCGCATGTCGCGCACGCGGCCCTTGACGCGGGACACCGGCGCGCCGAACACGCGCCTGGCTTCCTCCTGCACGAAGAACGCGCCAAGCTCGAACGGCACCGAGTCGAAGCCGCAGGAGAACACGATGCGCGCGCCGCTGGTTTTGGCGGCGGCCTCGTGCTTGTCGATCATCTGCCGCATCCAGATCGGCTCGCCGCAGAGGTCGAAATAATCCGTGCCGGACGCCACACAGGCCGCGAGCAGGTCTGAGCCATAAAGCTGGTACGGGCCGACGGTGGAGATCACCGACCTGGCCTGTGCCACCATGGCCTTCAGCGACACCGGATCGGCGGCATCGGCGACCATCAGCGGCGTATCCGCGCCCGCGCCGATCGCATCGCGCACGGCAGCGAGCTTGTCCTGGCTGCGTCCGGCCATCGCCCATTTCAGGCCGCTGTCGCCCTTGTAATGCGCGGCGAGATATTCGGCGACGAGCTGGCCGGTAAAACCGGTGGCGCCATACACCACGATGTCGAATTTCGACGATGACATGTTTGGTTTCCATGAGGTGATGATTGGATTTTTCCGTCATTGCGAGCGAAGCGAAGCAATCCATAGAGCCGCGAAAAGAAAGAATGGGTTGCTTCGTCGCTTCCGCCCTTCGCTTGTTGAGCTACGGCGGACAAGTCGCTCCTCGCAATGACAGCCAGTCGTCTAAGCTTATTTCCTGGCGTAGGAAACGCCCATTCCGGCGCGCACGTCGCTTTGAATACCATAGGGCGCGATCGGATAGCGCAAGCCGTTCCTGGCCAGCGCCTTCATGCCAATGATGGCCTTGGCGAGATGGGCGGGTGGCAGCGCCATCAGCATCTCCTCGTCCGGCACGCCGCCATAGCGGCGCTCGGCAAAGCACGGCAGCGACAGGCTGGGCTCGCCGGTCTTGAGCGCCCTTCCCCATGAATCCGCGCATGCGGTCTCGCCGACCACGCCCCATTCGAACTTCTTGTAGCCGGTATATTGCAGGCCGTTGATCAGGATGATCATCTGGCCGGGCGTCGCATAGACCAGGCAGATGTCGGGCGGATTGAGCCGGCCAGCGCCGAGCGGGCTTACCGCGAGTGCCTGATACCGGCCATAGGGCACGACATCGAGCGCTTGCTGGCGCTTGCGCGCATCTTCCGCGGTGCCATGCCAGACGCCGACATAGTTTTCCCCGGCGAGCCATTTTTCGTCCTGCGGTCCAAGCCCGATCACGGCGCGGCATTGCGCGCCGACCAGATCGTCACCGGTGATGCCGACGGTCCAGCCGAGCCGCGAGGCCATGCTGACAATCTGGTCGGTGGTGTGAACCGCCGATGGCCGCCGGATTTTTGGAATGGCCTCCATGTCCTCGACCCGCGCGAACATCTTGATGCCGGTCACGGTGGTTTTCAGGCGAAGCAGGCTGTTCAGATCGGCCACCATGCCGGCCGGATCGAATTGTTCCGGCGGCGTTTGCTGTTGCATGGCGTAAACTCCCCAATCGGCGAACCCTGCGCGCCTGTTGGCGCCAAGTCTAGCCTGATTGATTATGCGTTGCGACCGCTACTTCGGCACCGGTCCCGGCAGCCACTCATCGATCCGGCCGGTGGCCCGATAGGTGGCAAGACCCGTCCACTCGCGCACCGCAAGGTCGACGCGCCCCAATCCATCGACCGCGACATTGGCGAACGTCAGGAGATCGCCGCGCCCGCCGACCCGCCAGTCGACGGGATAAGGCTCCACCGCAAATCCCGCCTTTCGAAACAGGCCGACCGATCGCGGCATGTGGAACGCCGAGGTCACCAATAGCCAGCGCTCGCCATCTTTCGGCGCCACCAGCGCCTTGGCGAATTCGGCGTTCTCCCGCGTGTTGCGCGACCGCCGTTCCATGGTCAGCCGCGACCTGGCGATGCCGAGGCTTTCGAAGATTTCGCCGGCATAGTCGGCTTCCCGTGCATCGTTGGAAATCAGGTTGGCGCTGCCGCCGGAAAAAACAATGCGGGCGTTCGGATAGCGGTGGGCGAGCGCCGCGGCGGCGATGATACGGTCGGGCGCGCTTCGCACCACCGGCGTGGCATGCGCGACCGAAAGATCCGGCTCGATCGATGCGCCGAGCACGAT
>NZ_JBAVNZ010000005.1:0-1613 GCF_049691595.1 Bradyrhizobium sp.
TGCGGCAATTGTTCGAGAGCGACGTGCGCTGGCTCAACCATTACGGCTTCAAGCCGCTCGATGTCCCGACGCTCGCGGGAGGGTTGAGTACGTGAGGCTCGTCGAGATCGCCATCGCGGAGCGAGCCCCCACCCCAGCCCTCCCCCGCAAGCGGGAGAGGGGGCAGACCGCGCTTGGGGTGGGTAGCTTTCGTCCCATCGGAAATACGATCACTCCATCCGCACGACAGGTCAGACTCCCTCTCCCGCTTGCGGGGGAGGGTTGGGGTGGGGGTGTCTCCACATCGGAGGTGTCAATGGCTGAGCAAAAGAGCCCAACCTGGAAAGTATCCGCCAAACTGCGCGCAAACGCACGCGCCCTTAGAAGAGACTCCACCGACGCTGAACGGATTCTCTGGTCGGAACTGCGCGATCATCGCTTAAATGGCGCCGGCTTCCGTCGGCAGGTGCCGATTGAAAGCTACATCGCCGATTTCATGCGTCATGCAGCAAAGCTGGTGATCGAACTCGACGGCGGCCAGCATTTTTCTGATCAATCCGAGCCAACCGACGCTGCTCGCTCGGCCGTAATCGAGGCGAAAGGGTTTCGGGTGCTTCGCTTCAGCAATCATGACGTGATGGCCAATCGCGAAGGCGTCCTCGAAGCAATTGCCGCTGCCGTTGCGGAGAGAACCCCCACCCTGACCCTCCCCCGCAAGCGGGAGAGGGGACAAGAGAAGCAACGATCATGAAATTCACGCTGTCCTGGCTGAGGGAACATCTCGACACCGACGAGCCCTTGGAAAAGCTCGCCGACAAGCTCACCATGATCGGGCTCGAGGTCGAGCAAATCGAGGACAAGGCGAAGGCGCTGGCGCCGTTCACCATCGCGCGCGTGATCTCGGCCGAGCAGCATCCCAATGCCGACCGCCTGCGGGTGTGCATGGTCGATACCGGCGATGGCGCGGCGCCGGTGCAGGTCGTCTGCGGCGCGCCGAATGCGCGGGCGGGTCTCGTCAGCGTGTTCTCAGCCCCCGGCACTTTCATTCCCGGCAAGAACATCACGCTTGGCGTCGGCACCATCCGCGGCGTCGAAAGCCGCGGCATGCTGTGCTCGGCCGCCGAGTTGCAGATTTCGGAAGACCACGACGGCATCATGGAATTACCCGCCGACGCGCCCATTGGCGCCGGCTATGCGCAATGGGCCGGGCTCGGCGATCCCCTGATCGAAATCAACCTGACGCCGAACCGGCAGGATTGCACCGGCGTGCACGGCATCGCGCGCGATCTGGGCGCCGCCGACATGGGCAGGTTCAAGGACCCGGCTATCCGCCCGATCAAGGGCGAATTCCCCTGCCCGGTGACGGTGACGGTCGAGGACGCCTCGCTATGTCCGGGCTTTGCGCTGCGGCTGGTGCGCGGCGTCAGGAACGGCCCGTCGCCGCAATGGCTGCAAAAGCGCCTCGCCTCGATCGGGCTGCGGCCGATCAATGCGCTGGTCGACATCACCAATTTCATGACCTACGACCGCGCCCGGCCGCTGCATGTATTCGACGCCAGCAAGGTGAGGGGGAACCTCACCGTGCGCCGCGCGCGCGACGGCGAGACCTTGCTGGCACTCGACGGGCGCAGCTA
>NZ_JBAVNZ010000006.1:0-15873 GCF_049691595.1 Bradyrhizobium sp.
GCCATAGGGCGGCGGCTTGATGCGCGTCAGCCAGAGATCGTCGAATGTCTCCGCGCGCGCGCTGACGCAGGCTGCGAACAGCGTCAGCGCCGGGAGCATGTGCATGATGCGGACATTCATGCCGTTAACTGTGCAGCAGGATTATGGGCGAGATCGTGGCGACTCAGTGCCCATTTTTCGGCTGTGGCGGCCGGCCGGGAGGTTCCCGCCGACTGCGATGTCATGACACCAGTGGCGTGTTTCGGTCCGACGCCTTCAGGTATGCCGGCCGGCTGGTCATGCGGGCGTTGTAGGCCAAAACGCGGACATCGACCGGCACTTCATAGCGAACGGCCCAACTGATACACGTCGAGAGCAGAATGTCGGCGGCGGTGAAGCGACCACCCACCAGGTAGCAAGGGCACCCGGAAAGCGCCCGCTCGACGGAGCGCATCTGCTGACCGAAATAAGCGGCGGCCGCATCGCACACCTCGGGCGCCGCGCCGTAGATATCGGCGAGGTCACGATGGCGGCGGATGACATAGAGCGACGCCGCGTCGAGTTCGCTCAGGATGAAGAAGCACCACTCCAGGCATTGCGCACGTTGCTTCGGACTGCGCGGAACCAGCGCCGTTTCCTCGGTGGCGTAGGTATCGGAGAGATAGGCGATGATGGCCGCGCTCTCGGTGATGGTGAAATCGCCGTCCTGCAGCAGCGGGATCTTCTGGCGTGCGGTCAGCGCGGTATATTCGGGCGTCTTGGTCTCGCCACTGCGGGGCTGGATCGGTCGGCTTTCGTAGTCGAGGCCCAATTCGGCGAGCGCCCAATGGGCCCGGATCGCGCGCGACGTGCCGGCGCCCCACAGAATCAGGGGGCCGGTGCTGCCTGCCCGCGCAGCCACCTCAAGCCTCGCCGATCGGGTTCGGCCCGGCGGCCTTCGCCGCCCGCGATGCCTTGAGGGCTGCGATCTCGTCGCGCTCAAAGCCGAGTTCGGCGAGTATCTCGTCGGTGTGCTCGCCGATCCATGGGGCCGGACCGCCGATGGCCGCCGGCGTCCGTTCGAAGCGGGCGGCCGGTCGGGGTTGCCGCAGCCGGCCGAGGCCCGGCTGGTCGAGCGTTTCGATCAGGTCATTGTGGACCACCTGGGGATCGGCGGCCACCTGGCTGCGGGCCAGGACCGGGGCGCACGGAACGTCGGCGGCGTCGAGCCGCTCGAGCCAGTATCGGCTCGCATCGGTCTTGATGATCTCGCCGACAAGGGTGATCCGCTCGGCGGCATTGGCCGAGCGCTGGGCCGGCGTGCGGAAGCGCGGATCGTCAATCCATTCAGGCTTGCCGAGCACGCCCGCAAGCCCCCGCCACTCGGCGTCCGAAACCGAGCCCACCGTGATGTAGCCGTCCTGCGTCTGGTAGATGAGGTCTGGCCGCGCGGTCGGGTTGGTGCCGGTGCCCTCGCGGCCAATGACCATGTATTGCGTCATGGCCTCCGGCCAGATGAACGCGATCATTGTATCGAGCATCGACAGGCGGACATGCTGGCCGCCGCCGCCGCGCTCGCGGGCGAACAGCGCCGCACACACGGCCTGCGCGGCGTGCACGGCGGTCGTCTTGTCGGCAACGATGGTGCGCACCAGGCGCGGCCGGCCGGTCGCCTGCTCGGCCTGCACGTCGGCGAGGCCCGACAGCGACTGGATGATCGGGTCATAGACGCGTTTCCTGGCGTAGGGACCGGTCTCGCCGACGCCGCTGATCGACACATAGATGAGGCGCGGATTGAGTGCGCGCAACGACGGTTCATCGAGCCCCAGCCGCTCCATGGTGCCGGGGCGAAAATTCTGTACCAGCACATCCGCGCCGGCCACGAGGCGGCGAATGACGCCGAGGGCTGCCGGCTGCTTGAGGTCGAGGGCAATCGAGCGTTTGCCGCGGTTCGAGGAGACGAACATCGACGTGAATTCGCCCGAGCCGGCGGTGCGCCGCGCGATGTCGCCGCCAGGCGGCTCGACCTTGATGACGTCGGCGCCCTGGTCGGCCAGCAACATGGTGCAGACCGGGCCGGAGATGACCGTCGTCAGATCGACGACGCGGATGCCTGCGAGCGGTCCTGGCATGACTGGGCTCTCATTTCATTGTTGTGGGAGAGGCGGAAGGGCACGCTTCACCATTTCTCGGTCCATGGCCGCAGGTCAAGCTCGTGCGTCCAGGCGGTCCGGTCCTGGCAGTGCAGGTGCCAGTAGTTTTCCGCGATGGCCTCGGGATTGAGGATGCCGCCCCGCTGCTTCGCTTCGTCGTAGCCGTCGCCGCGCCGTTCGCGGATGAAAGCCGTATCGATGCCGCCATCGATCACGACATGGGCCACGTGGATGCCTTCCGGAGCGAGTTCGCGGGCCATGCTTTGCGCCAGCGCCCGGAGCGCGTGTTTGCCACCGGCAAACGCCGCGAAACCGGCGCCGCCGCGCTGGCTCGCGGTGGCTCCCGTGAACTGGATGGTGCCTCGGCGCCGCGGCACCATCACCCGCGCCACTTCGCGGCCAACCAGGAATCCGCCAAGCGCACACATCTCCCAGACCTTGGTGTAGACGCGCGCGGTGGTATCGCGGATCGGGAAGCTGACGTTACCGCCGACATTGAACACGGCAACCTCGATCGGGCCGATGTCACGCTCGATCGATGCGACCAGATCGACGACCTGCTCTTCGCGGCGTGCATCGCTGCCGAAACCGTGGGCCTCGCCGCCTTCGGCCTTGATCCGCGCGACCAGCGGCCCGAGCTTGTCCGCGGTCCGCCGCGTCACGCAAACGGCAAAACCCTCACGCGCAAACCGCCGGGCGACCGCGCCGCCGGTTGCGTCACCGGCGCCAATCACCAGCGCTGCTGGCTTGCCCGCCATGCCCCGAAGCTCCCGTTCCCCATTGCACGATTTTCCATGCGCACCTTGGCAAGCCCGCAGCAAAGCAGCAACCGCAAAATAAACTTCAACCCGGCGCCCGCTATCTGTCCGGGTTGGCCCGCTCGAACTGGCGCAATAAACGGTTGCCGCGCTCGACGGCGAGATCGAGCGCGACCTGCGCGGATTTCCCGCCGCGAAATACCTGCTCCAGTTCGTCCTCGATCGCATCGCGGATCAGCACGAACGAACCGAGCCGTATCCCTTTCGAGTTCTCAGTCGGCAGCTTCAGCGTCATCTGCAAAATCGAGATCGCCGCACCCGGGTTACGGTCGTAAAAGCCTTGCGTGAGGGTCAGCTCGAACGCGGCACGGGTGACCGGCAGATAGCCGGTGTTCTGGTGCCAGGCGGCCTGAATTTCCGACTTCGACAGGAACGCGAAGAACTTGGCCACGCCGGCATATTCGGGGCGCGGGCGATCGCGCAGCACCCATAAGGTCGCGCCGCCGATCATGGTGTTTTGCGGGGCGCCCTGCACGTCGGGCCAGTAGGGCATCATGCCATAGCCGACCTCGAATTTCGAACTGGCGATGATGTCGGCGCGATTCGCCGACGAGCCGATGAAGATTCCGCACTCGCCTCGTTGAAACCGCGGCTCGGCGGTCGGGCCGCGGCCGCTATAGTCGAACGCCTTGCTGGCCTGCCATTCCGCGAGCTGCCCGATGTGGCGCACCACCAGCGGATTGTTGAAGGCCAGCTCGGCATCGAGGCCGCCGAACCCGTTGGCCCTGGTTGCGAGCGGCAAATTGTGGAAGGCGGAAAAATTCTCGACATTGATCCAGGAAGGCCAGGATGTGGTGAAACCGCAGACCGCGCCCGCCGCGCGGAGCCGCCTGGCGGCCGCGCCGATTTCGGGCCAGGTCTTCGGCGCCGCTTCCGGATCGAGACCGGCGGCGCGGAACAGCTCCTTGTTGTAGTAGAGGATCGGCGTCGAGGCGTTGAACGGGAACGACAGCATGTTGCCGGCGACGTCGGCGTGGTAGCCGGTGACGGCCGGCAGATAGGCGCCGGGCGAGAACGTCTCCGACTGGTCCCGCATCAATTCGAACACCGGATAGATCGCGCCCCTCGCCGCCATCATGGTCGCGGTCGCGATTTCATTGACCTGAACGATGGCGGGCTGGCTGCGCGAGCGGAACGCGAAGATCGCCGCGGTGACGGTCTCGGTGTAGTTGCCCTTGTAGCTCGGCACGATCCGGTATTCGGATTGCGAGGCATTGAAATCGGCGGCGAGCTTCTGCAGCTGCCTGCCGAGCTCGTCCGGCATCGCGTGCCACCACATGATCTCGGTGGCGGCTTGCGCGGGCGACACGACCGCGACAGCCGCGATGGCGGCAAGTCGCAAAATTCCAAGAATCAGCTTCACCGTTGAATCACTTTGTTCTGCCGCGATCGAGATGAAGCGTCCTGCCTCGTCAAATCCTGCCTTTTCAAATCCTGCCTTTTCAAATCTGCCTTGGGCGCCCTCATAGAACCCCGCGATGCCGGTTTCAACCGGCAGAACCGGTCGCGGTGCACCATTACCCATTGCGGCAGGATAGCCATATCTCGCCGGCTTCTGCTAAATTGCATTGAACCTTTTCTTCGCTCCACCGACACCATCACAAGGGAATTTGTTGCCTGTGTACCGCCGCGCCGACCTTTCGCGGGCCATAGTGCTTGTTGTCACGCTGTTGCTGGCGGCGCCGTCGACGAGTGCTTGCGCGCGCGAATTTCGCGCCGCCGATACCGGCATGGCTTTCGGCGATTCCAGCGCCCGCTCGATCTGCGACAGTTTCCGCCCGGTGCGCGCCATCGCCGACTTGAACAGCCTGCGGCCATCCCGTGATCGCACAGATGATCGAACAAATCCGCAAGGTGGATTGAATTGACCTCAGGCGCACCCCGACAGGACCGAGCAGTGGAACGGCCGGCGAGCTTCGCCGCGCGTGGCCGTATCCGCATCGTCCAGTTGCTGCGCGCGGTACCGATCCGCTGGCGCATCCTCTCGATCGCCGCGCTGAACTCCGCCGTCGTCGTGGTGCTCGCCGCCTTGATCTGGAACGGCGCCGAGGTGCTCGGTTCGGCCTGGGAAGACGTCCGGCAGGTGCGGAAGTCCGACAGGATCCTGGCGCTCCTGGAAAGCGAAACCGGCCGCCTGCAAAACCTGATTCATCGCTACATCAATCAGCCTTCCCCGGAACTG
The DNA here is from genome assembly GCF_049691595.1 of Bradyrhizobium sp. Lineage (GTDB taxonomy): Bacteria > Pseudomonadota > Alphaproteobacteria > Rhizobiales > Xanthobacteraceae > Bradyrhizobium. The sequence continues at coordinate 5,112 of NZ_JBAVNZ010000006.1, forward strand.
TTCGCGGAGATCCTGCTGTTGCGCGAAGCGGTGCTTGGCACGCTCAGCACCCGAGCCGCGACCGACCCGATGCTGTCGGGGTCGGTGGAAAAGCTCGAACGCGTCACCGACCGCTTCCTTAACGGCTTTGGCGAGCTGCGCGCGGTGCAGGCGACGATCACCAAAACCTATGAGGAACAGGTTTTGCGCCCGGCCAAGGACATGGCCGGGCTCTATTCGATCATCGAGGGCGCCACCGGACATCGTGACGCGCCGATCTGGCCGTCGCTCGGCCAATCCCGCGAGGCCTTCACCGCGATGCTGGTGGCCGCCAACACCTATTACCTTTCGCTGGCGACCGCCTCCGCCGAGGACGCGCGCAGGAATACCGAGACGATCGAGCAGACGATTCCGGTCATGACCGACCTTGCCGACAACGATCTGCAGCGCATGGCGCTGGCGCGGCTGAATACTCGGGCATTGGCGCTGCGCGAGGGGCTCGCGAAACTCACCGATCAGCTCGCCAACCGGACCGAGCTGCTGCGCAACACCATCGATGCCAGCCAGGCCGAGGCGATCGGCGCCATCGACGATCTCTCGGTCAAGATGCGCCAGCGCGAGCAGAAGGCACAGGAGATGTTCGACAGGACGCTCGGCGACATTTCGCGCAGGGTGCTGTCGATCGCGGTCATGTTCCTCGGCATCATCCTGAGCGCAGGGGTCCTGATCGCACTGTCGATCCGCCTGCCGCTGCAGCAAATCATGGCAGCGATGCACGCGATCACCTCGGGCGATTACGATCGCGGCGTGCAGGGAACCAACGCCAAGGACGAAGTCGGCGCGATGGCGCGCGCGGTGGAAGTGTTCCGCGAAAATGCCATCGCCAAGCGCAAGACCGAGGACGAGCTGCGCAGGTCAAAGGAGAAAGCCGAGAGCGCGCTGCTCGAGCTGAGCGCCGCGCAGCAGAACCTGATCGACGCCGAGCGTCTGGCGGCGCTGGGCGGCCTGGTCGCCGGCGTCGCCCATGAAGTGAACAACCCGATCGGCATCAGCCTGACGGTCGCCTCCAGCTTCGCGCGCCGCGCGGAAATGTTCGAAGCCGGCCTGAAAACGGAACAGTTGCGCCGTTCCAAGCTCGACGAGTTCGTCAGGACCTCGCGCGACGCCTCCCGGCAGCTGGTGGCGAACCTGCTGCGCGCCGGCGAGCTGATCCAGTCGTTCAAGCAGGTGGCGGTGGACCGATCACACGTCGAGCGCCGGCAATTCAGCCTCGGGGAAGCGACCGACCAGATCGTCGCCAGCCTGCGGCCGGTATTGAAAAAAGCCACAATCGCGCTGTCGGTGGATGTGCCCGAAGGGCTGCTGATCGACGGCTATCCCGGCTCCTACGGGCAGATCCTGACCAATCTTTTCCTCAACGCCGTCAATCATGCGTTCGCCGGCGGCCGCTCCGGAACGATCGTGATTTCGGCGCGGGCCCGCGGCAGCGACGACGTCGAGATCATTTTTGCCGACGACGGGGCCGGAATGACGCCGGACGTGCAACGGCAGGCGTTCGACCCGTTCTTCACGACGCGCCGCGACCAGGGCGGCACCGGGCTCGGCCTGCATATCGTCTACAATCTCGTCACCCAGCAACTCGGCGGTCGCATGATGCTGGAGTCAAGACCGGGACAAGGCACCACATTTCGCATTATCATGCCCAGGATCGCAACAAGCGACCTCGGGATCGCCAGGGGTGAACCCGCGATCACTGACGCTTTAGCCGACGGAACTTCGCAATGGCCGAACAGGACGATGTCCTCCATCTGATCGACGATTCCGGCACCAAGCCGGAAGCTTCGTCGGCGCGGAAATGGAAGATTGCCGTGATCGATGACGATCAAGCGGTCCACGAAGGCACCCGCTTCGCGCTGAGCGACTACAATCTCAACGGGGCAACGCTCGAAATCCTGTCGGCCTATTCGGCCGCCGAAGGCCGTGTCCTGATGCGCAACAACCCCGATATCGCCGCCGTGCTGCTTGACGTCATCATGGAAACCGACGTCGCCGGCCTCGAGCTCGTCGAATATATCCGCAACGAGATCAGGAACGAGACCGTCCGCATCATCCTGCGCACCGGCCAGCCTGGCCAGGCGCCGGAGCGGCGGGTCATCGTCCGGTACGACATCAACGACTACAAGGCGAAGACCGAGCTGACGGCCGACAAGCTGTTCACCTCGCTGACCGCGGCCTTGCGCAGCTACCAGCAGCTCGAGCGCATGGTCCAGACCCGCCGCGGACTGGAAATCATCATCGATGCCGCCTCGACGCTGTACGATTTCAAATCGATGCAGCGCCTCGCCGAGGGCGTGCTGACGCAGCTTGCCTCGCTGCTCAATGTCGATTGCGCGGGCATTCTGGTTCTGCGCGACAACCGCGGCTCCGTCAGCGCCGATTTTTCGGTTCTTGCCGGCTCGGGCTGCTACAGCCGCTTTGTCGGCACGACCAGTTCCACGGCGCTCGATCCGGATTTGCGGGGGATGGTGGAAGCCGCCTTCCAGCGCCGCAAGAATGAATTCGCCGACCACCGCAGCGTGCTTTACCTGCGCACCGGCAGCGGACGCGAAGTGGTGGTGCTGCTGCAGGCGGAGCGCCAGCTCTCCGACACCGACCGGGCACTGGTCGAGATTTTCTCCAGCCGGCTCTCGATCGCATTCGACAACGTCATTCTTTATCAGCAGCTGCACGAGGCCAATACCCAGCTCGAGGACCGCGTCGCCCAGCGCACCCGCGCGCTGATGCAGGCCAACCGCCGGCTTTCGGCGCAATGGCTGCGGCTGCAGCGCGCCAACGGCTTCAAGAACGAAATTCTCGGCACCGTCGCCCACGACCTGAAGAATCCGCTCAGCGTAATCCTCGGCCGCACCGAAATGCTGACCGAGCTGATCGGCGCCGGTTCGACCCGGGAGAACATCGCGGCGCAGGTCGAGCATATCCGCGACGCCACCAAGCGCCTGACCTCGATGGTCGACCATCTGATCTCGGATGCGATGGCGGATGCCTTCGACATCACCATTCGCCGCGAGCCGGTCGATGTCGCGGCCCTCGTCAGTGAGGTCGCCGATGCCAATCTGCCGCTGGCCGTCAACAAGCAGCAGGCCATTTCGGTGTCTGCGCCGACGAATTTCGTCACGCTGTGCGACGCCGACCGGATCCGCGAGGCGATCGACAATCTGGTCAGCAACGCCATCAAATACAGCCCGATCGGCGGCAAGATCACGGTGTTGGTCGGCCACGAGGGCGGCAAAACCATCATCCGCATCGCCGACGAGGGCGCCGGGCTGTCGCCGGAAGATCTTGGCCGGCTGTTCGGCCGGTTCCAGCGCCTCTCGGCCAAGCCAACCGCCGGCGAAAGCTCGACCGGCCTCGGCCTGTCGATCGTGAAACGCATTATCGACATGCATGGCGGCCATGTGACCGCGGACAGCGCAGGTCCCGGACACGGATCGACGTTTACGGTTACATTGCCCGCAACAGAGATGTCATGACCCAGAGCCCGCATATCATCATTGTCGACGACGAGGCGCCGGCCCGCGAGATGGTCGGCGACTATCTCAAGATGCATGGCTTTGGCGTCACGCTGTGCGACGGCGGCAAGAGCCTGCGCGGCGTGATCGAAAGCCATGTGCCCGATCTCGTGGTGCTCGATCTCAACATGCCCGAGGAAGACGGGCTGTCGATCATCCGCGACCTGAAAAGCCGCATCAACGTCCCCGTCATCATGCTGACGGCGACCGCAAGCCCGATCGACCGCGTCGTGGGGCTCGAACTCGGCGCCGACGATTACATCGCAAAACCCTGCGAGCTGCGCGAACTGATGGCACGCATCCGCTCGGTGCTGCGGCGCAGCGCGCCGGCCAGGACCGCCGCCGCGACGGAAGCAGCAAGCGCGAAGACCGCGAAGGATCAGCTGGTGCGGTTCGGCACCAAATGGCTCGATCTCGGAGCCCAGGCGCTGCGCGACGACGAGGGCAACGAGCATCCGCTGACCGCTTCCGAATTCGGCCTGCTGAAAGTGTTCGCGGCCAATCCGAAGCGGGTGTTGTCGCGCGAGCGGCTCCTGGAACTGGCGAACGCGCGCGACGCCGAGGCCTTCGATCGCGCCGTCGACCTCAGGATCATGCGGATCCGGCGCAAGATCGAGATCGACCCGACCAAGCCCGCGGTCATCCGCACCATCCGCGGCGGCGGCTATCTGTTCTCGCCGACCGGCGACAAGGCGTAATGGCGCCCGCACGGACGCGCCACGCCATGGCAACAGCGCGTCAATTGCCGATGCGGCACGCGGCGGCTGCTGACGGGCATTGCCTGGCGCCGGCGGGTCTTGAATAGAACAACCGGCGGCGAAAGCCGGCATCGGGAGGGCCTATGGCTTTGACGGAATCCTACGTCGCGGGACCGGCGGCGCCCGCGGTACGCGACATCACGCTCGGCCAGTTGCTCGAACAGGCCGCAAGCTCGGCGCCGGACCGGATCGCACTGATCGCCGGCGTCCCCGACCCCATGCTTCGCCGCCAGTGGACCTATTGCGAACTCTACGCCGAAGCGCAACGCACCGCGCGCGCCCTGCTCTGCCGCTTCAAGCCGGGCGAGCGGATCGCGGTCTGGGCGCAGAACCTGCCCGAATGGATCATGCTCGAGTTCGGCGCCGGGCTGGCCGGCATCGTCCTGGTCACCGTCAATCCCGGTTTCCGGGCCAACGAGCTCGAATATGTGCTCAAGCAGTCGCGCTCGGCCGGCGTGTTCGTCGCCAATTCCTTCCGCGGCAATCCGATGCTGGAGACGGTGCGTCAGGTTGCGCCGCGCTGCCCGGAACTTCGCCAGATCATCTGTCTCGACGACTGGTCGGCCTTCATCGCCGCCGGCGACGACAAGCGCATCGCGCTTCCCGCCGTCAAGCCGACCGATCCCGTCATGATCCAGTACACCTCGGGGACCACGGGCTTTCCGAAAGGCGCGCTGCTGCATCATCGCGGCCTCGCCAACAACGGCGCCGACATTGCCGAGCGAATGGGGATCGGTCCTGGCGACGTATTCATCACCACCATGCCGCTGTTCCACACCGGCGGCTGTGTCTGTTGCGTCCTCAGCGCGGTCTCCAAGGCGGCGACGCAGGTGCTGGCGGAGGCATTCGAACCGGGCCTCGTGCTGGAACTTTTCGCGACCTATCGCGGCAATGCGATGATCGGCGTTCCGACCATGCTGGTGGCGATGCTGGAACATCCTGCCTTCGCATCGACCGATCTTTCGTCGGTGAAGGCGATCTGTTCGGGCGGTTCGACGGTGCCGGCCGCGCTCGTCACCCTGTTCGAGCAAAAGCTCGGCGCGCCCTTCACCATCGTGTTCGGGCAGACGGAATGCTCGCCGGTGGCGGCCATGACCAGGACAACCGACACGATCGAGGACAAGGCCGGCACGATCGGGCCGCCATTGCCGAACATGGAAACCAAGATCGTCCATCCCGAGACCGGCAAAACCGTTGCGATCGGCGAAATCGGCGAGTTCTGCACGCGCGGCTATCACATCATGCTCGGCTACTTCGAAATGCCCGAGGCGACCGCCGCGGCGATCGATTCCGACGGGTGGCTGCATACCGGCGATCTCTGTGCGATGGATTCGCGCGGCTATTGCACGGTCGAGGGTCGTCTGAAAGACATGATCATCCGCGGCGGCGAGAATATCTATCCGCGCGAGCTCGAAGAATTGTTGTTTCGGCATCCGAAGGTGGGCGAGGTCGCCGTCGTCGGACTGCCGCACGAAAGATGGGGCGAAGAGGTCGCCGCCTTCATCCGCCCCGCGCCCGGCGCTGCCATCGACAAGGAGGAATTGTCAGCCTACATGCGCGCCTCGCTCGCCCCGCACAAGACGCCGAAGCACTGGTTCCTGGTCGAGACCTTTCCGCTGACCGGATCGGGCAAGATTCAGAAATTCAAGCTGCGCGAATCCTGGGCGAAGGGCGAGATGCTGGCACTATGATGTGCGAAGCGCCGGCGCGTCGCATTTGCGGCCTCTGATTGGAGTAGCCAAGGCTGGCCAATCCCGCGGCGCGCCTACGGCGCGTGATGCAGTCCCGGAACGGCCGTCGGCCGCGGTTGGAGCAGGGCGGACCGTCTTCATTGGTCCCGCGGGCGTATTCTCGGGTTCCCGCCCTCATTGGAATCGCTTGGTTTTTCGATCCGAATGTTTCGTCGAGCGGCATGCGACGAAACAATTCTCCCGGGCACGAAACCATTTTCCCGCTTTGGTGCAGACGTCCCGAAACGTTCATTAACTAACAATACTCCCAACGAAACGCCGCCAAACGGCGAACTGGGGAGTGTGTCATGCCGAACGTCATCGCCATCAACGCCGCGGCCCGCAACAACATCGCCGCGGCTCGCGCGACAACCGATGAAATGCTGCTCGAAAGCATTGCCCGGGGCGACCGAACGGCGATGCATGTGCTTTATTCCCGCCACAACGTTCGGGTTTACCGCTTCGTGCTGCGCATGGTGCGCGATACCACCATGGCCGAAGACCTGGTCAGCCAGGTGTTTCTCGACGTGTGGCGCACCGCCACGCAGTTCGAAGGCCGCTCCCAGGTTTCCACCTGGCTGTTGTCGATCGCCCGCTTCAAGGCGCTGACCGCGCTGCGCCAGCGCAAGCATGAGGACATCGAGCAGGAAGACGTGCTCGAGATCGCCGATGAGGCCGACACGCCGGAGGCCTCGCTCGATCGCGCCAACACCAACGCCATCCTGCGCGCCTGCGTCGCAAAACTGTCGCCAGCACACCGCGAGATCATCAACCTTGTCTACTACCATGAGAAGTCGGTGGAAGAGGCCGGCGAGATCATCGGCATTCCGCAGAGCACGGTGAAGACCCGGATGTTCTATGCCCGCAGGCAATTGGCAGATTTGCTCAAGGGCGCCGGGGTGGACACTATCGCCGCCTAAATACAGCAATATCAATATGTTGAATGGGTGAAAAGCCGAACTTGATTCCGGAACCAATGATTACCGGCGACGAAACAATTGAAACAATCCACGACATCACCCGGAAAAACGCGCTCGCTACATAGAGACCAAGCAACGTGACCTTCAGCGTGGAATCTCTCTACGCCTAATCGGTTTCCAGCCTCCCAAGTACCTCCAACGACCCGGCCGGGATGCCCCCCGCCGGGTCGCTCTGCTTTTGGGAACGTGTCTCGTGAAGCCGGGCATCGGACACGGCGTGGGCGAACCTCTTGCTCGTCGTCGGCGCCGCGCTGCCGATGCTGGCGATCGCCTATGGCGGCCAGGCCGTCACCACCCGCGTACACAGCATCGCGCGGGTCGCGCCAAGACTGAAGCAGGGATTTGACGTCGGTCGCGCTCGCAATGCCCGGCACCATGATGGCGCCGCCGGGCACCGTGGTGTGATCGAGCGTCATCTCGGCTCGCGTGCGCCGCCTTCGGTGATCAGGGCGGTCACGCCGCGCCTGACCAGGAAATGCATGCAGAATCCGGTTCCAATCGTGGAAATTAAGCATACGCGTCTTGCGGGCGGAGCGGGCCGCGTCAAATGCGTGACAAGTCGGAGATCTTGAGCGAAAAGGAACCCGGAAAATTGAGTGGCGACTTCGAAGTAGCGCATCTACAAGGGGGCGCGAGGGATGGTCGGCCGTCAAAGATTCACCTCAGAACCGACCGATCTTCCCCATTTGCAGGACGGTGGGGTCGTGCGAAGCGGGAGGGTTTTCGACATGCGCGGAATGTTGCCGCCGAGCGAAGCTCGGATGCGGATGTGCGTCATGCAGGTCGGCAAGCGCGGACGGTGGACATACCGGGACTGGGCTAGATGGCGCTTCTTGTGGAAGTTCTTTCCCTGGTACGCGCGCGAAATGCGTTATCGTGGAGATTTCTGCGTTGGAGCGGGCTGCATGCACTGGTTCTGGGAGGACGCCGAAAAGAAGGAGCGGGGTTATTGTTCCGTGGCGGTCTCGCGGACCCAGCACATGATGTGGGCGACGGAATGGGAGGAGCGTGAAAAACAAGCTCCCCGAATAGCGAAGCCTTCGCCGGGCCGATAGCTGGGGCGGCGCGGCATGCCGCACGGGCGCATCGGCCATTTGGTCAATCAGCGAACCGACTGGTTCTTCCTGCCGCTTTGTCCGCTCACCAATATCTGGAGCAACCGGACGGTTTGATGGGTAACGGCTGTTGTGATCAAGGCATGTACTTATAAATAAGGGGCCGCGGATCAGGGCGCGTTTGATGTCCGCTGTGCCCCTGACAGCGGCGCGAAAGCAGACGTCGCCGGTGGTCCGGGTTGGTTCACAATAGCTGACCAAGGCGTTTTCGAGGAAAACGCGTCAAACCGGAAAATTGACCTCGGCTCAGGTTCGGAACCGAGGCTCTGCTCCGCCACCTGTGCGGTACTACTGTCAAATTTGGCATGGTAAGCTCATCGCCGGATTGGCGATGACGGATGGCGGCGATGTTCGAGGGCTTGGATGCCGTTGGTTTGGCCCGGGCGCAGTTTGCATTCACGATGTCGTTCCACATCGTGTTCCCCGCCTTCTCGATCGGGCTTGCGAGCTATCTTGCGGTGCTGGAGGCGCTGTGGCTGTGGACCGGACGCGAGGTCTTCATCAACCTGTTCAACTACTGGCTGAAAATCTTCGCGATCGCTTTCGGCATGGGCGTGGTCTCGGGCATCGTGATGTCCTACCAGTTCGGCACCAATTGGTCGGCATTTTCCGACAAGACCGGGCCTGTGATCGGCCCGATGATGGCCTATGAGGTGCTGACCGCGTTCTTTCTCGAGGCCGGCTTCCTTGGCGTGATGCTGTTCGGCCTCGAAAAGGTCGGCCACAAATTGCACTTCATCGCCACCCTGATGGTCGCGGTCGGCACGCTGATCTCCGCCTTCTGGATTCTGTCGGCCAATTCCTGGATGCAGACGCCTGCCGGCTACGCCATCAATGCCGACGGGCAATTCGTCGCCGCCGACTGGCTCAAGGTGATCTTCAATCCGTCATTCCCCTACCGCCTCGTGCATATGGTGCTCGCGGCCTATCTGACCACGGCGTTGGTGGTCGGCGCGGTCGGCGCCTATCATCTGCTGCGCGACCGGCATCTCGCCGGGCCGCGGGTGATGTTCTCGATGGCGATGTGGATGGCGACGTTGGTGGCGCCGATCCAGATTATCGCCGGCGACCAGCACGGGCTCAACACGCTGGAGCATCAGCCGGTCAAGATCATGGCGATGGAAGGCCATTTCGAGAGCCACGCCCATGGCGCGCCGCTGGTGCTGTTCGGTCTGCCGGACCAGGCCGCGGGCAAGATCAGCTACGCCGTCGAAATCCCGAAGCTCGGTTCGCTGATCCTCAAACATGCGCCGGACGCGCCGCTGGCCGGTCTCGACACCGTGCCGCGCGAAAACTGGCCGCCGGTGCCGGTCACGTTCTGGTCGTTCCGCATCATGGTCGGCGTCGGATTTCTGATGCTGGGGCTCGGCCTGCTCAGCCTTTGGATGCGCTGGCGCGGGTCACTCTACAACTCCCGCCTGCTGCACATCTTCGCCATGGCGATGGGCCCGGCGGGCTTCATCGCGGTGCTGGCGGGCTGGGTCACCACCGAGACCGGGCGCCAGCCGTTCACGGTGTACGGGCTGTTGCGGACGGTCGAATCCGCTTCGCCGCTGGCGGTGCCGGCGGTGGCGTCCTCGCTGATCGCCTTCGTCATCGTCTATTTTGCGGTGTTCGCCGCCGGTGTGATCTACATCCTGCGCCTGATGGCGCAGCCGCCGCATCACGGCGAACAGGGCCCGCCCAGCGGTGTCCCAACCCGCACCGCCGGCGTCACGCCGGCGGCCGCGGTCGCAGCCGCGGGAGCCGCGCGATGAGCATCGCCATCGACCTCGCCACCATCTGGGCGTTCATCATCGCCTTTGCCGTGTTCGTCTATGTGGTGATGGACGGCTTCGATCTCGGCCTCGGCATCCTGTTTCCGCTGTTTCCCAAAAAATCCGATCGCGACGTCATCATGAACAGCGTCGCGCCGGTCTGGGACGGCAACGAAACCTGGCTGGTGCTTGGCGGCGGCGGCATGATGGCGGCGTTCCCGCTGGCCTATGCGGTGCTGATGCCGGCGTTGTACACGCCCATGATCGCGATGTTGCTGGGCCTGGTGTTTCGCGGCGTCGCGTTCGAATTCCGCTGGCGGACGCAAGGCGAGCGCAACCGCTGGGACACAGCCTTTGCCGGCGGATCGCTGCTGGCGACGCTGGCGCAGGGCATCGCACTCGGCGCGATCCTGCAGGGCGTGCATGTCGAGGCACGGCATTATGCCGGCGGCTGGTGGGACTGGCTGACGCCGTTCAGCCTCTTGACCGGCATGGCCCTTGTGATCGGCTACGCGCTGTTGGGCGCGACTTGGCTGGTCATGAAGACCGAAGGCGAATTGCGCGACAATGCCTATCGCTTGAGCTGGATGCTGCTGTTTGCGATGCTGGGCGCGATCGGCGCCGTCAGCATCGCCACGCCGTTCCTCCACCTGCAGTACACCCAGCGCTGGTTCGCCTGGCCCAACATCTTGCTCACGGCGCCGGTGCCGATCGCGGTGGCTGGCGTCACCGCGCTGTTATTGCGCAGCCTTGCCAATAAATACGACTATCAGCCGTTCTTCCTGTCGCTGGCCCTGTTCGCGCTGTCCTATGCCGGGCTCGGCATCAGCATGTATCCCTTTATCGTGCCGCAGAGCATCACGATCTGGCAGGC
>NZ_JBAVNZ010000007.1:0-7604 GCF_049691595.1 Bradyrhizobium sp.
ATCCACTCGAACAGTGCGAATCGTGGAGACACCCCCACCCCAGCCCTCCCCCGCAAGCGGGAGAGGGAGCGCAGTCCCTTCGCGGTTGACCAAATGGGATTCTGCTTCCGGCGCATCGGAGATGCACAAGTGCGCATCGGAGAATGACGCTTGCATTCGCTTCAACCCCTCCTCGTCCGGATCGGCCCATTTGAATCCGTCGATCTGGCGGAAGCCCAGCCGCACGGCGCAATACTTCCCGCCGCTCTCTTCCAGCGTATTTTGCGCGAAGCTATGGGACACGTCGATCTCGCGCACTTCGACGCCGTTGTTGCGGGCATCGCCGACGATCTGCGCCGGGGCATAAAAGCCCATCGGCTGCGAATTCAATAGCCCGCAGCAGAACGCATCGGGATGGTGATGCTTGAGCCAGGACGAGACATAGACGAGCTGGGCAAAACTCGCGGCATGGCTTTCCGGAAAACCGTAAGAGCCAAACCCCTTGATCTGGTCGAAACAGCTTTTGGCGAATTCCGGGGCGTAGCCGCGCGCGATCATGTTGCCGATCATCTTGTGTTCGAATTTGCCGATGGTGCCGACATTGCGGAAGGTCGCCATCGCACGGCGCAGCCCGTTGGCTTCCTCAGGCGTGAACTTTGCCGCCTCGATTGCGATCCGCATCGCCTGCTCCTGGAACAGCGGCACGCCGAGCGTCTTGTGCAGCACCCGGCGCAATTCATCCGCATCACCATGCTCGGGCGACGGCGAGGGATAGCTGACCTTCTCGATGCCGTTCCGCCGCCGCAGATACGGATGCACCATGTCGCCCTGGATCGGGCCGGGACGGACGATCGCGACCTCGATGACGAGATCGTAAAACACCCGCGGTTTCAGCCGCGGCAGCATGTTCATTTGCGCCCGGCTCTCGACCTGGAACACGCCGAGCGACTCACCGCGGCACAGCATGTCGTAGACCGGCTTCTCGTCCTGCGGGATCGTCGCCATCTCCCAGCGCTGACCCTTGTGGTCCGCGATCAGGTCAAAACACTTGCGGATGCAGGTCAGCATGCCCAGCGCCAGCACGTCGACCTTCATCATGTTGAGCGCGTCGACGTCGTCCTTGTCCCATTCGATGAAGGTGCGGTCATCCATCGCGGCGTTGCCGATCGGCACATAGGTGTCGAGCCGGTCCTGGGTCAGCACATAGCCGCCGACATGCTGCGACAGGTGCCTTGGAAACTCGATCAGTTCGGTGGCGAGCTCGACGGCGCGTTCGACCATCGCATTCGCAGGATCCAGCCCGGCCTGCCGGACCTGCATCTCGTTGAGGCCCTTGCCCCAGCTTCCCCACACGGTGTCGGCGAGCGCCGCGGTAACGTCCTCGGTCAGCCCGAGCGCCTTGCCGACATCGCGGATCGCGCTGCGCGGCCGGTAATGAATGACGGTGGCGATGATGGCGGCGCGGTGGCGGCCATATCGCCGGTAGACATATTGCATCACCTCCTCGCGCCGCGAGTGTTCGAAATCGACGTCGATGTCGGGCGGCTCCAGCCTTTCCTTCGAAATGAAGCGCTCGAACAACAGATCGACCTTGGTCGGATCGACCGAGGTGACGCCGAGCACGTAGCAGACCGCCGAGTTCGCCGCCGATCCCCTGCCCTGGCACAGGATGTTCTGCTCGCGCGCATAACGGACGATGTCGTGCACGGTGAGGAAATAATGCGCGTAATTGAGCTCGGCGATCAGGTCGAGCTCCTTGCGCAAGGTGGTGCGGAGCCGCGCGTCGATCCCACCAGGGAAGCAGCGACGGGCGCCTTCCCAGGTCAGGTCTTCCAGATGCTGCTGCGCGGTCTTGCCCGGCGGCACCGGCTCGTCCGGATACTGGTATTTGAGCTGATCGAGCGAGAATTCGATGCGGCCGGCAAAGCGCATGGTTTCCGCGATCGCCTCCGGGAAATCGCGAAACAGCCGCGCCATTTCATGGGCAGGCTTGAGATAACGCTCGGCATTGGCCTCAAGCCGCCTGCCGATGGTCTCGATGGTGGTCTTCTCCCTGATGCAGGTGAGCACGTCCTGCAACGGGCGGCGCGCGGGATGGTGATACAGCACCTCGTTGGTCGCCAGCAGCGGCACGCCGGCCGTTCTCGCAATGTGATGCAGCCGCGCCAGGCGGCGCCGGTCGTCGCCGCGATAGAGCAGGCTCGCGGCAAGCCACACGCCATCGGCGCGGCCGCGCCGCAACCGCGCCAGCACATCAAGGGCTTTTGCGGTCTCGAAACGATGCGGCAGCGCCAGCACCATGAGCTGGCCTTCGGCGAATTCCAGGAGGTCGTCGATTGTCAGGTGGCATTCGCCCTTCGCGGTGTCGTCGCCGCGCTTGCCGCGGGTGAGGAGCTGGCAGAGCCGGCCGTAAGCCGTGCGCTCGCGCGGATAGACCAGGATGTCCGGCGTGCCATCCATGAAGACGAGGCGCGCGCCGATCATGAGTTTCGGCTTGGGCGTGACCTCGGGGTTGTCGAGCTCCTTCCAGGCGCGCACCACGCCGGCCAGCGTGTTGTGATCGGCGAGCCCGATCGCGGCAAGCCGCAATTGGCTCGCCTGATGCACATAGGCGCGCGGATCCGATCCGCCGCGCAGGAACGAGTAATTGGTGGTGATGCCGATTTCGGCATAGTCGGGCGCTGGCTCGACGCGGTGAATGTTCATGCGAACAGCCCGTGCACGAACCAGTTGGCCGGGACGGGCCTGCCTTCCTCGTCTCTGAGCTCGCTCTCATAAAGCCCGTCGCGGAAAATCCAGAAGCGCAGCCCGGCTTCGTCCTCGACGCGGAAATAATCCCGCGTCAGCGCCGCGCCATTCTGCTTCCACCATTCCATGGCGATGCGCTCGGGGCCCTCGACCCGCACCACCTCATGCGTCGCGCGCCGCCAGGTGAAGTGATGCGGCGGCCCGTCGGGGACGGTCGCGAACGGCACCTTGATCGGCTCCGGCGTTTCGAACAGCCGCAACGGGCGCAGCGGCGGTTCGCCCTCGGCGCGGGCCGGCCAGGCGGCCTGGGCCGCGGCCGCCAGATGATGCTGCGCCGGCGCGGCCATCACCGCGCGCTCCGGGATGTGGGTGTCCTGCGGCAGATGCACGACCACGCGCTTTCCGCCGATGCGCGCGGCGATGCGGTCGATCAGCGCCGCCAGGTCGTCATTGTCATGGACATGGGCGTCGAGATCGCGCTGCTGCGGCACGACGATTTCGGTGCGGCTGGCGGAGAGCCGGATCAGATCGAAGCCAAAACCGGGATCGAGGGGGTCGTTGAGGGCATCGAGCCGCTCGCGAAACAGGCGGTCGATCACCTCGCCCCGGGTCACCGGCTGTCCGGTATCGACCGCGATGGTGCGCACCGCGCCATCGGTGCGGAAGAAACCAGCCTCCAGCCGCCGCGCGCCCTTGCCCTGCCGGTCCATCGCCGCGACCAGCATGTTGGCGAGCGCGGATAAATTCGCCGCGATCACGGTTTCGGTCGTGACCGGTTCGGGAAAGCGCTTTTCCACGATGTAATCCGGCGGCGGTTTTCGCGGGCTGATCGGGGCATCGCCCTGCCCCAGCGCCTGCTCCAGCAAATTCGTGAAAGCAGCGCCAAATCTTGCCGTGATCTCGTGGCGCGCGCGCGCGGCGACATCGCCGATGGTTTTCAAGCCGGCACGGCGGAGCCCGCGGGTGATGGCCTCCTCAGTGCCGAGCGTAAATACCGGCAGCGGGCCGATGGCCGCGGACTCTTCACCGTCGCCGATGATTTTTCCCGACACATGGCGCGTCATGGTGCGGGCGCAGATCGAGGTACTTGCGATTGCCGCGCTGACGGCAAAGCCGCGCCGCGTCAGCGCACCGCACACCATTTGCAGCAGCGCGCGCTCGCCCCCGAACAGATGGGCGCAGCCGGTGATATCCAGGAACAGGCCGCAGGGCGGGTCGAGCGCCACCAGCGGCGTGAAGCGGTCGCACCAGTCGGCGATATCATCGAGCGTCCTGGCATCCGCGGCCTGATCGGCATCGAACACCGTCAATTCCGGACAGATGGCGCGGGCATTGGCGAGCGGCAGCCCGATCTCGAGGCCGCAGCGCGCCGCCGCGTCGTCGAGGGCATGGATCTGCAGCGCGTTGTTTTGCTTGGCGACGACAACGCAGGGAGTTTTATCCAGCGCGGCGTTGTTTTGCCCGAACTGGCGCCTGATGCGATCGATGGGCAGGCGCGGCAGCCACAGGCTGAGGATACGCCGACGGTTCGCTGAAAAGGCATGCATCACATTTCCATTCCATGATCCACCGCCCGACCGGGCCATGACGGTTACGAACGAGCTGCGCGTCGAACACCGGCGCGCCCCACCCACTCCAGGGCGACGCAGGCAAAGAAGGTTGGCCCGGCGGCGAACGCGCCGCGCGCACGAGCCATCGGGTCTCGGCGGTGGAAGGCCGCGGGACCGCCGCCACCCGCAGCAGCAAGGCGGTGACGCCGGAGGCCTGCGCCGCCAGGGTCAGCTTGCGGCTGGCGACGAGATCGAGCTGCCGCGCTTCTCCCCAGACTTCCAGCACCACGGCGCCGAGCGCATCGCAGGCCAGCGCGTCGGCGGCGGTCCGCAACGCGGTATCGACATCGGCGGCGCGCACGCTCACCAGCAAGCGCGGGTCGAGGCCGAGCTCGGCCAGCCCGCGCATCGACAGCGCGCCTGATTCAATGTCGGAAAAATCCTGCCGCACCCACAGCAAGGGCCGGCGCGACATCACCCGTCCCGCAAGGCCCGCGATGAAGCCGGTGGCCGCGGCGCCCTGATGTCCCTCGGCGAACACCTCATGCACCGCGGCCATCGCAAGACCGCCGCGCAAGCTCGCATCCGCCCCCGCATGACCGAGTGCGATCTTGTCAAGCGCATGCGCCACACCGGGCGCCTCGAGGCGCTCGATGCTGCCGCGCAGGGCCGCCAGCGTGGTCGTGCGTGCGCCGATCATGTGCGCCGGTCCTCAGGAGCTGGTGGGCCGCCCTGGTTTGACGCGAGAACCAGAGGCTGGCTCATTTGTTCATGATATGTTCTAATATAAAGCTAACAAAAGCCGTGGAGTCAATCGGGATTGGCGATCAGGCGATTCTCCAATGAAATCAAAGGGATTTTGGGACGGACCGCAACCAGGCCGGAAATAGACCGCCATAAAAGCAAAACAGTCGATGCACTTTATAATTCTCGACCGCGAAACCGATTTCGATGGCTGGCGCCAGGCGGCGCGGACGCTGGCGCTGAACGATGTGAAGCCGTCCGACGTGACCTGGACAGTGGAGGGCAATGCGCCCGAACTGGTCGAGCCGGCGGCTAACGCGCCACTTGAAGCCCTTCACGGCAGCTTTCGCGTATCAGCCAAATTCGTCGCGCTGGCGCAATCGGCGATTCTGCACCGCGATCCCGAGCGCTTTGCCATTCTCTATCGCCTGCTGTGGCGGCTGCGGGACAATCACGATCTGCTCGCGGTGGCGACCGATCCCGACGTTTCGATAGCCGCCGCGATGGCGAAGGCCGTGCAACGCGACGCGCACAGGATGCACGCCCTGGTCCGCTTCCGCGAGGTCGGCCGCGAGCCAAAATCGCACTACGTCGCCTGGTTCGAGCCGGAGCATCACATCGTCGAATTGGCCGCGCCGTTCTTCGCCCGCCGCTTCGCCGACATGCCCTGGTCGATCCTGACGCCTGACGTCTGCGCGCATTGGAACGGTCATGCCATCTCGATCACGCCGGGCATAGCCGAAGCGCCGGCCGAAGACCGGCTGGAGGAAACCTGGCGGCGGTATGACGCCGGCACCACATAAATCGCCAGAAAGGCCGGAACTGCTCATGAGCCGCAAACCCGCCGCTCCCGACGCCATCGCAACGCTGCGCGCGGAAGCGGCCCGATGCCGCGCCTGCCCGCTGTGGAAGGATGCGACCCAGACCGTGTTCGGCGAAGGCCCGCAAACCGCCCGGCTCATGCTGGTCGGCGAGCAGCCCGGCGACAAGGAAGACCTCGCCGGCAAGCCGTTCGTCGGGCCGGCCGGGCAAATGCTGGACCGCGCGCTGGAAGACGCCGGCATCGACCGCAACAAGGTCTACGTCACCAACGCGGTGAAGCATTTCAAGTTCGTGCCGCGCGGAAAGGTCCGGTTGCACCAGAAGCCGACTACGCTCGAGATCAAGGCTTGCCGCCAGTGGTACGAACGCGAGCTGGCCGCGATCAAGCCCAAGCTGGTGGTGGCGATGGGCGCGACCGCAGCCCAAAGCGTGCTCGGAAAAATCACGCCGATCAACCGGAACCGCGGACGCCCGATCGCGCTCGACGACGGCACCCGGGCGCTGGTGACGGTGCATCCGTCCTATCTGTTGCGATTGCCCGACGCCGAAGCCAAGGCGCGCGAATATCAACGCTTCGTCGAGGACTTGAAGATCGCAGCCGACCTGCTGCGGAAATCACCGCGCGCAGCCTGAGCCTTCGCCACGCGAGCTTTTTCTTTTCGCGACGGATTCCGGTCACGCCGCCAGCGTGTTCTCGACCAGCTTGATCCAGTACGAGGTGCCGTAGACGATGGCCTCGTCATTGAAATTATAGGCGGGGTGATGCAGGCCCGCACTGTCGCCATTGCCGCAGAAGATGAACGCGCCGGGCCTTGACTCCAGCATGTAGGCGAAATCCTCCGCGCCCATCAGCGGCGGCATCTCGTGAACGTTGGCCTCACCGGCCACTTGCCTGGCGACCTCGGCCGCGACGTCGGTCTGCGACGCGTGGTTGACGGTGACGGGATAGCCGCGCTCATAGACCAGATCGATTTTGGCGCCGGTCATCTGCGCCACGCCCGCGACCACCTCGCGCACGCGCTTCTCGACCATCTCCCGCACTTCCGAGGTCAGGGTACGGACGGTGCCCTTGAGCTCGGCGGTCTGCGGGATCACGTTGCGGGCATTGCCGGCGTGGAATTCGCACATCGAGATGACAGCGGAATCCAAGGGATCGACGGTGCGCGACACGATCGATTGCAAAGCTGTGACCAGCTGCGCGCCGACCAGGACGGAGTCGATGCATTTGTGCGGCCGCGCGGCGTGACCCCCCAGCCCCTCGATCCGGATGTCGATCGAGTCGGTGGCGGCCATGATCGGACCGGGCCGGATCGCGAACGAGCCGACCGGAATGCCCGGACCGTTATGCATGCCGTAGACCTGCTCGATGCCGAAACGATCCATCAGCCCGTCCTTGATCATGGCGGCGGCGCCGGCGCCGCCCTCTTCCGCCGGCTGGAAGATCACGACCGCCTGGCCGGCGAAATTCCTCGTCTCGGCGAGATAGCGGGCGGCGCCGAGCAGCATCGCGGTGTGGCCGTCATGGCCGCAGGCGTGCATCTTGCCGGGCGTCCTGGAGGCGTAGGGAAGATCGGTGTCCTCCTCGATCGGCAGCGCATCCATGTCGGCGCGCAGCCCGATCACCCTGAGGTCGCCCTTGCCGGCGGCCTTGCGGCCCTTGATGACGCCGACGACGCCGGTTTGGCCGAGACCCGTCGCCACCTCGTCGCAGCCGAATTCCCGCAACCGGTCCGCCACGAATGATGCAGTGCGGTGCACGTC
>NZ_JBAVNZ010000008.1:0-12897 GCF_049691595.1 Bradyrhizobium sp.
GTGCACTTTGCACACGAGACCGCGGGTGCAGCGCGCACCCGGCTTTCCCTGCGCCCTCCGATTTGAAGGGCGAAAAAATCCAGGCACGACCCGGGCGCATCGCGCCGCGGGATGGCGGGCGCGCATCTGAAGCCGGGGCCGTGCCGCGTAAACGCTTCATTAACCCTGTTCTCATCGCCGTGCGCGACCAAGACCAGCCTCAAGCACTTTGCAAGGTCGCCGCCGCATCGTGTGTCGAATCACCATGCGAGTCGGGCCGCCTCAATTCGAGCAAGCAATCGGGATCATTGGCGATGGTGCGGACGTTCCGGATCAAGGTTTTCTTGCGGCGCTTCGGGCGCCGTCACCCATGGATCACCTTTGGCGTGCGTTCGCTCATGATCTTCTCCGCCGCCTTCGGCGGCGCCTATGGATTCATATCCGGAAGCCGGTCCGAAGGTTCCGGCTATGACCCGCACGCCTTTGCGATCGGCGCAAGCTTCCTGTTCGCGATCGCCTGCGTCGCGCTGGCGACCCTGAGCCTGCGGCTGCGCCTGATGCGCCGGAAATTGCGCAAGATCGCCCTGCACAATGAGGCGCTGGCCGATCGCAACTGGGAACTGCAGGAGGCCGAGCAGCGCGCCCGCAGCCTGTTCGAATCGCAAGCCGACCTGATCGTGCTGCGCGACGCCGACGGCCGCATCACCTTCGCCAACGACGCCTATTGCGAACTGGCCGAGCTGCCGCGCAGCGCCGTGATCGGCAGCCACGCGACGCTTGCCGTGCTCGAGCAGGGTGACGTCGCGCTCGAAGCGAACGGCACGCGCATTCACGACCAGAAGATCGCGAGCCGGCTCGGGCCGCGCTGGATCGCGTGGCGCGAAGGCCTCCTCCGCAATGACGCCGGCAGCCCCGCCGAGATGCAAAGCGTCGGCCGCGACGTCACCGACCGCACCGAGAGCGAACGCGCGCTGGCCGAGGCGCGCGATATGGCGGACGCCGCCAACCGCGCCAAGTCGCGGTTTCTTGCGATGGCGAGCCACGAGATTCGCACCCCTCTGAACGGCATCATCGGCATGAGCGGGCTGCTTCTGGATACGCCGCTGACGCCCGAGCAGATCACCTACGCGAGGGCGGTGAAAACCTCCGGCGATGCGCTGCTGTCGCTGATCGAGGAACTGCTGGACTATTCCAAGATCGAGGCCGGCAAGATCGATCTCGAACATCGTCCGTTCGCGCTGTCCGGATTGATCGAGGACGTCACCGAATTGCTGGCGCTGCGGGCGCAGGCCAAGAAAATCGAGGTCGCCGCCTATGTCGACGAGCGGCTGCCGATCGAGGTGATCGGCGACGCGGCGCGGCTGCGCCAGGTGCTGCTCAATCTCGCCGGCAACGCCATCAAGTTCACCTCGGCCGGCGGCGTCGCGCTGATTGTCGAGCCCGGGATCTGGCCGAACGAGATCAGCTTCCTGGTGCGCGACACCGGTATCGGCATCGCGCCCGAGGCGCAGAGCCGGATTTTCCGCGAGTTCGAACAGGCCGATGACCGTATCGCGCAGAGCTATGGCGGCACCGGGCTCGGCTTGAGCATCAGCGAACGTATCGTCAAACGCATGGGCGGCCGCATCGCACTGGAAAGCCAGCTCGACGTCGGTTCGACCTTCGAAGTGTCTGTCCCGCTACCCGCCTCCGACGGTAACGCGCAAGGGGTTTTCGCCGCACCCGATCTCTCCGGCCAGTCGATCATGCTGATTGCGCCGCAGAGCATCGAGGCTTCGCTGATCGCGCGGCGGCTGCAGCGCTGGGGCGCCCGGACCTGCATGGTTTCGGATGCCGCGGTGGCGCAAGCGCTGCTGCCCGAGCGGGCCTGGCACGCTGTCCTGATCGATCACGCCATCGGCGCGGCGGACCTCGAGGCGCTCGGCGAGGCCGCCCGCCCCCACGCCACGCAGCGGATTGTGCTGTTCACGCCGGCGACGCGGCAGGAGCTGCAACCTTCCGCGGCTTCCGCCTTCACCGGCTATCTGGTCAAACCGTTGCGCGCGGCCTCGCTCGCCGCCCGCCTCACCGCCGCGCCGGAGATCGCCGCGCCGAGCCTTGCCGGCGAATGCCCGGTCGAACCGGCCGACCCTGAAGAGAAGCCGGCAATGCCGTCGAGCAAGGGGCTTTCGATCCTGGTCGCCGAGGACAATGAGATCAACGCGCTGTTGATGCGCTCGCTGCTCAGCCGGCTCGGGCATCATGCCGTCATCACCACCAATGGCGAACAGGCGCTGGAGTCCTGGCTGTCGGCGAATTCCGCCGACGCGCCCTATGATCTGATCCTGATGGACGTCCAGATGCCGCAGCTCAACGGCATCGAAGCCGCCAGGCGCATCCGCGGCCTGGAGGCCGGCCAGCCCGGCCGTCAGACGCCGATCCTCGCACTCACCGCCAATACCATGGTGGAAGATCGATATGCCTGCTTCGAGGCCGGCATGAACGGCTTTCTGATCAAGCCGCTCGATCGCGAAAAACTCACCGAGGCGCTCGCCGGCCTCGCGGCGGCGTGGCATATTGCCGCCTGAGCGGCCCGCGCAGCCGTGCCCCCGCCGGCGCTTCCGCCCCAATCTGATTTCAGAGCCGCCGATTTCAGAGCCGCCGCAGCGCCACCGTTTCCACCACATGATCGGCGCCCTTCTTGAGAATCAAGGTCGCGCGCGGCCGGGTCGGCAGGATGTTGTCCTCGAGATTGGCGCGGTTGGTGCGCTCCCAGATCGCCAGCGCGGTGGCGGTCGCCTCCTCGTCGGACAATGGCGCGTAGCGATGGAAGTAGGACCTCGGATCGTGGAACGCGGTATCGCGCAAGGCGAGGAAGCGACGCACATACCATTCGCGCAGCACCGGCTCTTCGGCGTCGATATAAACCGAAAAATCGAAGAAATCGGAGACCACCGGCACGGCCTTGCCGTCGCGCGGCAAGCGGCCGGTCTGCAGCACGTTGACGCCTTCGACGATCAGGATGTCCGGGTGATCGACCTCGATCCACTCGTTCGGAACGATGTCGTAGGTGAGGTGCGAGTAGACCGGCGCGCGCACCGGCCGTCGTCCAGCCTTGATGTCGCTGAGGAACGCCAGCAAGGTCGGCAGGTCATAGCTTTCCGGAAAGCCCTTTTTCTGCATCAGCCCCTGACGTTCGAGCACGGCGTTGGGAAACAGAAAACCGTCGGTCGTCACCAGATCGACCTTCGGCCGCGGCGACCAGCGCGCCAGCAGCGCTTGCAGCACGCGCGCGGTGGTCGATTTGCCGCCCGCGACCGATCCGGCGACGCCGATGATGTAGGGCATCTTGCGATCCCGGATGCCGAGGAATTGACGTTGTGCCTGATAGAGCCGGTGGGTCGCATCGACATAGATCGACAACAGCCGCGACAGCGGCAGATAGATCTCCTCGACCTCTCTCATGTCGAGGCGGTCATGCAGCGAACGCAGCCGCTCGAACTCGCCTGGCTCCAGCGTCATCGGCGTATCGTCGCGCAGCCGCGCCCACTGCTCGCGCGAAAACACCCGATAGGGATTGTATTGCTGCTCCGGTGCCCGAATATCCATCAGCGCCGCCTCTTCGCATCAATCGCGCTTGCGCGCGGCTTTCTCTTCCAGTCCGGTCATCGCCGTGCGCTGCGCCAGCGCAGCCTCGACATCCTCGAGCTTCACGCCGCGCGACTTCAAGAGCACCAGCAGGTGAAACAGCAGATCCGCGCTTTCGGCAATGAGGTGGTCGCGATTGTTCTCGATCGCCGCGATCACGGTCTCGACCGCTTCTTCGCCCAGTTTCTTGGCGCAGTGTTCCGCGCCCTTGTCGAGCAGCTTGCGGGTATAGGACGCCTCTCCGCCCGATGCCGCGCGGGCATCGATGGTGGCGGCCAGATCATGAACGGTGAAACGCGGCATCGACTCGACTCAAAACACGTGCGGCCCGCCAGGGCGGGCGTTATCCCAATGCCGGAACTTAGCACTTTTGTGACAGGGAGTCGTCATGGATCGAGCCGCATCGGCAGCCCGGCGCGCGTCATGTGGTCCTTGGCTTGCCGTATGGTAAATTCCCCGAAGTGGAAGATCGAGGCCGCCAGCACCGCGGTGGCATGGCCCTGGCGGATGCCGTCCACGAGGTGATCGAGATTGCCGACACCCCCCGACGCGATGACCGGTACAGGGACACTGTCGGCAATCGCCTGCGTCAGCGGCAGGTCGAACCCCTGCCGGGTCCCGTCCCGGTCCATCGATGTCAGCAGGATTTCGCCGGCCCCGAGCGAGACCACTTGCCGGGCATATTCGATGGCGTCGATTCCGGTCGAGTTGCGCCCGCCATGGGTGAAGATTTCCCAGCGGTCCGAGCCACCCCCGCGCTTGACGCGCTTGGCGTCGATCGCGACCACGATGCATTGCTCGCCAAATTTCTCCGCCGCTTCCTTGACGAACTCCCGCCGGCTCACCGCGGCGCTGTTGATCGAGACCTTGTCGGCGCCGGAGCGCAGCAGCGTCTTGATATCGTCGACGGTGCGCACCCCGCCGCCGACGGTCAGCGGCATGAAGCAGGCTTCCGCGGTTCGCCGCACCACGTCCAGCATGATGCCGCGGTTTTCATGGGTCGCGGTGATGTCGAGAAAGCAGAGCTCGTCGGCGCCAGCGGCGTCATAGGCGATGGCCGCTTCGACCGGGTCGCCGGCATCGCGCAGGTCGACGAAATTGACGCCCTTGACCACCCTTCCGTCCTTGACGTCGAGACAGGGGATCACGCGAACCTTGAACATTTTGTCTCCTAGGCCGCGGCGCGTGCGCTGCGGATCAGCGCGAGCGCGGCTGCGGGATCGAGCCGGCCGTCATAGAGCGCACGGCCGGCGATCGCGCCCGCGAGTTTCCTGGCGCGCGGCTCCAGCATCGCCTTCACATCCTCGATCGAGGCCAGGCCGCCGGAGGCAATCACGGGGATCGAGATGCGTTCGGCCAGCGCGATCGTGGCATCGAGATTGAGTCCTTGCAGCAGGCCATCGCGCGCAATGTCGGTGAAGATGATGGCGGCGACGCCGGCATCCTGGAAACGCTGCGCGATTTCGAGCGCGGTGACCCGCGAGGTTTCCGCCCAGCCTTCGACCGCGACCTTGCCGTCGCGCGCGTCGAGCCCGACCGCGACGCGGCCCGGAAACTTTTTCGCAGCAGCCTTGACCAGCGCGGGATCGCGCACCGCCGCGGTGCCGATGATGACGCGCGCGATGCCCTTGGCGAGCCAGGCTTCCACCGTCGCGAGATCGCGAATGCCGCCGCCGAGCTGCACCGGCACGGTGACGGCGCTCAGCATCGCTTCGACGGCATGCGCGTTGATCGGCTTGCCGGCAAAGGCGCCGTCGAGATCGACCACATGCAGATACTCGAAGCCCTGGCCGGCGAAGGCACGCGCCTGCGCCGCCGGATCGAGGCTGAACACGGTGGCGCGCGCCATGTCGCCTTGTTCGAGGCGCACGCACTTGCCGTCCTTCAGATCGACCGCGGGAAAGAGGATCACGGCTTCCACTTCAGGAAATTCGAAATCAGCGCCAGTCCGAAGCGCTGGCTCTTTTCCGGGTGGAACTGGGTGCCGACCGCGGTGTCCTTGCCGACGATCGCCGTCACCGGGCCGCCATAGTCTGCGCGCGCCAGCACATCCGCCTCGTTGGCGGCGTTGAGGTGGTAGGAATGCACGAAATAGGCGTGGCGGCCGTTCGGCCCGAGGGCCAGGCGCTCCAGCACCGGATGCTCGCGGACCATATCGAGCGTATTCCAGCCCATGTGAGGGATCTTCAGATTCTCCTCACCAGGCGAGATCTTTTCCACATCGCCTTCGATCCAGTTGAAGCCTTCCGTGGTGACATGCTCCTTGCCGCGCGTCGCCATCAATTGCATGCCGACGCAGATGCCGAAGAACGGCCGCGCCTTGACCCGCACCGCCTCCGTCAGCGCCTCGAGCATGCCGTCGAGCGCGTCGAGACCCCTGCGGCAGTCGGCGAAGGCGCCGACGCCGGGCAGCACGATCCGATCGGCGCGAAACACCGCTTCAGGATCGCGCGTCACCATGATGTTCTGCGGATTCTCCATGCTCCGCGCCGCGCGCTCGAAGGCTTTTGCCGCCGAGTGCAGATTGCCGGAGCCGTAATCGATGATCGCAACGCTCATCGCGACCCTCCCGGCTCCGGAAACAGTCCGATGATTTCGCCCTGCGGCAGCGGCGGGGGCGGGGGCGGCTTCGAAAACGGCTGGCCCGGAATATTCCGGGTCGGCGGCGGCGCGCCGCGATCGACCGAATATTGGTCGTTGACAAGACCGCGCTGGATGGCGGTCCAGCGATCGAAGAAGCGCCGCTCGGCTGCCTCCTCGTCGTCGGCGACGACGATGTCGAGCTGGCGCCATTTTCGCCGCGACAGCGTCCAGCGCCGCAGGCTGGCGGCTTCAAATCCCATCAAGAGCGCGATGAGCAGATCCGCGATCACGATCGCGGCCCATCCGGCACCCAGCGCCGCCATTCCGAGCTGGACCACCACGCTCACGACAATCCAGCCGATCAGCGCCAGCCACAGCCGATGCCAGGCGAGCCAGATCACGCTCAGCGCCGCCGCCCAGAAATGGAAGCCGTCGCGCACGAACGTGAACTTATCGGTCGCCGCGAGATCGGCGCCGCCGGTTACGGGGGCATGAACTGTGTAGACCGGCATCGTCACTCTCCGTCACACGAACGAGAGGTCAGCCGCCAAGCCGACCCTTGGTAGACGGCACTTCGCCCGCAGCGCGCGGATCGATCTCGACCGCGGTACGAAGCGCCCTGGCCAGACCCTTGAAGCAGGATTCGGCGATATGATGGCTGTTATCGCCATATAGGGTCTCGACGTGCAAAGTCACGCCGGCGTTTGTCGCAAAAGCGTTGAACCATTCGCGCACCAGCTCGGTGTCGAATTGGCCGACCTTGTCACGTGGAAAATCGACCTTGAACACCAATACCGGCCGTCCTGAAATGTCGATCACGACGCGCGACAGCGTCTCGTCCATCGGCATATGGATCGAGGCATAGCGGGTGATGCCGGCCATGGTGCCGAGCGCCGCTTTCACGGCCTGACCGAGCGCGATCCCGACGTCTTCGGTGGTGTGATGGTGATCGACATGGAGATCGCCGTCCGCCTTCACCGTGATGTCGATGCGCGAATGCCGGGCCAGCAGGTCGAGCATATGGTCGAAGAAGCCGATACCGGTCGAAACCCTGGATGCGCCGGTCCCATCGAGGTTGATCGCTACCTCGATGTCGGTCTCCCTGGTCTGGCGCTTGATGGTCGCCGTGCGCATGAAAAGTGCTTTCCTTTGACCGATCCCCGGTCGAAAACGCGGCCCTTCTAACAGGTCGATGTCGCCTTCGCTACTGCGGGATGGTGTCCTGGAGGCTGAACTTCCAGCTATGGTGACCG
Organism: Bradyrhizobium sp.; assembly: GCF_049691595.1. Classification (GTDB taxonomy): domain Bacteria; phylum Pseudomonadota; class Alphaproteobacteria; order Rhizobiales; family Xanthobacteraceae; genus Bradyrhizobium. The sequence goes on from NZ_JBAVNZ010000008.1 coordinate 7,443, forward strand.
GAATCAGGCGCGCAATCGCGCGATTGTAACCCCGCGCGCAAAGTCCTAAATCTGGCCGGACGCGAGGATCTCTCATGCAAGCATCCCAAAATGAGCCGCCGGTCTGGCACGGCACCACGATTTTGACGGTCCGCAAGGGCGGCAAGGTGGTGATCGGCGGCGACGGGCAGGTCTCGATCGGGCAGACCGTGATCAAAGCCAACGCCAAAAAGGTCCGCAAAATCGGCAAGGGCGACGTGATCGGCGGCTTTGCCGGCGCAACCGCCGACGCCTTCACCCTGTTCGAGCGACTGGAGAGCAAGCTGGAGCAATATCCCGGCCAATTGACCCGGGCGGCAGTCGAATTGGCCAAGGACTGGCGAACCGACCGCTATCTGCGCCGGCTCGAGGCGATGATGATCGTCGCCGACAAGGACGTGTCGCTGGTCCTGACCGGCACCGGCGACGTGCTGGAACCGGAGGCCGGCGTGATGGCGATCGGCTCCGGCGGCAACTACGCGCTCGCGGCTGCCCGCGCGCTGGTCGACAGCGACAAGGACGCCGAGACCATCGTTCGACGGGCGCTGGATATCGCCGCCGATATTTGCGTCTATACCAATCGCAACGTCACGATCGAAACCCTGGGCGGCTGATGATGGTTCGCAACGCATGACCGCCGGCAGCGCCGCCGACAGGACTCCGGTCGCCAGCGGTTTTTCGACCGTGCACTGGCTGTTGATCGCGGCGGGCCTGTTGGCCGTTCAAGCCTCGATCCTGCTCGCGATGGGGCGGCTGCCGATATGTGCTTGCGGCTATGTAAAGCTCTGGCACGGCGTGGTGCAAAGCTCGGAGAATTCGCAGCACATCGCCGACTGGTACACGCTGTCGCACATCCTCCACGGCTTGCTGTTTTACGGCGCGACCTTCTTGCTGTTCCCGCGGCTGGTCTGGCCCGGCCGCCTGATCCTCGCCATGGTGGTGGAGGGCGGCTGGGAGCTGGTCGAGAATTCCAGCTGGATCATCGAACGCTACCGCGCCGGCACCATCTCGCTGGATTATTTCGGCGACACCATCATCAACTCGATCTCCGATACGCTGGCCATGATCGGCGGCTTCCTGCTGGCAAGAACGCTGCCGATCGCGGCGACAATCGCGCTTGCGCTGCTGTTCGAGCTCACAATGGCGCTCCACATTCGCGACAATCTTACCCTGAACATCATCATGCTGATCCACCCCTTCGAGGCGACCAGGCAATGGCAGGCGGGGCCGCCGATCATCTGAATGCGCGTTGGTCGGACGGCTTGCCTTGGCGCTGATCGGACTTACCTAACTTCTGGAACAATGCCGATGATTGCAAATGAAACTCTGACCAAGGCCGTCCAGCAGGGCATCATCACGGCCGAACAGGCCGCACGCTTGCGCGCAATCGAACTCGCTCAGGACCCGCTCGAACTGCCCGCTTCCCCCGACGACGAGCAGCTTCGCTTCATCAGTGGCTTCAGCGACGTCTTCGTCACCATCGGCCTTGCCATGTTCATCAGTGCCATCGGATATCTTGCCCAGCAGTCCGGCGGCAAGCTTTCGATGTGGGCCGCCATTGCCGCCACGGCATGGCTGCTTGCCGAGTTCTTTACCCGGCAGCGGCGCATGGCGTTGCCAAGCATCGTTCTCCTGATCGTGTTCGCGGTTGCCATATTTGCAGGTGCGGGAATGCTTCTGGGAGCGGCTACAAGGCCAAACAGCTATCCACTGAGTGCTACGGGCATGTTCGGCATCGATCCGAGCCAGCCTACAATGTTGGCAGCCGCCGCTTTCCTTACTGTGCTGCTGACAGCGCTGCACTATTGGCGTTTTCGGGTGCCTATCACCGTCGCCGCAGGTTGCGGGGCGTTGACCGGGACGATGGTTGGGCTGGTTTACGGACTGGCTCCGGATTTATCGCACGTTGCGCGCAGCATCACCATTTTCGCCTGTGGTCTCGCGATTTTCGGGTTGGCGATGCGGTTCGATATCGCCGATCCGGACCGCCTGACGCGACGAGCTGATATCGCCTTTTGGCTTCATCTGCTTGCGGCGCCGTTGATCGTTCACTCCCTGATCGATGGAATGTTCGATGTCTCTCACCAACTCACCTCCGGATCGGCTGTCGCCATCATGGCTGTGTTCTTGGCATTGAGCCTTGTCGCAGTCCTTATCGATCGCCGCGCGATGCTGGTATCCGGCCTGTTATATGCCGGGGCTGCTTTCTGGACGCTGATCCGCCAGGCGGGCCTATCCGATGTGACAACTCCGCTCACGCTGTTGACGCTCGGCGCGTTCGTCCTGTTGCTTAGCGCCGGCTGGCGACCGCTCCGTGCCGGAATTCTTGGCGTTGCACCATCCGCGATCTCCCGTCGGCTCCCACCGACAGTCTCACCAGCATGACGGAAGCCGGTTTCCAGACTGCACGAAACCCGCGATAGGACAGCATTCCCGATGGCACGCTACCGATGACCGACTTCTCCCCCCGCGAAATCGTCTCCGAACTCGACCGTTTCATCGTCGGCCAGGCCGACGCCAAGCGCGCCGTATCCATCGCGCTGCGTAACCGCTGGCGGCGGCTGCAGCTCACCGGCAGCTTGCGCGAGGAAGTGCTGCCGAAGAACATTTTGATGATCGGGCCGACCGGCGTCGGCAAGACCGAGATCGCGCGGCGACTGGCGAAACTCGCCGGCGCCCCCTTCATCAAGGTCGAAGCCACGAAATTCACCGAGGTCGGTTACGTCGGCCGTGACGTCGAGCAGATCATCCGCGATCTGGTCGAGGTCGCGATCGCGCAGGTACGCGAGCGCAAGCGCAAGGACGTGCAGGCCCGCGCGCAGCTCGCGGCCGAAGACCGCGTGCTCGACGCCCTGGTCGGACCCGCCTCCAGCCCCGCGACGCGGGATTCGTTCCGGAAGAAACTGCGCGCCGGCGAACTCAACGACAAGGAAATCGAGATCGAGACGCAATCTTCCGGCGGCATGCCGATGTTCGAAATTCCGGGCCTGCCGGGCGCGCAGATGGGCGCGATCTCGATCGGCGACATTTTCGGCAAATTGGGCGGACGGACCAAGACCCGCCGCCTGACGGTGGAGGGGTCGCACGAAATCCTCGTCAACGAGGAATCCGACAAGCTCCTGGACAGCGACCAACTGGTGCAGGAAGCGATCCACGCGGTCGAGAACAGCGGCATCGTGTTCCTCGACGAGATCGACAAGATCTGCGTGCGCGACGGCCGCGTTGGCGGCGACGTCTCGCGCGAGGGCGTGCAGCGCGACCTGCTGCCGCTGATCGAAGGCACCACGGTGTCGACCAAGCATGGCGCGGTCAAAACCGACCACATCCTGTTCATCGCATCCGGCGCCTTCCATATCGCGAAACCGTCGGATCTGCTGCCGGAATTGCAGGGCCGGTTGCCGATCCGCGTCGAGCTCGACGCGCTGACGCGCGACGACCTGCGCCGCATCCTGACCGAGCCCGAGGCGTCGCTGATCAAGCAATATGTCGCGCTGATGAAGACCGAGGGGGTGACGCTCGACATCACCGACGACGCCGTCGATGCGCTGGCGGACGTGGCGGTCGCCGTCAATTCATCGGTTGAAAATATCGGCGCGCGGCGGCTGCAGACCGTGATGGAGCGGGTGCTCGACGAGATTTCCTTCGCCGCGCCGGATCGTCATGGCGAGACCGTCCGGGTCGACGCCGATTACGTGGAGAAGCACGTCGGCGACCTCGCCAGGAACGCCGATCTGAGCCGGTTCATCCTGTAACTCCGCCTGGGTTCACCAGCCACGCGCGTTGCGTGCCGCGCCTCCGTCGTGTGATAATCGCGCCCGATCTGGTCTTTCGGGGGCTGAATGAATTCGCGTGCGTGGGAAAACCCCTGGCGATTGATGCTTGGCGTCAATGCCGCCGTGCTGATCGGGGTGTTCCTGTATAAGATCACGCTTCAGCCCTACGTCCCCTACATCCATCTGCTGGTCGATTATCATTTCGGCTTCACCAAGCGTGCGCTGATCGGCGCCTTGGTGGCGTTGTTCACCGACAAGGTGCCGGTGTGGCTGGTATTCGCGCTCGGCGGCGCCGCATGGCTGATCACCGCCGGTCTGTTCGTAAAACTGTTCCGGCGAACCTTCGGCCTCGACGCCGCCAACTTGCCGCTGTTCGTCCTGATGGCCGGCTCGCCGTTCTTTCTCAAGAACTTCATCTATACGCTCGGGCACTTCGATATCTACGGCTGCGCGGTCGCCCTCGCCCTGCTGCTATTGCCGGCGCGCTCGGTCGCGTTCGTCATAGCCGCGGCGTTGGCGTCGATGCTCCTGATCCTGATTCACCACATCCATTTCCTGATGTATGTGCCGACCATCGCGGCCATCGTGGTGCTGCGCCATTACCTGGTCCAGGGCCTGACACGGCGGAATGCAGTCGTCGGCGTGGTTGCGGCGCTGGCCGTCGGCCTGCTGTTCCTCGCCGCCCAATTCCTTGGAACGATGGCGGTGCCGCCGGCCGAATTCGTCGCGCATGCGCAGAGCCGCATTGCCGACCCCTCGCGGGAAGACCTGCCGCGTTACATCCACAGCTTTGCCTATATATGGTATCAGCCGCTTTCCCAGGAAATCCGCGATACCTGGGACCGCATGCCGTCAAACCTTCTGGGTCTGCCGGTGTTCGCCCTGCTGATCGGGCTGCATTCCCCGGTATGGCGATTTTTTGCGCGCTCGATCGCCGTGCTTTCGAGCGACATTCACCGCCGCATCGTCATCGCGGCGGTCGTGCTCGTCAGCGCGGCTTACCTCGTCTTGTTCGCAATGGTGTTCGACTATTCGCGGTGGATTTCCAACTGGGCGGCCTGCCTGTTCCTGATCCTGCACGCGGTGAAGATGCTGCCTGCCTCGCAAACCGTGCCGTTGATCCCGGCGCATGATCGCAGGACGACGGTGTTCGGCTGGATCGTCACGCTGATCCCCCGCGTCGGAATCGTGCGGCCGTTCTGAGCTACGATCTCGACCGGCGCACGCGCACGTAAAGCGCGCCCTCGCCGCCGTGGCCGATATGGGCTTCCTCGAACCCGACCACCAGCGAGCGGAATTCCGGCAGGCCCAGCCATTGCGGCACCTGGCGGCGCAGGATGCCGCGCTCCGATTCCGCGCCGCCCGCTTTCCCCTTGCCGGTGATGACAAGCACGAAGGTCAGGCCATCACCGTGAGCGCGTTGCAGGAATCCGAACAGCGCTCGATGGGCGCGCGTTTGCGTCATGCCGTGGAGGTCGATGCGGGCGTCGATGTCTTTTTTGCCACGTGAGAGAAGCGAACGCTCGCGGCGTCCAAGCGGGGCCAACGGCGGTACCGCAGGCGGCTTCGTCGGGCGGCCGACTGGAGCGTGCGCGGCCGGCTTCGGCGAGGCGACGGGCTTGGCGGCGACCGCCGCTTTCGGTTCCGGCGGCGCCGCCTGCGAC
>NZ_JBAVNZ010000009.1:0-14266 GCF_049691595.1 Bradyrhizobium sp.
GAGCAAGGGCGCGGCCCCCGGCGAGCGGCGAATCAGGCTTTCCGGATCCGGAAACACCAGCGGGTCGTCCCATGGGCCCTGCACCACGAAGGGCAGATCGAAGCCGGCGCCGCCAGTCGGCGCCGAGGTCAGGCTGGCGACGCCCTTGAGGTCGTATTCGCGCGCCGGCACCGAGGCGGTGCCGGTCAAGGTCAGGCGTGTCGTCGGTCCATCGACGCGGACGTCCTCGGCGGTGGCGATGCCCTCGTTGAATTTCACCGAGACGGTCAGATTGTCGTAGGGCGTTGAGCCCGAGCGAAAATTGCCGCCGCCGGACAACGGCCGGCGCTCCAGCCGCTTCAACAGCTGCTCGACATTGAAGCCGGAGATCGCGCCGTCATGGCCGGTCAGCGTCGCGGTGCCGTCGAGCGATTGCGCCAGCGCGAACGGGCTGGCGCCGGAGGCCATCAGCGCGACGTTGAGATTGCCGCGGCCGGACAACTTGCTGATGCCGAACAATTCGCTGGCGCAGGCCTGCAGGTCGACGTCGATGAACTGGAATTGCGCCTTGACGTCGGCGATGGCGTCCGAGCGCGCGATCCCGAACGAGCCCTTGGCGATGCCGCCATAGACCTGCGCCTCGCCCACGCTCAGCGCCAGCGCACCGCCGCGCAAATTGGCGCCGAACGCGGTGCGGCCAAGCGTCGTCGGGCCGACCGTCACCCGCGCCGCCGACAGGCGCATGTCGAGGTCCGTCGTCGACAGCGACGTCAGATCGAACAGCTGCCGGTTCCAGTCGCGCGCGCCGCTGGCGAGCAGGCGGAAGGTGGAAATATAGGGGGTGAAATCCAGCGCGCCGGCCGCCAGGGTCGCCTGCAGGGTCTGGCGGCCGTTGTTGGCGAAGGTCATCACGCCCTCGGCGACATTGCCGTCGAGTTCGACATTCACATTGGTCAGTGCGACGGAAGCGCCGACCACATTGGCGCGCGCCTTGAGCGCAAAGCGGCCGAAACCGCCGCTGCCCGGCGGGGCCTGTCCGGTCCATCGCAGGGCATTGCGCAGCGATACGCTGTCGATCGTCGCGGTGCCTTCCATCATCAGGCTGGTGCGATTGGCGACGGTGCCGTCAAAGGCCAGTTTCAGCGGCGCGCTGGCCAGCCGGGCCTTCAACCCGGAGCGCTCGCCGGACAGCAGGGCGACGAAGTCGCCGGCGCTGATAGAGCCGTCGACGCGCTCGCCGCGCCAGTCGAATTGCCCGGTCGCGGCGAACGACCGCGAGATCGAAGGCCATGCCAAAGAGAGGTCGATATCGCCGAGCTTTTCGGAGACGCGGTTGGCCGCATCCTGATAGGTGAGCTCGCCGTCCTGGATTCTGATTTCCGAGAACGACACCTGGTTTTCGGCGCCGGGCTTCATGGTGCGCGCGATGGTCTCGACGAACGGCGTCCAGTTGCTTTCGCCATCGCGGTCGCGGACGACGCGGATATGCGGGCGCAGCATCATGACGTCGGCGATCTCGAAGCGCCGCAGCAACAGCGGCAGCAGCCGCAAATTCGCCGTCAGCACGTCGACCCGAAGCGCGGGGTCGTTCATGCCGCCGCCTTTCAGCCCGACGTCGTGAAAGGAGACGTAGCTTCCGGGAAACAACGAAACGTCGGTCGGGCCGTTGATCACCAGATCAAGCCCGGTGACGGCGCGGATTTGCGCTTCCACCGCCCGCTGCAAGGCGTCGCGGTTCAGCAGCCACGACGTCGCGATCAGGCCGATCAGCACGGCACCAAGCAACGCCGCAACCGGCATTCCCAGACGCTTCATTCCCTTGGCCATCGTCAATGACACATCCGGGTCTGGTCAGATCCAACTCTTGCTGGAAACGATTTCGGTTGATGTTGTCGGGTCACCGTTGAAAAGCGGGCGGCGCATCGGGAGCCCGTGCCAACCCACGCAACTTGAAGGGTTTTCTTGACGCTTTCAAGGCCATCGTCAAGGCCATCCAGAGGTTGCAGGTCGCCAGCCGATCGTTCAAATGCCGCGTCATTGACGGCTCGCGAAGATTTCGCCTAATAATCTTTGTTAATACGGCCCGTCAGCGGCACCCTCCATCAGGTCATATTTTCATGAACAAGGTCTACCCCGACGCCAAATCGGCTCTCGACGGCATTCTCAAGGACGGCATGATGATCATGTCCGGCGGTTTCGGCCTGTGCGGCATCGCCGAGACCTTGTCGGACGCGATCCGCGACTCCGGGGTCAAGAACCTGACCGTGATCTCCAACAATGCCGGCGTCGACGGCATCGGGCTCAGCCGTCTGTTGGAGACGCGGCAGATCAGGAAGATGATCTCGTCCTATGTCGGCGAGAACAAGCTGTTCGCGCAGCAATATCTCGCCGGCGAACTAGAACTCGAATTCAATCCGCAGGGCACGCTCGCCGAACGCATCCGCGCCGGCGGCGCGGGGATTCCGGCCTTCTACACCAAGACCGGCTTCGGCACGCTGATCGCCGAAGGCAAGGAGGTGAAGGAATTCGACGGCGAGAAATACATCATGGAGCGCGGGCTGTTCGCCGACCTCGCGATCGTGCACGCCTGGAAGGGCGATACCGCCGGCAACCTCGTCTATCGCAAGACCGCGCGCAATTTCAATCCGATGATGGCGACCGCGGCGAAGATCACCGTCGCCGAGGTCGAGCATCTGGTGCCGGCCGGCGAGATCAATCCGGACCACGTCCATACGCCCGGCATTTTCGTCAAGCGCATGATCGAGGTCGGCACCGGCAAGAAGCGCATCGAGTTCCGCAACACCCGCCCGCGCCCCGCCAGGGCGCCCGCGGCCGCAACGGGAGTAGAAATCTGATGGCCTGGACCCGTGAACAGATGGCGGCGCGCGCCGCCAAGGAGTTGCGCGACGGCTATTACGTCAATCTCGGCATCGGCATTCCGACGCTGGTCTCCAACTACATCCCCGACGGCATCGACGTCTGCCTGCAGAGCGAGAACGGCATGCTCGGCATGGGGCCGTTTCCCTATGAGGGCGAGGAAGACGCCGACCTGATCAACGCCGGCAAGCAGACGGTCAGCGAACTGCCGTCGACCAGCTATTTTTCCAGTGCCGAATCCTTCGGCATGGTGCGCGGCGGGCATATCGACCTGTCGATCCTCGGCGCCATGCAGGTGGCCGAGAACGGCGACCTCGCCAACTGGATGATCCCCGGCAAGATGGTGAAGGGTATGGGCGGCGCGATGGATCTCGTCGCCGGCGTCAAGCGCGTCGTCGTGGTGATGGAGCACTCGGCCAAGGACGGCCCGAAACTTCTGAAGAAGTGCAACCTGCCGCTGACCGGCGAGAAGGTCGTCGACCTGGTGGTGACCGATCTCGCCGTGTTCACCATCGACAAGCACGGCAAGGACGGCATGGCGCTGATCGAGCTCGCCGACGGCGTCACGCTGGACGAGGTCAAGTCGAGGACCGAAGCCGAGTTTCGCGTCGCGCTGAAGAACGCGTAAAACTGAGCGCATAGAATGGGCAAAGGCGCGTTTCGCGCCGTGCCCACCATCATTCTCGAATATGGATGTCGGTGAGTTTGGTGGGCGCGCTTTTCGCTTTGCCCTCCCTGCGGACCAGTCACCTGCCGCGCCAGCGCCGGAGGCGAGTCCTCGCCCTTGGGTTCTATCTTGCATCGTTGCGGGTGGGCGGGTGGTAGCTTTCGCCGGCCGTCTTGACTACCATCGCAAGCAACCGGCGATTCAAGACCGGCCAGGCATTCGTTCCCGAGGGGAGGGACTTGATATGGCTCTCGCAGTAAACGCCGGCGCGCGTCTCGACCGGCTCCCGATCTCGTCGTTTCACTACCGAATTTTCTGGCTGGTCGGCGCCGGCATGTTTTTCGACGGCTACGATCTCTATGTCGCCGGTGGCGTGCTGGCGTCGGCGATCCAGACCAAATTCTCCACCGTTCCGCAAAACCTGCAATTCATTTCGCTGACCTTTGTCGGCATGACGCTGGGCGCCCTGATTACCGGATTTGTCGGCGACAGGCTCGGGCGGCGCTTCACCTATCAGATCAATCTGCTGATCTTCGGGCTGGCGTCGCTGGCGGCGGCCTTCGCCCAGGATATGAATCAACTGATCGCCTGCCGCTTCGTGCAGGGCCTCGGCTTAGGTGCCGAAATCGTCGTCGGCTATTCGACGCTGACCGAATTCGTTCCGCCGAAGACCCGCGGGCGCTGGCTGTCGATGATGGTGTTGCTGGTGGTCGCAGGCTTCCCGGTGACCGCCTTGCTCGGCTACCTGATCATCCCGGCCTGGGGATGGCGCCCGATGTTCATCGTCGCCGGCATAGGCTCGCTGGTCGTCTGGTATCTGCGCAAGAATCTTCCCGAATCGCCGCGCTGGCTTGAATCACAAGGCCGCACCGCGGAAGCCGAATCGCTGATGCAGGGAATCGAAAAAGAAGCCGCCAGCGGCGGGACGCTGCCTGCCGTGGTGGTGCCGGCTGCGGCGCCACAGGTCACCGCATCCGACATGCTGAGACCGCCGCTGCTGCAACGCATGATCGTAGGCTCCTGGGTACTGATCACGATCAATACATTGATCTTCGGCTTCGTGATCTTCCTGCCGCAGTTCTTCCTGCGCCAGGGGCTGACCATCGCCAGTTCGCTTGCCTATACGCTGGTGCTGTCGGTCGGATCGCTGGTCGGCTGTGCGCTCGGCGCCTATTTCTCCGACGCGATTGGACGGCGCTGGAGCATCATCGGCGCGTCGATCGTAACCATCGTCAGCGGCTACATCTATGCCCGCTTCGACGCGGCGTCCGATCCGGCGATCGTGCTCGGCGTCGGCTTCGTGCTGATCGTCGCGATCTATGTCCAGACCGCGATCCTGTTCGGCGTCTATACGCCGGAACTGTTCCCGACCGAAATCAGGTTGCGTGCCAACGGCATCTGCAACACGCTCGGACGAGCCGCGACCGTGGTCTCGCCCTTTGTCGTCGGCGCCCTGATGGCGTCCTACCAGCTGCCGGGCGTGATCTGGCTGATGATCGGCCTTGTGGTCATTCAGATCGTGGTGGTGTGGGCCTGGGGCGTGGAGCCGCGCAATCGGGGGCTGGAGGATGTCGCCACCGCCAAGGCTTGATCGCACCACGCCTGCCTGCAGCATCGCCTGAAGTGCGTCTCAAGCGGAGTGGCGGCTGAACCCGCCCTCCGTTTTTGCAAGGAACCAAGCTGATCCAGCATTGTTGACTGATTGATTTGATCTGGATCATGGCGCTCAGCGATCTCCGTGATTTCCTTGTCCATGATGAAACGCGGAGCAAGATCATGATGATGAAATACATCCTCGCAGGAGTACTTGTTGCGCCATTTCTGACAGCGTCCAGCATGGCGCAGTACGCGCCGCGGCTTGACCAGCATGTGTACCAGGGCGGGCCCAAGACAAGCATTCCCCATGCTACCAGGCAGATAACAAGCGCGGGCAACGCCTTTGCGATGGCACCGAAAACGGCGACGTCGCACCGTTACCGCGGCGGCCCGCAGACAGTCGTGCCGCATTCCTATTGAGCCCCGTGGGATACGTATAAACATTGTGCGAAGCAAAGGTGGGGATGATGAACCTTATCGAGACCTCTCTTGGCCGTCTTAAGGCGGCAATCAGCCAGTTCGTCCCGCATTCCGCGGAGCTGTCAGACGTTTGTGCGTTGAAATCCCAAATAGAACTGCGCCAACGGGTTTTGATGGACATCGAGGTTATCCGTTGCCGTCTTAGATCCCCCGCGTTTGCAGCGACGGCAGGCGCCTCTAATGGGGCAGCGAAATCCGCGTCGACCGGCGCACAAGCCGCCAGAGCCAGAAATTTCGACGCAAGGGATAGCCACCGGGTTGGGCGCGTGCGCGCCCAGACCCGCCTCGCGCAAATCCGCTGACATTGCACCGCACCAGCCACGCGTCCCAGGACAGCCCAACTGCCGGGAGAATGGCCGTCAATGGCATACTTGATCCCAAGTGATGCCTGGGTTCGAGGTGCTGCAAATATCGTTTGAACAGCGAAGCTGGCCTTCTATCGACGCAATACAGCCATGCACGGTTCGCATCAATTCAATCGCCGTTGGCTGGCCGTGTCGCGATACCAGTCGAACGGCTGGTCGCCGGTTGCGACCATCACGCTCTTGGTGTTGAAATGATCGTCAAAACTTTCGGTGCCGCATTCGCGGCCGATGCCGGAGTCATCGACGCCGCCCCAGGGCGAGGCGGGATCGAGGCGGTGATGGTCGTTGATCCAGACGATGCCCGCCCTGACGGCCGACGCCAGGCGATGGGCGCGGCCGACATCGCGGGTGCGGATCGCCGCCGCCAGCCCGAACGGTGAATTATTGGCGAGCCTGAGCGCCTCGGCCTCGTCCTGGAACGGCGTCACCGAGGTGAAGGGGCCGAACACTTCCTCCTGGAAGATGCGCATGTCGGATGTGACGTCGGCGAACACCGTCGGCTCGACGAAATAGCCATTCTCATGACCGGGCACTTTTGCCGCGCCGCCGCCGGTGATCAGCCGCGCACCGTCTTCGCAGCCGAAACGCGAATAGCCCAGCACGCGGTCGCGCTGCCGCGCCGAGATCACCGGCCCCAATTGGGTCGCAGGATCGAAGGGATCGCCGATGCGAATGCCTTGCGTCTTGGCCTTCAGCTTCTCGACGAACTCGTCGTAGATCGATGCCTGCACGATATGGCGCGAGGCGCAGACGCAGGTCTGGCCCGCGCCGATGAAGGCGCCGAACGCGGCATAGTTGACGGCGCGGTCGACGTCGAAATCGTCGAATACCATCACCGGCGTCTTGCCGCCGAGTTCCATGGTCTGGTGCGCGAACACTCTCGCGGCGGCGGCGCCGGCGATCCGGCCGGCCTCGGTGCCGCCGGTCAGCACCAGCTTGTTGATATCGGGATGTTCGGCAAGCCACTTGCCGGCGCCCTGGCCTACGCCCAGCACGACGTTGAACACGCCCGGCGGCAGGCCCGCCTCGGTGAAGATCTGCGCCAGCTTCAAGGTCGTCAGCGGCGTGTATTCCGACGGCTTGACCACGGTGACGCATCCGCTCGCCAGCACCGCGGCCAGCGATTTGCACAGGATCATCAGCGGATGATTGAACGGCGTGCAGTTGGCGACGATGCCGATCGGCGTGCGCAGGGTGTAGTTCAGATAGGCGCCTTCGACCGGGATCACGGCGTCGCGGCGCGACAGTGCCAGCCCCGCGAAGTAGCGGAAGAAATCCGGCAGCCGCGACAGCTGCGCGCGGGTTTCGTTGACGGGCCGGCCGTTGTTCAGCGTCTCCAGCCGGTACAGCGCATCCAGATTGGCCTCGAACGCATCCGCGAGGCGATTGACCAGTCTTGCACGCGAACGCGTATCCGTGCCGCCCCAGGCCTTGCCTTCGAAGGCGGTGCGCGCGCTTTTCATCGCGCGGTCGATGTCCTCAGTGGTCGAATTCGGGATCCGCGCGATCACGTTGCCGGTTGCCGGATTGCGGATGTCGAGCATCTGGCCGTCGCCGGCCTCGATCTCGCGGCCGTCGACGAAATTGCCGTGGATTTCGACCTCGATCGAGGCGGGTTTTGAGGAAACGTTCATGCCTCGCTTCCTTCGACAATCAGCGCATTGCGCTTGAGCGCCGTCAGCGCGCAGCGAGATCGCAACCTGTCATCACCGGGCGCCAGACGACAGGTCAGAATATCAGAGCGGAGGTTTTCGTAGGCATTGTCCCGCAAAGGCATCGAATTCCCTTCGAAAGTCGCTCATTACCTTGCAGTCGTGAAATATCACGTCAAGAGCCGGAGGCTTGAATTGTGCAAGTTTTGATCTATCAATCGGTCAGTTGGCGCCGCAAGAGAGCGTCGCGGATTTTTGAAAGAGAACTGGAATGAATCGGCTGCTCGCCAACGGCACCGTCAATGCAGCGCAATCCGGCGAGGGGCCGCCGCTGTTCCTGCTCCACTCGCTGTTGTCGGACCGGGCGAGTTTTGCGGCGATCGTCCCGGGACTGGCGCGATCGTTTCGGGTGATCGTTGCGGAATTGCCGGGATTTGGCCGGTCGCAGGCGGTCAGCGGCGGTCTCGCCGCTGTTGCCGATCGCATGGCCGAGGCGGTCAAGGATGCCGCCGGCGGCGGCGACGCGATCGTGCTCGGCAACGGCTATGGCGGCTTCGTCGCGCTGCAGATGGCTATCCGCCACCCCGGCATCGCGACCCGGCTTATCCTCGCCGACAGCGGCGCGGCGTTTTCCGAGCCGGGGCGCGAAGCCTTCCGCAACATGGCGGCGGCCGCCAGAGCCAGGGGTCTGTCGGCGATCACCGAGGTTGCGATGCGCAGGTTGTTCGCGCCGGAATTCCAGGCCCAGCATCCCGACCTGATGGCCGATCGCCGCGCGGCATTTCTGCGCACCGACCCGGAGGTATTTTGCGCGACCTGCGACGCGCTGGCCGCGCTCGACCTGCGGCCTGAGCTTGGCAAGGTGAAAGTGCCGGTGCTGGTGCTGGTCGGCGAGCATGACGAGGCGACGCCGCCGCCGATGTCCCAGGAACTGGCGGGCGGCCTGCCGCAGGCCCGTCTCAAGATCATTCCGGGCTGCGCGCACGTGCCGCAACTGCAATCGCCCGCGCTTTTTCTGGATATGATCGGCGATTTCCTGCCGGCGTTGCAAAAGGCGCAGTGACCCGGCTCGCCGCGGCTTCGAGCCGGCGATTCCGGACTTCAAGGATATCGTCTCGGTCCGGGCCGGGTTTGAGCCAGCGCAAGGCTGGTCTTTCCCGTCACGCTATTGAATGGCTGACCTTGGCTCGCCAAGCCGGGTCGCGCGCGAGTCAAGCCATGCCAGGGAAGGTGACCGAATGAGACCGGATCTTGCCGCTCGCCACGGCCAGGAACGATTGCCCCGATACACCAGCTACCCCACGGCGCCGCATTTTTCGGCCGCGGTTGGTGCCGACGTTTACGGGCAATGGCTGCGGGCCATTCCGCACGACGCCAGCGCTTCACTCTACTTCCACATTCCGTTCTGCCGGGCGATGTGCTGGTATTGCGGCTGCAACACCTCGGTCGCCCGTCGCGCCGAACCTCTCGCCGTCTATGCGGCGGCCCTGCGCGCTGAAATCGAACACGTATCGGGGAAAATCGGTCGCGGCGTCAGGATCGATCACATCCATTTTGGCGGCGGAACGCCGACGATCATGGCGCCCGAAACCTTCGTTGACCTGATGGGATCGATCAGGAATTCGTTCTCGCTGTCTCCCGAGGCCGAGATCGCCGTCGAGATCGATCCCCGCACCCTGGCGCCCGACATGATCGACGCGCTGGCCGGTGGCGGGGTCAATCGGGCGAGCCTTGGCGTGCAGAGCTTCGATCCGGCGGTCCAGCGCGCGATCAACCGGATGCAGGGCTTTGACGAGACCGCCGCCGCGGTCGATGGCCTCCGGCAAGCCGGCATCGGCGGCATCAATTTTGACTTGATCTATGGATTGCCGCATCAGACCGTCGCCTCGTGCCTCGACACCGTGCGACAGTCGCTTGACCTGCGTCCCGATCGCCTTTCGGTTTTCGGCTACGCGCATGTGCCGGCGTTCAAGAAGCATCAGCGCAAGATCGACGATGCGTCGCTGCCGGACAGTCTCGAGCGGCATCACCAGGCCGAAGCGATATCAGGTGCATTGATCGCAGCTGGATATCTGCAGGTCGGGCTCGACCACTTCGCGCTTCCCGACGATGCGATGGCGCTCGCCCGGCAGGCAGGAACGCTTCGCAGGAATTTCCAGGGCTACACCACCGATGCCAGCGATATCCTGCTTGGCTTCGGGGCCAGCGCCATCGGCCGCCTGCCGCAGGGATATGTGCAGAACCAGGTTCATACCCGCGCCTACCAGCAATCGATCGCCGGCGACAAGCTGGCGACGGCCAGGGGTTATGCATTGACGGATGACGACCGGCTGCGCGCCGAAATCATCGAACGCATCATGTGTGATTTTGGCGTCGATCTCGATCCGATCTGCGCGCGTCACGGTGTCGATCCGGAAACCATGCTGAACGCGTTGCCCCGGCTCCGGACCCTGATCGCCGACGGCATCGTCGCATGCGACGGCGCCTCGCTGTCGGTGGCCGATGACTCGCGCTTTCTGGTACGCAGCGTCGCGGCCGCCTTTGATGCGCATCTCGACGGCGCGGCGCGGCTGCACAGCCGGGCGGTTTAGCAACGGCTCGCCGCCCGGGTCATCGTGCGAGGTCAAAATCCACGGCGGCCGTGTTGCCGCCGCTGATGATGACGGCAACGCGTTCACCTGCCGGCGGCCTGTACGCACCGGACAGGATCGCCGAGAATGCCGCGACCCCTTCCGGCTCCGCCACGACGCGCAACGCGCGCCACAGCGTCGCCTGCGCGGTGGCAATCGCGTCGTCGGAAACGAGTATGGTTTGCCGCGCGTATTTCTGAACGATCGGAAACACCCGTTCAGGATCTGAAGGGTGCCGTCAGGCCTTCGCCAGGGCTTGCGAGAACACCACCTCGATCAGCGTGCCGGATCGGGCGCCGGTCCTGATCTGGAATTTGCCGCGGTTGGCTTCAACCAGCGCTTTGGTCAGCGACAGGCTGATGCCGGCGCCGTCGGTGGCCTGGTCGGGCGCAGCCGATGTCCGCAACGGCTCCGGCGCCGCGGCATTGTCGTTGGGGCCGTGGCCGGTATCGCGCACCCGCAGCATCACCTCGCCGAAATCTCCCAGCGCGGTGGAGACGATCACCTGGCCGCCGGCATTGGCGAGATGGATCGAATTGCCGATCAGGTTCAGCGTGATCTGACGCAGCGCGCGGGCGTCGGCGAACACCTGCGGCAGCGTCTGCGCCAGCGAGGTGCGGATGATGATGCGTTCGCGGCTGGCCTGCGGCTGCATCGCCGTGACGCAGTTTTCGACCAGCTCGTTGAGGTTCTGGTTGGTGAAGGCAAGCTCGAGCTTCCCGGTCTCGATCCGCGACAGATCGAGCAGATCGTTGATGACGGAGATGACCCGTTCGCCGGAAGCGCGGATGTCCTTCATGTATCCGGCATGACGCTCGTTGCCGGGCGCGCCGAAACGCTCGCCGATCATCACCTCGGCAAAGCCGATGATGGCGTTCAGCGGCGCGCGCACCTCATGGCTGAGGCCCGCCAGCATGTCCGCCTTGGCGTTGGCGGCGCGATCGGCCAGCCGCCGCGCCTCGCGCAACTCGCTTTCGCTTTGTCTGGCCTGCGACAGGTCGCGAAATACCGCGAAGAAATTCGGCCCGTCCGCGCGGGCGCGTCCCATCGTCACCGACAACGGAACGGTGCCGCCCTGGCGCACGCGGCCGAGCGTCTCGCGGCCGTGATCGAGCAGGCTGGCAACGCCGGCGGACTTGATGCTGTCGAGATAGTCGAGCACCTCGTGCCGGCTCTCCGGCGCGAACAGCTCGGCGAGATTGCGCTGCACGAGCTCGGTGCCGTCATGGCCGAACAGCGCTTCGGCGCTGCGGTTGGCCGAATTGATATGGCCCTCGGCGTCGAACATCACGACGCCTTCGGCGATCGTGTCGAGGATGGCGCCGAGTTCCTCGGCGTTGGCATGGCCGGCCGCCGACGGTTCGGAGGCGGGGACAGCTTCCGCGACCGCGATGTCCGCGCGTTGATGGCGCGGGCCCGAGAAGATCAGGGCGAGCGCCGGCTCTCCGTCCCATGCGATCGTGTAAAGCCGCGCGTCGGTCGGCGACGGTGGCGCGGGCTGCTGCGAAGGCTGACTTGCGGAAATCTTCACCGGCGTGCCGGTATCGGACGTGCTGCTGGCGTTCGATACGCCGGGCTCGACATAGAGCGCGTCAAGGCCGCCGGCGTCCTCCAGCGCATGCAGGCTTTCATGACCCATCTGA
Source organism: Bradyrhizobium sp. (assembly GCF_049691595.1). Classification (GTDB taxonomy): domain Bacteria; phylum Pseudomonadota; class Alphaproteobacteria; order Rhizobiales; family Xanthobacteraceae; genus Bradyrhizobium. The sequence continues at coordinate 11,890 of NZ_JBAVNZ010000009.1, forward strand.
TCGAGGAAGGCGCGATTGGCATAGAGCAGCCGGTCGAGCCGATAGATCAGGACACCTGCCGGCAACAGATCGAGCAGCGCCCGGTCGCGCTTTGCTTCGCCGCGCGGCGCCGGCTCGGGCTGCGCCAGCCAGTCAGGCTTCTTGCCCGCCGGCGGTTCGAGGGCCGGTTCGCATGCATCCGGCGCCGCCGGCGATTCGGCAACGGTCTGCCCGGCGTCCGCCGGGTCGGTGCCCGCGTCGGTCTCGAGCCGCGCCGATAATTGCCGCGCCAGTTCGTCGAAGGCGCTGTTTTCGACCGGCGTCAGCGATGGCGGTTTCGCTTCGCCGATGGGGCGAAACGGCAAGACATTCTTTGGCGCTTCCGTTGGCAATTCCGCTTGCCTGGCAGCTTCCGTCGCAGCTTCCTTTGCAGCTTCCGTCCCAGCTTCCTTGGGCGTTTCCACGGCGGGTTCCAAATCGGTTTGCTGTGAAGTCTCTGATCCAATCGGCGCAGGCAGCTCAGGCGACGGTGATTTAATACCGGGCACTGTGGCAAAATTGCCAGCGGGCAGAGCCTCGCCGGCCAAATCCCCGGGAGGGGTCGCCTCCGGCGGGCGCATCCCAAGCCGGCCTGTGCAAACTTGGCCGAACCATCAAGTCTGCTGCGCGTTGAGTTGGTGCAATCGGCGATCAAGGGTCCACGACAGGCAACCGACAGAACCGCGTGATACCCGCGAGGTCTTTATCCTGGCGCGGGCCTGCGGGAGCCAAGGATGTGGGTGGCCCTGCCAACCAAACAGGAGTGGACCATGAGTGAAGATGGGCGTTTCGAGATTCCGAAGGAAATCCGGTCGATGGCCGAGGCGAGCTTCGAACAGGCACGCAAGACCTTCGAAAAATTCCTGGCCAGCGCGCAGCAGACCGCGGGCTCGCTCGAGGAGCGGGGCGCCACCGTTCGCGCCGGCGCCAAGGACGTCAGCAGCAAGGCGATCGCCTATGCCGAAAAGAACGTGCAGGCCTCGCTCAGCTATGCCGAGTCGCTGCTCAAGGCCAGGGATCTGGCCGAGTTGATGAAGCTGCACAGCGACTATGTGCAGGGGCAGATGCGGTCGCTCGCGGAGCAGGCCAGCGAGATGGGCCAGGCCGTCAGCCGCGCCGCGATCGATGTCGTCAAGCCGAAGGGCTGAGCCAAAGGCCTCAAGGCAGGCATGCAACTTTCGGGTATCCCGGCCGGCGGCGGCATCCAGTGCGGGTCAGACATGCGGCAATGCACCCGAAATCGCGTTGCATTGCACAAAATTGACATGATATGGGTGTTTATGGGGCTTGCTTCCGCAAGAGGCATTCCATTCCTGTGACTTAACCCGTTCGTGATCCAGTTCGTGATCAGTTCGGCGCTCCCGGCGTTTTATGTGCCGGCAGCCCGAATGGCGTCACGCGGCTCACCGCTACCTTAAGGAATCTGCGACATGACCAAATCGACCGATCCGTTTTCCGCCTCGATCATTTCCTTCGAGGTCCCCGAGCAGATGCGTGCGTTCGCCGAAAAGGGCGTTTCGCAGGCCCGCGACACCTACGCCAAGTTCAAGGATGCCGCCGAGACCCATAACGGCACCATCGAGGCCGTGTTCACGACCGCCAGCAAGGGCGCCAGCGAATACTCCGCCAAGCTGGTTGAATTCTTCAAGGCCAACTCCACCTCCTCGCTGAATTTCGCGCATGAGCTGTTCGGCGTGAAATCGCCCTCCGAGGTGATGGAGCTGTGGACCTCGCACGCCCGCAAGCAGTTCGAGACCCTGAGCGCCCAGGCCAAGGAACTCGCCGAGCTCAGCCAGAAGGTCGCGACCGAAACCGTCGAGCCGATCAAGGCCGGCGCGTCCAAGCTCTACAAGCCGGCCGCCTGATCGATCCGGAGTTTCCGCGAACAGCCCGGGCGGTCGAGCCCGGGCTTTTTGTTGATCGAAACTCCGATGTCGTCCCGGCGGAACGCCGGGACTCATACGCCGTAACGTTTGTTTTGAGACAGGCTGCCGGACGACTTTTCGTAACCACGAATGCCCGTGGTTATGGATCCCCGCCTGCGCGGGGATGACAGCGCGGGCAGCGTTCCGGCCTTGCCAAAGGCGGGCGTTGCACCTAGTTTCCGGCCCATTCGCGACCCCTCGAGGGGGCCTCGCCAAGGATGCAGTTGTAGCTCAGTTGGTTAGAGCGCCTGTCTGTGGAACAGGAGGTCGGTGGTTCGAGCCCACCCAACTGTACCAGTTAAATCAACCAGTTACTCCTCGCACCAGAAATTAGGTCTCGTGTAAAGCTACCAGCTAGCAACCACGAGCGCCAAAGCCAATTCATTCGCTGCTTTTGGATTGGGTCCCACGACACAAGGGCCAAAACACCCGCA
>NZ_JBAVNZ010000010.1:0-8012 GCF_049691595.1 Bradyrhizobium sp.
CACGGGGGCCTGCATCGCAGGCGCGGGCGGCGCCGCGGGGGCGGTGTTTTGCTGCGCCACGGACGGCGGAATCAACGACAGCATCGCGAGCGCTGAGATTACCGCCAGTGTTACTCGACAAGGAATACGCATACTTCGGTCCAATGGCGGATCAGATGGTGAGTGATGCCGGTCAATTTGACGGTTTCAGGGTCATTTCGCCCGAGCCGTTCCAGCGGGGCTCGGGTTGCTGTGTCGAGATCGGAGATCAAGCTGCGTGCATATCCCGTACCATGCCCGGCAGCCGAGAAAAAGACGCAAACCCGCGTTCCCTGCCCGGCGACCGGGGCCACCCTTTCGAGGGTTCCGGGGGACGCCGTCACTGCCTCGCCATCTCCGCATTTCCGACCTCCTCGCCGTCGAGCTTCTGGTTGTCCTGCATGGCGACCGTGACCCGCAGCAAGCGCCCGGTGAATTCGAACGGCGCTTCGTAATGCGACACCGGGCTTGAGCGATCGCGGCCGATGTCGAGGCCGGACCACGAAATCAGGGTGTGGAAGCCAAGCTGGGTCTGCAGCGAACCCGCAGGCTCGCCGTCGATCAGCAGCGTGTATTCGCTGACCCCGGTTCGCGCGCCTTTGGCCGGCGGCTCCTTGCGCACCAGCCGTTCGACGCGAACGCCAAGGCGCTGGGCGCCGGCTGGCACCCTGCGGTCTGATGTCACGATCTCATGGCTGCCGCCGATATTGAGATCGTGCACCAGGAGGCCGTCCTTGACATAGAGGCTGTAGCCCGACGTCGCATCGCCATGCGCGATCAAAACACCCTCGGCGCCGGCATCGCCAATCTCGACATGCGCCTCGATGGTGTAGCTGCGGCTGCGCACGTCAGGCGCCACGTCGGTCGGCACGTGCCCCATGCCGGCATGAAAAACGAAACTGTTTCGCGCGCCGTGGAAGCGCGCGGCGTTCTCGGCAAAGCGCGGCCCGAATCGGTCGTCGAGCGGCAGCACATTGTGCTTCTCCGCCTCGCGCCACCACAGCTCTATCATGTCAGCCAGACGGTCGGGTTCCCTGGCGGCGAGATCGTCGACTTCGGAAAAATCCTGATCGAGATGAAACAGCTCCCATTTGTCGTTCTCGAACGGCGTTCCCGGCGGGTGGAAGGCCACGGCTTTCCAGCCATCCTTCCAGATGCCGCGATGGCCGAACATCTCGAAATATTGCGGCGAGGTCTTTGACGGCGCCGACGCGTCCGCAACAGAGCGCGCATAACTCTCGCCTTCGATCGGCATCTGGGCAAGGCCTGCGATTTCCCTGGGCGAACTGACGCCGACCAGGTCGAGCAATGTCGGCGTCAAATCGCTGGCATGAACAAACTGGTGGCGTAACTCGCCCCTGGCCGCAATCCGCTTCGGCCAGCACATCACGAAGGGATCGCGGATGCCGCCACCATGGGTGTTCTGCTTGTAGCGGCGCAGCGGCGTGTTCGACGCCATCGCCCAGCCGTGGGGAAAATTGGTGTGCGAGTCCGGCCCGCCGATGTCATCGATCCGCCGCAGCTTTTCCGCCATCGGCTCGGGACGGAAATTGTACGGCCCCATCGCGTTGACGAAGCCAAGCGGCCCGCCCTCCTGGCTCGCGCCGTTGTCCGACAACACGAGGATCAATGTGTTGTCGCGGATGCCGGCCTGATCGAGAAAACCGATCAACCGCGCCAGATGCCGGTCGGCGTGGTCGAGCATGCCGGCGAAGGCCGCCTGCAGCCGGGTGAACACGCGCCTTTCATCCAGGCTGTGCTCGTCCCAGGCCTTCACGCCGTCATTGCGCGCCGGCATTTTGGTCCCCGGCGGTACCATCCCCATCGCCTTCTGCCGCGTCATGCGTTGTTCGCGCTCGACATCCCAGCCGTGCGCGAACATGGCGTCGTAACCCTTGATGATATCGGCGGGCGCCTGATGCGGCGCATGGCAGGCGCCGAGCGCGAGCCATGTCAGCCACGGCAGATCCGGCCGGTCGGCGACATGATCGGCGATGAAGCGGATCGACTGGTCGACCAGATCGGAGGTGAGATGATAGCCGCCGGCGAAATTTCCGGGCGGATCGAAGTGGGTATTGTCGGAGACCAGTTCCGGCGCGTATTGATCGGTCTCGGCGTCGAGGAAGCCGTAGAAGCGGTCGAAACCGCGGCCAAGCGGCCAGCCGTCGAACGGCCCGGTCGCGCCGCTTTCGGTCAGCGGCGTCACATGCCATTTGCCGACCATGTAATTGCGATAGCCGTGCGTGCGCAGCATTTCCGCCAGCGTCCCCGCCTCGCGCGCGATCTTGCCGCGATAGCCGGGATAGCCGCTGTCGAAATTGGCGAGGCAGCCGACGCCGACCGAATGGTGGTTGCGCCCGGTCAACAGCGCGGCACGCGTTGTCGAACACATCGCGGTGGTATGGAAGCCCGAATAGCGCAGGCCTTCGGCCGCCAGCCTGTCGATGGTCGGCGTCCTGATCGGAGAGCCGTAGCAGCCGAAATCGGAAAAGCCGACGTCGTCGAACAGCACGACCAGGATGTTGGGTGCGCCCTGCGGCGGCCTGGTTGCCTGCGGCCACCAGGGTTTCGAGCCGGCGACGGTCTTGTCGATCGTGCCGCCGAATGGCGCTCGGCTGAATGCGCTCATCCCGTCCCTCCCCGTCGTTGGCGACCACGGTTGATCCAACCGTCCGCGTCGGCATGTCGAGCCGCGTCAGCCCGTGCCAAGATAGGCCCTCTGCACCTGCGGGTCCTCGGCGAGATCGGCGGCGGTGCCGGACAACACGCTTTTTCCGACCTGCAGCACGGTGGCGAAATCGGAGACCTCCAGCGCCAGTTCGATCGATTGCTCCGCGAGCAGGATCGTCAGCCCCTCGCGGTGCAGCCGGCCGAAGGTCTCGTACATCGATTCCACCACCGTCGGCGCGAGGCCCAGCGACGGCTCGTCCAGCATCAGCAGTTTCGGGTCGCTCATCAGCGCGCGGCCGACCGCCAGCATCTGCCGTTCGCCGCCGGACATGGTGCCGGCGCGCTGGCCGCGCCGCTCCTTCAGCTTCGGAAAGATCTCGTAGACGCGCTCGAGCAGCGTGGCGGCGCGCGACCTGTCACGCAGCGGCGTTGCGCCAAGCAACAGGTTGTTCTCGACGCTCTGCTGCACGAACAGCCGCCAGCCCTCCGGCGACAGCGCGAGGCCCTTGCGCACGATCGCGAAGGCGCTCTGCCCGCCGATTTCCTTGCCATCGAACATGATCGATCCGGCATGCAAGGGGATCAGACCGGCGATGGCGTTGAGCACCGTGGTCTTGCCGCCGCCGTTGGAGCCGAGCAGCGACACCACGCTGCCCTCGGGCACCTCGAGCGAGACATCGGAGACGCCGATCAGGTCGCCGTAGCGGACTTCCAGATGCTCGATCTTGAGCAACGGACCGGTCATGTCGCGGGCCCGCCCATCAGCTCGATCGGCGTATGGCCGGCCGCTGCCTTGGCGGCGCGGGTGCCGAGATAGGCGGCGATCACGGCCGGGTTCGCCGTGACTTCGCGCGGGCTGCCGCGCGCGATCTCCTTGCCCTGGTGAAACACCACCACGCGGCTTGCCAGCGACATGATGACTTCCATGATGTGCTCGACGATCACGAGCGTGATGCCGGAGCGATGGATGTCGCGGACCAGATCGATCGCGAGCCGCACCTCGCGCTGGGTCAGCCCGGCCATGGCTTCATCGAGCAAAAGAACTTTTGGCTCGGTCGCGAGCGCGCGCGCAATTTCCAGCCGCTTGCGGCCGGGCGTGCCGAGCGAGCGCGCCGGGGCGTCCGCCAGCCGGCTCATGCCGACGCGTTCCAGCACGGCGCGGGCTCTTGCTTCGGCTTCAGTGCGATGCGCGGTGCGCAGGAACGCGCCAATCATGACGTTCTCCAGCACCGTCATGCCTTCAAAGGTCTGCGGCACCTGAAAGGTGCGGGCAAGCCCGAGCCGCGCCCGCGCCTCCGGCGTGAGATTCGTGATGTCGTGGCCTTCGAACAAGACATGGCCGGAGGTCGAAACCAGATCGCCGGTCAGGCAGTTGAACAGGGTGGACTTGCCGGCGCCGTTCGGGCCGATCAGGCCGAGAATGTCGCCCTGCTCCAGCGTCACGCTGGCGGCATCGACCGCCTTGAAGCTGCCAAAGGCTTTGGTCACGTCGCGGGCTTCAAGGAGCATCGCCGGCTCCTTCGACCGCAGTCTTCGCCGCCTTGTCGCTGATGGTCCAGATCCGCTTGATCAGCGCCAAAATGCCGCCCGGCTGGAAGCGCGCGATCAGCACGATGATCGCGCCGTAGACCACGAAGGTCAGGCCCGCGCCCTTGCCGCCGAGCAGATTGTTGGAGACTTCCTCCAAAGGCACCAGGATCGCCGCACCCACCAGCGGACCGAACAACAGGCCGGCGCCGCCGAGCGCCGCCATGATCAGCATTTTTACGGAAATCAGGATGCCGAGTCCCGACTCGGGATCGACGAAGCCGAACATCATCGCGTAGAGCGCGCCGGCGACGCTGGTAAGGCCCGCGCTCAGCATATAGGCGTAGAGCTTGGTGCGGCTGGCGGGCGCGCCGAGCGAGCGCGCCGCGCGCTCGGAATCCTTGATGGCGCGGAGATAGAATCCCATCCGGCTGTTGGCCATCCACCAGGTGATGCCGAGCGTGATGATGAGCATCGTCAGGAACAGATAGTAATAGGGCAGCGCCGAGATGAAGGAGAGATCGAACACGGTGCGCGGCGCGGTCGGACCGCTCAAGCCGACCGCCGCGCCGAGATATTCGGTATTGGTCACGACCAACCGGACCAGTTCGGCGACGGCAATGGTCGCCATGCTGAAGTAATGACCGGATAGCCGCAGCGTCGGCACGCCGATCACGGCCGCGATCCCCACGCTGGCGACGATGCCGACGGGTATTCCGACCAGCGGCGGCAGCGCGAAATGCGAATAGACCGCCATCGATGCATAGGCGCCGCAGCCGAAGAACACGACGTGCCCGACCGACACCTGGCCGGCATAGCCGCCGATGACATTCCATGCCGACGCCGCGATCGCGTACAGCAGCACCAGCGCGCCGAGTCGCTGCTGGAATGGCGTCGAGAACCACAACGGATAGGCGATCACCAGCACGAGTGCGACAAGGGGCCAGATCAGACGCCGCATCAGGTTTTGCCCATCAGGCCTTGCGGCCGGAACCAGAGGAAACACAGGAACAGCGAATAGACCACGATGTCCTTGTAGACTGCGCCGATCCAGTAGGCCGACACCGATTCGATCACCCCGATCAGGAGCCCCGCGACCAGCGCGCCCGGCACGCTGCCGAAACCGCCGAGCGACACGGTGACGAAGGCGACGATGCCGAGCGTTTCGCCGACCGTCGGCGCGATGTAAAAGAAGGTCGCGATCAGCGCGCCGGCGATCCCGGTCGCAGCCGCCGCGATCGCCCAGGCGATCGCCTGCATGCTGTCGGGGCGAATGCCCATCAATTGCGCCGCGGTGGAGTCTTCCGCCACCGCCAGCATCTTCGAACCCAGCGAGGTCCGCGTCAGCAGCAGATGCAGGCCGAGCGTCACCAGCAGCGCGACGACGCCGGCCAAGAGGCGCGACGCCTGGAGCCGGATGCCAAAAATGTCGAAGTTGCCGCCGACGATGTTTTCCGGCAGCGTCAGGAAATTGGCGCCAAAGCCCCAGAATACGGAATAGCGCAACAGCAGCGCCAGGCCGAAGGTGCCGAGAATCTGCGCCAGCATCGGCCCTTTCATGACGCTGCGGATCAGGCCGAAATAGACGATGATGCCGAGCGTCGCCAGCACCAGCGCCGCTGCCGGCACGCCGACAAACGGCCCGACGCCGAGCAGCGTCCAGATCATGAACGCCACATACATGCCGAGCATGACGAAATCGCCGTGGGCGAAATTGACGATGTTCATCATGCCCCAGATCAGCGTGAGGCCGGAGGAAAACAGCGCGTAGACCGCGCCGAGCAGCAGTCCGCCGACGATCACCTGGACAAGGATGGTGGACATGCGGGCGTCAAATCTTGCGGAAGCTATCGTTGCGGGGTGCGACGAAAAAAGAGCGGGACTGATGCCCGCCCTCGAAACGATCACCAGCCCTTGTATGGCAGCATCGGCGCGGTCTTGGCCTTGTCCTTCGGCCACACCGGCACGTAGTTCTCGCCATCCTGCAACTGGATCACCAGCCCGGCGGCAAGGATGTTCTGGCCCTTGTCGTCGAACTTCACGCCCTTGTAGCCCATGATCAGCTGGTCGGGCTTGAGGTCGGTCGCCTTCAGCGCCGCCTGGATTTTCGCAGGGTCGGTCGAGCCGGCACGGTCGATCGCATCCACCAGAACGAAGAACCCCTGCATCTGGCGGGCAACGGTGTCGTCCATGTCGTCGCCGCTCTTCTTCTTGTAGATCTCATTGATCAGGAAGGTCGGCGAACCCGGAGGCCCGATGGCGAAGGACGAGCGGTTGAAGATGCCCTGCACCAGCTTGCCGACGGTCTTGATCAGCGAAGGGTCGGAAAAGCCTGCATTGTCGGCGATCATCATCGGCGGCTTGTAGTCCAGCGCCTGGAACGTCTTGGCGTAGAGGATCGCGTCGGACGTGTAGCTGATCATGATCACGACGTCCGGCTTCTTGTCCTTGAGCTGCAAGACCTGGCTCTGCACATCGGTGGTGTTGGCGGAGTAGGAGATGTCCTGCGCGATGCCGAACCCGTTCTCCTTGAACATGCTGGTGATGACGTTGGAGACCGAGGTGCCGTATTCGGTGTTTTCATGAACCAGCGCGATATTGTCGACCTTTTGGCCGGCAGCCTTCATGTCCTTGAGAAAGTCGAGATAGATTCGGGCGAAATCCCCGGCCACCGGCGTGGTGCGGAAAAACCATTTGAAGCCGCGCTCGGTGAGATTGGCCGCGACCGACTCGCCGCTCAGAAAGGGGATGCCGTATTTTTCGGCGATCGCGCTCGCCGTCAGCGTGATGCCGGATTGATAGGCGCCGCTCAGCGCCACCACTTTTTCCTCGGTAATCAGGCGAAGCGCCTGGTTCTGCCCGACGGCGGGGCTGCCCTGGTTGTCGGCGAAAACAACCTCGACCTTGGCGCCGCCGAGGCCTTTGAGGCCCGCATTCCTGGTCAGCGGCAGATTGCCGAGCGCCGGATTGCCGTTGTTGATGATCTCAACCGCGGTCTCGAGCGCGGCCTTGGTGTGCACGCCGGTAGAGGCGGCGTTGCCGCTCAAGGGGTAGATCGCGCCGATCTTGACGGTCTTGTCCTGCGCGGATGCAGTGCCCGCCAGCGCAACCGACACCGCGGCGGCAGCAAGCAGCCCGACGATATGCTTGGATGTCATCTTGAACGTCTCCCGAAAGGTCCCACGCGAAGGCTTTTCAAGCCGGGATACGGTCGGGCACCGGCCCGTCGCTCCCTTGATTTCTTATTGTGTTCAACATTGCATGGCCGCCTGGCGCGGGCAAGTTGCGGCGGTCTGGCGCGAAAGCATCCGGCGCCAGGCGCGTCAACCCGTGGTTGGCGCGCCACGCGCCCTGCCGTTTGGCGGGTCCGCCCTCTGCCGTTCAGCGCCACCCGTGCGTATCCTTGAGCATGCCTGCCCGGCTCCATGGACTTGGCGGCAAGCCATCGCCGGCGGCGTCGCAGCTGATCGCGCCTCCGGGGCCACGATTGGCCGAAAAATGCCCTTGCCTGCCTGCTTGCCAAGGCCCGGACCGAGCGAGTAGAACGGCGCACCGATTGGGCGATGATTGGCAACGATCCCGCCGCGAAAATTGCCCGGCCGCACGTCTAAATCATTGATGCCGCTGAGCAAATCTTGGGGAATGGTGTAATGGTAGCACAACGGCTTTCGGGCTAAGCCTTTGAAATCTTTCACCTGGTTTTGCAAACCCCCTCCATTTTGATCCGGCTATATCCGGTCACTTCTGAGACGTTTGGAAAACTCTCGTTGTCCTCGGTGTTGAGCAGATTAGTTAGT
>NZ_JBAVNZ010000011.1:0-4192 GCF_049691595.1 Bradyrhizobium sp.
CATCAGCACGCCGTCAGCGCAGCTCACGCATACTTGCCGTGGCAGTGCTTGAACTTCTTGCCTGAACCGCAGGGACAATCTTCGTTGCGGCCGACTTTGCCCCAGCTCGCCGGATTCTTGGGATCACGGTTGGCGGTGGCGGCGGGCACCAGCGACGCGCCGGCAAACGCCAGCTCGTCCTCGCCGGTATTCGGATCGAACTTGTGCGCTTCCATCGGCGGCAATGCCGGCTGCTGCTCTTCCGGCGGCACGATTTCGACGCGCATCAATTGCGCCGTCACCGCCTCGCGCAGATGCGCGATCATCGCCTCGAACAGGCTGAAGGCTTCCGACTTGTATTCCTGCAGCGGATCGCGCTGGCCGTAGCCGCGCAGCCCGATCACCTGGCGCAGATGGTCGAGCATGACCAGATGCTCGCGCCAGAGATGATCCAGCGTCTGCAACAGGATGGTCTTTTCGACGTAGCGCATCACGTCGGGGCCCCATTGCGCGACCTTGGCCGCCATGTGCTCGTCGACATGCTTTTCGATGCGCGTCAGCAATTCCTCGTCGGCGATGCCCTCTTCCTTGGCCCATTGGTCGACCGGCAGGTCGACATCGAGCACGCGCTTCAACTCGTCCCTGAGGCCGGCGACATCCCACTGCTCGGCATAGGCATGCTCGGGCACGTGCTTGGCGAGGACATCCTCGACGAAGGCGTGGCGCATGTCGGCGACGGTCTCGGCGACGCTGTCGTCCTTCATCAGATCGACGCGCTGGTCGAAGATCACCTTGCGCTGGTCGTTCTGGACGTTGTCGAATTTGAGCAGGTTCTTGCGGATGTCGAAGTTGCGCGCCTCGACCTTCTGCTGCGCCTTCTCCAGCGCCTTGTTGATCCAGGGATGAATGATGGCCTCGCCCTCTTTCAGGCCGAGCCGCGTCAGCATGGAATCGAGCCGGTCGGACCCGAAGATCCGCATCAGATCGTCCTCCAGCGACAGAAAGAACTTCGAGCGCCCGGGGTCGCCCTGGCGGCCGGAGCGGCCGCGCAGCTGGTTGTCGATGCGCCGCGATTCATGGCGTTCGGAGCCGATGATGTAGAGCCCGCCCGGTTTTGTCGCTGACCTCGCCGGTTTGTTGCCCTTGGCCGGCTCGACCTCGACGATCTCTTCCGCCTTCAGCACCAGTTCGCGGAAGCGCTCGATATCGGCCTTGATGCGCTCGATCCTGGCGGCCTTCTCGGCCTCGTCGGTGATATCGGCGGTCTCCTGCTGGATCCGCATCTCCAGCGAGCCGCCGAGCTTGATGTCGGTGCCGCGGCCGGCCATGTTGGTCGCGATCGTGATCGCGCCGGGCACGCCGGCTTCCGCCACGATATAGGCTTCCTGCTCGTGGAAGCGGGCGTTCAGCACCGCGAACAGTTTCGCTGGCCTGCCGGCGCGCGCCGCGGCGTAGAGCTTTTCCATGCCGGACCCGCTGCCAAAATCGATCTGCTTGTAGCCGTTCTTCTTGAGGAATTCGGCCAAGACCTCGGACTTTTCGATCGAGGCGGTGCCGACCAATACCGGCTGCAGCCGCGCATTGGCGCGCTCGATCTCGGCCAGGATCGCGGTGTATTTCTCGTTCTGGGTGCGATAGACCTCGTCGTCCTCGTCGAGACGCGCCACCTCGACATTGGTCGGGATTTCCACGACCTCGAGCTTGTAGATGTCGAACAACTCGTCGGCCTCGGTCGCGGCCGTGCCGGTCATGCCCGCGAGCTTCTCGTACATACGGAAATAGTTCTGGAAGGTGATCGAGGCCAGGGTCTGGTTTTCCGGCTGGACCTGGACGTGCTCCTTGGCTTCCAGCGCCTGGTGCAGGCCTTCGGAATAGCGCCGGCCCGGCATCATGCGGCCGGTGAACTCGTCGATGATCACGACTTCGCCGTCGCGGACGATGTAGTCCTTGTCGCGGTTGAATAGCGTATGCGCGCGCAGCGCCTGGTTGATGTGATGGACGACCGAGACGTTCTCGATGTCGTAGAGCGAATCGCCCTTGAGCTGGCCGGCGTCGCGCAGCAGGCCTTCGATCTTTTCCATGCCGGCTTCGGTCAACGTCACCGTGCGCTGCTTCTCGTCGACGTCGTAATCGGTCTTGTCGAGCCTGGGGAAGAAGGTGTCGATGGTGTTGTAGAATTCGGAGCGGTCGTCGAGCGGACCGGAGATGATCAAGGGCGTGCGCGCCTCGTCGATCAGGATCGAGTCGACTTCGTCGACGATGGCGTAGAAATGGCCGCGCTGGACCATGTCCTCGAGCCGGTACTTCATGTTGTCGCGCAGATAGTCGAAGCCGTATTCGTTTTTGGTGCCGTAGGTGATGTCGCGCGCATAGGCCAGCTTGCGCTCGGCATCGTCGAGCCCGTGCACGATCACGCCCGTGGTCATGCCGAGGAAAGAGTAGATCTCGCCCATCCATTCGGAGTCGCGGCGGGCGAGGTAGTCGTTGACGGTAACGACGTGGACGCCTTTACCCGCGAGCGCATTGAGATAGACCGCGAGCGTAGCCACCAGGGTCTTGCCTTCGCCGGTCTTCATCTCGGCGATGTCGCCCTCGTGCAGCACCATGCCGCCGATCAGCTGGACGTCGAAATGCCGCTGGCCGAGGGTGCGCTTGGCCGCCTCGCGCACGGTGGCGAAAGCCGGCACCAGGATCTCGTCCAGCGTCTTGCCGTCAGCGAGCAGCTTTCGGAATTCGGCGGTGCGGGCTTTCAGCGCCTGGTCCGACAGCGCGGCGAGTTCAGGCTCCAGCGCGTTGATGGCGTCGACGCGGGACTGATATCCCTTTACCCGCCGGTCGTTGGCGGAGCCGAAAAACTTGCGGGCGAGCGCGCCGATCATGAAAAAGTCCTGCCTTTGCGGTGCTGCATTGCAGCCGTGACGTGGGCCACCGGATTGCCTATCAACTCACCGTGACGCGCTGCCGTGAAAGCCCCGGGGTCGGGGGCCATCCGCCAAATGAGTGGGAAGAAGGCAATCCTAAGGCTCAACGGCCAAAAACGCAGCAAAATAAGCGCTATCGCCGTTGACGCGATGGGGCCAGAGATATGGCTCACCCGGTGGGTTGTCAACGTGGCCGGGACGTCGGGGAATTCATCATTTTGACAGACTTTTCGCGTTGCCAAGGCCGCATGATTGGGCGAGTGTCCCGCCGCCTGAGGGCATTCCCATCTTTGACACAAGGACTTTGCATGACCTCCCCGTTCCCGGAAACGAAAACCGGCCTGCGTTTCAGCCTCGCCTCCCTGGCCGTGACGGGCTGCCTTGCCGCGGTTCTGGTCGCCAGCCTCCCGGTCCGGGCCGAGGACGCCAATCCGGTTCTGGCCAAGGTCAACGGTTCCGAGATCCGCCAGAGCGACCTCGCGCTCGCCGAGGAGGAACTTGGAGCAAGCCTCGCGCAGATGGACCCCGCGGCCAAGAAGGACAATGTGCTGTCGTTCCTGATCGACCTGAAGATCGTCGCCAAGGCCGCCGAGGACAAAAAGGTCGAGAATACCGACGACTTCAAGAAACGGCTGGCCTTCACCCGCAACCGGCTCCTGATGGACAGCCTGCTGGCAACCGAAGGCAAGGCCGCGACCACCGACGAGGCCATGAAGAAGGTCTACGAGGAGGCTTCGAAGCAGATCACCGGCGAACAGGAAGTTCACGCCCGGCACATCCTGGTCGAGACCGAGGACGAGGCCAAGGCGATCCTGGCGGAGTTGAAGAAGGGCGCCGATTTCGCCGAACTGGCGAAGAAGAAATCCAAGGATCCCGGCGCCTCCGATGGCGGCGACCTCGGTTTCTTCACCAGGGAGCAGATGGTGCCGGAATTCTCCACGGTGGCGTTCACGCTCGAATCCGGCAAGATTTCCGATCCCGTGAAATCGCAATTTGGCTGGCACATCATCAGGGTCGAGGAAAAGCGCAGCCGCAAGGCGCCCGACTTCGAGCAGGTCAAGAGCCAGATCGAAACCTATGTGACGCGCAAGGCACAGGCCGAATACGTCGCGAAATTGCGCGAGGCCGCCAAGGTCGAGCGGATGGACAAGCCGGAAGAGGCCGCCAAGACCGAGGCCAAGCCGGACGCAGCAAAGCCGACGGACTCCAAGATGGCGCCGGCGAAGAAGTAAGCTTCGTCGTCCCGGCCTTGCGCCGGGACCCATCGGTGGGATCACACCACCCCTCTCCCG
>NZ_JBAVNZ010000012.1:0-3177 GCF_049691595.1 Bradyrhizobium sp.
GGCCCATCTCGGACCCGGACTCCCGGTGCGCTTTTGAACACTGCCCGCTTCTTGTGCGGCGCACCACGCCAGCGTCCTACTCACCACGATGGCAAGAAACCCAGGTTGAAAAGATGTCAACCTGAACCATGCCTTCCTTATGCAAGGCGATCATGAGTTCAAACGTGTTTAGGATCTGACAAACATACCAATAAGCCCTTTCCGAAACATCCTGATCGATTTCCGCATGAGTGAGCGTATCTTCGAGATACCGGACGATTTCCGGGTGGTCGACAGATGTTCTAAATATTCGCGCCGATTCGAACTCAAGGTCCATATAAATCCGACGACGCTGAAGTCTTCGGTCCGGGCGCGCAAGAATAAAAATTAGGAATGGAACAAGCAGTCCAACCGACGTGATGGTCGGGCCAGGGTATTTTTCCGCTATGTCGACGACGGCATTCTCAATGACAACGACCCAATCGGGAACCCATCTCATGATAGCTTCAAAGGTTGTCCTAAAGAGAGTTGGCCGAACTCGCCACGACACCAGAACCAACAGCGGAAGTGCGAAAACGAGCACAGGACCAAGGTTGCATCGCAAAAAGAGGAAAAGCCGAGAAAGACGAGCTCGCAAGATTGAAGCAATGGACATCACAAACCGCCACAATCTATTGGCGATCGAGACGGTTTTTCCGCGAAAGGTCGAAAGGAATTTGGGGAAACCCATGCAAGATATTCCTCTTAGCCAACGGGGGCCCCAATCCAAGACCCTACTTGAGAGAACACCACGATCTTAGATTGAAATGCTGGTGCGGTCTACCGGAGTGACCTCAAGCACTGACACCGTACTTCTCCGGTTTTCTTGGTGTCGACGAATCAGCCATGATGCCGACTGATCACCTCGTCCCGAAAGGCGCGGCAACAATGCGCGACAGCCAACCAATGATCGCGAGCAAGCTTGAGCTGTCGCCCTGCGCCGTCAGCGTCCTCGGTCAGTTGTTCGTCGAGGGCCCAACGTCGGACGACAACATCACGAACAAGGCTGGCCGTTGCGAGCTGGTAAGCGCCGGCCTCGCATTCCACGAAGCCGGCTTGTCATCCCTGATGCCCGATGGCGCGCGCCTGGCCAGGGAATGGGACCCGCGTTCGCTGTATGCGCGCCGCGATCGGCGCTGGTACTTGAAAGTGCGAACAAACGCGCATCCTGAGGGCGCAGCTGTCAGCCACTCGGAATCAGGCGCCGCCGTCCGGTAGGATCGATCGGCGCCGGCGGCTCATTCGCCCACGGCGAGGAAGTCGACGACCTCACCGGCAAAGAACTTGATGTAAGCTCTCGCTTTCGTCGGGCTGCTCGCCTTCCCGCAACCCGTACATCGCCGCCAGCACGCCCGCCTTTGGGGAGTAGAGCTCCAATGCGGAGAGTGAACCGCCCCGGGATTGCCGGAGGCTATTTTGTTTGAGTCACGCCGCCACGGCGGTTTCAGCCATCATGGCGTAGTAGCGCTCCTCGGCTTCAGCCGGCGGGATGTTGCCGATAGGCTCCAGCAGCCGGCGATTGTTGAACCAGTCGACCCATCCGAGCGTTGCGAACTCGACGGCTTCCATGGTCCGCCACGGTCCCCGCCGATGGATAAGTTCGGCCTTGTAGAGGCCATTGATGGTTTCCGCGAAGGCATTGTCGTAACTATCGCCAACACTGCCGACCGACGGCTCAATGCCCGCTTCCGCCAGGCGCTCGGTATACTTGATCGAGACGTATTGGCTCCCTCTGTCGCTGTGATGCACGAGCCCGCCGCGATGCGCCGGCCGCCGGTCATGAAGGGCCTGATCGAGCGCATCGAGAACAAAGCTTGCATGCGCGGTCCGTGAGGTCCGCCAGCCGACGATGCGTCGCGCATAGACGTCGATGACGAAGGCGACATAGACAAAACCGGTCCAGGTCGAGACATAGGTAAAATCCGAGACCCACAGCGCATTCGGGCGCGGCGCGTGGAACTGGCGATTGACGTGGTCCAGCGGGCACGGCGCCGCCTTGTCGCTGATCGTGGTCCGGACCGGCTTGCCGCGGATTACCCCCTGCAAACCCATGCCGCGCATCAGCCGCTCCACGGTGCAGCGGGCAACGTCAAAGCTCTCGCGCTGCAATTGCCGCCAGACCTTGCGCACGCCATAGACCTCGAAGTTCTCTGCGAAGACGCGGGCGATCTCCGGCTTCAGCGCCATATCCCGCTTCGCTCGCGTGGAGAGCTTCTCCGGATTGGCGCGCTTGGCGACATCGGCATGGTAGGTCGAGGGGGCGATCGGCAAGACCTTGCAGATCGGCTCGACCCCATGGACCTCTCGGTGATCGTCGATGAACGCGATCATGGTTTGTACCGGCGGTCGAGCTCCGCCTGGGCAAAATAGGCCGACGCCTTGCGCAGGATCTCATTGGCCTGGCGAAGCTCGCGGTTCTCGCGTTCCAGCGCCTTGAGCCGATCTGAGACGTCGGACGGCACGCCGGATCGTTTGCCGCTGTCGATCTCGGCCTTCTTCACCCACTCATGCAATGTCTGCGGCGTACAGCCGATCTTCGATGCGATCGAAACAACCGCCGCCCAGCGCGAGGCATGCTCGCCCTCGTGGTCCAGAACCATCCGCACCGCACGGGTCCGGACTTCAGGAGAGAATTTGTTCGTCGTCTTGCTTGTCATGGCTCCACCTTCTCAAGAGTTCCGCGGCAGGAACGGCAAGCTGATCAAGAGTCTCTGGCACGACGGCCTTGGCATGTCGCTCTACGCCAAACGATTGGAGCGTGGCTTACTCCCAGGATGACATCGACCGCGCGGTCCGCAGCGTTTCTTTGCTCACGGGCAACATTCAAAGGGCGACCGCCATATGTGCAGAATTCGCCGAAAATGCGGGACGGCTCACTGTGAGGAGTCAGCAGCGCAGTTCGATGCTAGCTAGCTCACCTCGAAAACAGTCGGTCGCAAGCACTGATGCGGCTACGCGACCCCGTTTCCACCTTGCTATTGGTACGGAATCCGCTAACTTTTGGGTAGCTCCGAAAGGTGGCAGCCGTGATCACAAAGCGGCGCAATTTGCCCGGTGAATTTGAACGTCGGTGTAACCATTGCGGTTTCGCAATCCGGCTAACTGCGAACTTTTGCGGTGGCTGTGGCCGATCGAGAGCTCTATCCAGCGCTACTGATC
>NZ_JBAVNZ010000013.1:0-4669 GCF_049691595.1 Bradyrhizobium sp.
GAGTATGGATTCCGGGCCTGCGCCTATCGGCGCATCCCGGAATGACGAATTGAGATATCGAGCGTCCATCACGCGCCAATCATCAATGCACCGAAAATCATGGCAGGCAACCGCACGTTTCGCGCGCGCGTGCTAGCGTCCACCCGAAATCAGGCTGTCGGATTTGGGGGGATCGCAACATGATCTGGATCGCCAATCTGGTGGTCGCGCTGGTCGCCGCGCTGCATGTTTATTTTCTGATTCTGGAGATGTTTCTCTGGACCAGGCCGCTGGGGCTGAAGACGTTTCGCAATTCGATCGAGAAGGCGACCGATTCCGCGGTGCTGGCGGCCAACCAGGGACTCTATAATGGCTTCCTCGCCGCCGGCCTGGTCTGGGGTCTGATCCACGGCACCCCGGACTTTGCGTTCCAGATCAAAACATTCTTTCTGCTCTGCATGATCGTTGCCGGTATTTATGGCGCGGCCACCGTCAGCCGCCGTATTCTCTATGTGCAGGCGGCGCCCGCCGCGCTTGCGTTGATCCTGCTCTGGCTGGCCTGAAATCATTGATGTTTTCGGCCGCTTCGTCTTGCATTGCAGCAACCGTTCCGCCACTATCGCGGCCAGCGATGGCGTCCGCCGAGGGCTGTAAGAGGCCCTCCGGACCAGATCATCGGCGCAATCACAACAGACGAGGAAAGCAGCGATATGAGGAACGGGATTTTCAATCTGGTCACCGCAACGGCGGTCGCGATCGCGCTGTCGGCTTCGTCAGCCTACGCGCAGAAGAAATACGATACCGGCGCGACCGACACCGAAATCAAGATTGGCCAGACGGTGCCGTTCAGCGGCCCGGCCTCCGCCTATGCCGGCATCGGCAAGACGCAGGCCGCCTACATCAACATGATCAACGAGAAAGGCGGCATCAACGGCCGCAAGATCAATCTGATCCAGTATGACGACGCCTACAGCCCGCCGAAAGCGGTCGAGCAGGTGCGCAAGCTGGTGGAGAGCGACGAGGTCCTGTTCACCTTCCAGGTCATCGGCACGCCCTCGAACGCCGCCGTTCAGAAATACCTCAACGCGAAGAAGGTGCCGCAGCTTCTCGCCGCCACCGGCGCGTCGCGCTTCTCGGATCCGCAAAACGCGCCCTGGACCATCGGGTTCAATCCCAACTACCAGTCCGAGGCCCGCATCTACGCGAAGTACATTCTGCAAAACCACCCCAACGCCAAGATCGGCGTCCTCTACCAGAATGACGACCTCGGCCGTGACTACCTGATCGGCCTTAAGGCAGGTCTCGGCGAGAAAGCCGCGACCATGATCGTTGGCGAGGTGTCCTACGAGCTGACCGATCCGACCATCGATTCGCAGATCGTGAAGCTGAAATCGCTCGGTGCCGACCTGCTCTATGACGCCTCGACGCCGAAATTCGCCGCCCAGGCGATCAAGAAGGTCGCCGACCTCGGCTGGAAGCCGGTCCACATTCTCGACATCAATGCGAGCCCAGTGTCGGCCACGCTCAAGCCCGCGGGCCTCGATATCTCCAAGGACATCATCAGCACCAATTACGGCAAGGACCCCGGCGATCCGCAATGGAAGGACGACGCCGGAATCAAGGCCTATTTCGCCTTCATGGACAAGTACTACCCGGAGGGCGACAAGCTCAACACCGTCAACACCTACGGCTATTCGACCGCGGAACTGCTGGTATACATCCTGCGCCAGTGCGGCGACGATCTCACGCGCGAGAACGTGATGAAGCAGGCGACCAGCCTGAAAAACGTCACCGGCAGCCTGTCGCTGCCCGGCATGGTCACCAATACCTCGCCGACCGACTACCGCATCAACAAGCAGATGCAGATGATGAAGTTCAACGGCGAACGCTGGGAACTGTTCGGCCCGATCATCGAGGACAGCGGCCCGGCAGGCTAGCTGCCTCGCATGGCCGGCAATGCAGAACGGCGGCCCTTCGAGGCCGCCGTTTTGTTTGATTGATTTTTTTTGACGCGTTTTCTTCACGCCAACCGGTGCCCACTTCGCTCGAAAACGCTGTGCGTTATTCCGGAATCTCGCCAAAGGTCTTTCCGACCGGGAGAACGGCGTGCCGGATCAGCCGCGAGTCCTCGACCGCCGCCTGCCGATGTTTCACCGCCTCGCGATAGGCCGGGTCGCGGATCATCTCCGCGAAGGCCGCGACGCCTGGATATTCGGCGATGAAGCAATGATCCCAGCGCTCGTCCGCCGGTCCGATCAGCATCAGTTCGAACCGGCCCTGCCACACGATCCGCCCGCCCAGCCGTTCGAACACCGGCCCGCTTTCCCTGCCATAGGCCGCATAGGCTTCCGCGCCGGTTGCCTGGCGGCCGTCGGGATACGCGGCCTGCTTTCGCAGCCGGACCAGATTCAGCATGTGGATCGGACCGTCGCGATCATTGGCCCTGAATTGCGCGAAGACTTCCTTGGTCGGATCGATGAAACCCATCCAGCTCTCCCTGCCTGGCAGATTGTCCCCGTTTAGCACAGGTCGCCGCACCTCCTAATCCGGCGTTAACCTTTGCGTAACCGGCCCTTAAACCGCGAACGCTAGCGTGCGGCAGGACCGGTGTGGGCGGCGTTTGCGAATGGCGTGGGGACGAAAAAATAAGGCTGGTGGACGCAAGGAGCCGCAATTCGGGCTTGCCGCGGCGCTGTGCGAGCTGCGTCTCAGCCCGCAGGACCGCGTCTTGCCCGACGACGGCAGTCCGAGGAAATCGCCGCCGGCACGCCAACCCGATGATGCCGACGACGAGCCACCGCGTGAATGCAAGCCCCGCGCGGCGCGAAGCGGCGGCCAGCGGCGATCGAAATCGCGCGGCCGCGGCGGCATCGCGCGCCTGCTGTACTGGGGCGCGGTACTCGGCCTGTGGGCCGCGATCGCGCTCGTCGGCGTCCTGGTCTGGGTCGGGGCGCATCTGCCGGCGATCCATTCGCTTGAGATCCCAAAGCGCCCGCCTACCATCCAGATCGCAGGCCTCGACGGCAGCGTGCTGGCGACCCGTGGCGAGATGACCGGCGCCAATGTCGCGCTGAATGATTTGCCGCCTTATCTGCCGCAAGCGTTCATCGCCATCGAAGACCGCCGCTTCTATTCGCATTACGGCGTCGATCCCGTCGGCATTGCCCGCGCGGCGGTGACCAACCTCCTGCGTCGCGGCGTATCGCAGGGCGGCTCGACGCTGACCCAGCAACTCGCGAAAAACCTGTTCCTGACCCAGGAACGCACCTTGCAGCGCAAGCTGCAGGAGGTCGAACTGGCGCTCTGGCTGGAGCGCAAGCATTCCAAATCGGAGATTCTCGAACTCTACCTCAACCGGGTCTATTTCGGCTCCGGCGCCTATGGCGTCGAGGCCGCGGCGCAGCGCTATTTCGGCAAGTCCGCGAAGAATGTCACGGTCGCGGAAGCCGCCATGCTCGCGGGCCTGGTCAAATCGCCGTCGCGGCTGGCGCCGAACCGCAACCCGGAAGGCGCAGCCCAGCGCGCCCAGATCGTGCTGGCGGCCATGGCGGACGCCAGCTTCATCACCGCCGCCCAGGCGCAGGCCTCGATCGGCCGTCCTTCGATCAACGTAAAACCCGTCGGCGCCGGCACCGTCAATTATGTCGCCGACTGGATCGGCGAAGTGCTCGACGATCTCGTCGGTCAGATCGACCAGAACATCGTGGTCGAAACCACCATCGATCCGAAACTGCAGAGCGTGGCCGAGACCGCCATCATCGACGAGCTCGCGGCCAAGAGCGTGAAATTCAATGTCAACCAGGGCGCGCTGGTGGCGATGTCGCCCGACGGCGCGGTGCGCGCCATGGTGGGCGGGCGCAATTATGCCGAAAGCCAGTACAACCGTGCGGTGACCGCCAAACGCCAGCCGGGCTCGGCATTCAAGCCCTTCGTCTATCTCACCGCGATCGAAGCGGGCCTGACCCCGGAGACGGTGCGGCAGGATGCGCCGCTCGATATCAAGGGCTGGAAGCCCGAAAATTACGGCCATGAGTATTTTGGCGCGGTGACGCTGACACAGGCGCTGGCGATGTCGCTCAACACGGTCGCGGTGCGGCTCGGCCTCGAGGTCGGCCCGAAAAACATCGTGCGCACCGCGCACCGGCTCGGCATTTCGTCAAAGCTCGATGCCAACCCCTCGATCGCGCTCGGCACCTCGGAAGTTTCCGTGATCGAGCTGGTCGGCGCCTATGCGCCGTTTGCCAATGGCGGCCTCGGCGTCTCGCCGCATGTCGTGACCCGAATCCGGACCGGCGAGGGCAAGGTGCTGTATGATCGGCCCGCCAACCAGCTTGGTCAGGTGATCGAGCCGCGCAGCGCCGCGATGATGAACGCCATGATGCGGGAGACGCTGGTCAGCGGCACCGCGCGCAAGGCCGAAATCCCCGGCTGGATGGCCGCCGGCAAGACCGGCACCAGCCAGGATTTCCGCGACGCCTGGTTCATCGGCTACACCGCCAATCTCGTCACCGGCGTCTGGCTCGGCAACGACGACAATTCGCCGACCAAAAAAGCGACCGGCGGCGGCCTGCCGGTGGAAGTCTGGACCCGCTTCATGCGCGCGGCGCATCAGGGCGTGCCGGTGGCGGCACTGCCGAGTTCGCAGCGCGGCGGCTTGCTTTCGAACCTGTTTCAGACCGCGTCGCAGGAC
>NZ_JBAVNZ010000014.1:0-8869 GCF_049691595.1 Bradyrhizobium sp.
ATGGACAAGCTCGCCGTCGATCAGCCGAATTACGCGTCGTACAAGCGGGAGCTGGAGATAAAATGATAGCTGCTCGTTCCCCGGATGCTGCGCAGCGCGCCGCCCTTGCGGCGTGGTGCGCTGCTGATCCGGGGTCCAGCGGCGTGGGTCCCGGCTCTGCGGCGCATCGTCGAAGGGACGCTGCACCGCGTCCGGGACACGAGACCCTTACTTCCCCAGCCACTTCGGTTGGCGCTTTTCGGCGAACGCTTTTGGTCCCTCGATATAGTCCTGCGACGCCGCCATCGCCTTTACCGCCGGATACTCGCGCTGTTCCGATATCGCCTGTTCCAGCGACACCGCGAGGCCGCGCTGGATCGCCTGCTTGGAGGCGCGGATCGACATCGGCGAGTTCTTGCAGATCGTCTCGGCCCAGCGCTCGGCGGCGGCGAGCGCTTCACCCTGTGGCACCACTTCGTTGACGAAGCCGAGCTCAAGACCTTCCCTGGCGCTGACATGGCGCGCGGTGAGGATCATGCCCATGGCGCGTTTCAATCCGATCTGCCGCGGCAGCCGGTGCACGCCACCGGCGAGCGCGGCGAGGCCGACGCGCGGTTCGGGCAGCGCGAAGGTGGCGTTTTCGGAGGCGATGATGAGGTCGCAGGCCAGCGCGATTTCAAATCCCCCGCCCATCGCGACGCCATTGACGGCGGCGATGATCGGCTTGTCGCAGTCGAAGCGCGAGGTCAGGCCGGCGAAGCCGCCCTTGTCCCAGCCGCGTTTTCCCCCCGCCGCCTGCCATTTCAGATCGTTGCCGGCGCAGAACGCCTTGTCGCCGGCGCCGGTGACGATCGCCACCCATTGCGCGAGATCGGCGGAAAAGCCGTCGAACACCTTGTTGAGTTCGAAATGCGCGTCGGTATGCAGGGCGTTATACACTTCCGGCCGCGACAGCGTCACGATCGTGATCGGGCCCTTGCGCTCCACTTTGGAGAATTTCAGATCCATGTTTGCTCCCGTCGTTTTTTCTGTGGCGAGGAATTTTGGCGCTCACCCGCCGTTCGATCCCATCCAATTACGCAACCGGCCTGCGCGTCACAAGCGATATTCCATTGCTTGACTTGACCGGGAGCTTGTCACCTTAATCGATGGCCAATCGACCAACGCAATAAACGCTACTTTCGGGAGAGACTGCCTTGGATTTTGCATTGCCGGCCGAACTGGTCGCCTATCTCGACGAACTCGATCGCTTCATCGCCCGCGAGATCAAGCCGCTGGAAGCGGCCGACGACAACATCCGTTTTTTCGATCATCGCCGCGAATGGGCGCGCACCGATTTCGACAAGGGCGGCCTGCCGCGGCAAGAGTGGGAAGCGCTGCTGCGCAAGGCAAAAAACCTCGCCGATGCCGCCGGTCACCTGCGCTTTGCGATCCCGAAGCGCTATGGCGGCAAGGATGGGTCCAACCTCTGGATGGCGGTGATCCGCGAGCATTTCGCCGCCAGGGGACTCGGCCTGCACAACGATTTGCAGAACGAGCATTCGATCGTCGGCAATCTGCCCATCGTGACCATGCTCGACCGCTACGGCCGCGACGACCAGAAGGCGATGATCGACGGCTCGATCACCGGAAAGTACCGCATCACCTTCGGCCTGACCGAACCCGAGCATGGCTCGGACGCTACCCATATGGCAACCAAAGCGGCGCCTGCGACCCGCGACAACGTCAAGGGCTGGGTCATCAACGGCGAGAAGATGTGGACCACCGGCATGCATGTGGCGACGCATTGCGCGCTGTTTGCCCGCACCAGCGGCAACGACGGCGATGCGCGCGGCATCACCTGTTTCCTGGTGCCGGCCAGGACCGAGGGCGTGAAGGTCGAGGAGTATATGTGGACCTTCAACATGCCCACCGACCATCCCCGCGTCAGCTTTACCGACGTGTTCGTGCCCGACGATGCGCTGTTCGGCGAAGTCGGCCGCGGCCTGTCGCTGGCGCAATGCTTCGTGCATGAAAACCGTATCCGGCAGGCGGCAAGTTCGCTGGGGGCCGCGGTCTACTGCATCAACGAGAGCGTCAAATATGCGCGCGAGCGAAAACCGTTCGGCAAGGCGCTGGCGGAGAACCAGGCGATCCAGTGGCCGCTGGTGGAACTCGCGACACAGGCCGAGATGCTGAGGCTATTGATCCGCAAGACCGCGTGGGAGATGGACCGGCTCACCCAGGCCGAGGTCGAGCACACGCTCTCGGACAAGGTCTCGATGTGCAATTTCTGGGCGAACCGGCTGTGCTGCGAGGCCGCCGACCGCGCCATGCAGGTGCATGGCGGCATGGGCTATTCGCGCCACAAGCCGTTCGAGCACATCTACCGCCACCACCGCCGCTACCGCATCACCGAAGGCAGCGAGGAAATCCAGAAGCGGAAGGTGGCGGGATTTCTGTTCGGCTACATGGGTGCGGGCAAGCATTAGAGCATTCAGGACAGCGGGCCCGCGGAGGTGTACGATCCCTCAGGCCCGCGCAAGAACGCAGGAAATGGGAGGCGGAATTGAAGCAACTCGGAATGGCAATGGGATTCGTGCTCTCGGCAATTTTCGGCACGTCGGCATTGGCGCAGACGCCGCAGCTCGTGACCGAGGAGATGATGGTCAAGACCGGCGATCCCGGCATCGAAATCTACGTGCGCAACAAGCGGCCGGCCAACATGTCGAGCTTCCGGCCCGAGCAGACGGTGCTGTATGTCCACGGCGCCACCTATCCGTCCGAAACCGCCTTCGATCTCAAGCTCGATGGCCTGTCCTGGATGGAGTATATGGCCTCACGCGGCTACGATGTCTGGCTGCTCGACCTGCGCGGCTATGGCAAGTCGACCCGTCCGCCGGAAATGAGCGACAAGGCGGAAGCCAACGGGCCGATCGTGCGCGGAGAAACCGCGGTCAAGGACATCGGCTCGGCCGTCGATTTCATCCTGCAGAAGCGCAACATCCCGCGGCTGAACCTGTTGGGCTGGTCGTGGGGCACCACGCTGATGGCGACCTACACCACGCAGAATGCCAACAAGGTCGAGCGTCTGGTGCTGTATGCGCCGGCCTGGATCCGGCAGACGCCGTCGCTGGTGCAGGGCGGCCCGGGCAAGCTCGGAGCCTACCGGATGGTGACGCGCGAGCAGGCCAGGGAGCGTTGGTACACCGGCGTGCCGGACGACAAGAAGGCCTCGTTGATCCCGGCCGGCTGGTTCGATGCCTGGGCGGACGCGACCTTTGCTACGGACCCCGTCGGCGCGCAGATGTCGCCGCCGGTCGTGCGCGCGCCGAACGGCGTGATCCAGGACAGCGCGGACTTCTTCGGCGCTGGCAAGCCGTACTACGATCCCGCGAAGATCACGGTGCCGACCCTGCTGATTCACGCCGAGTGGGACAGGGACACGCCGCCCTACATGGCGCAGGGGCTGTTCCCGCTGCTGGTGAATTCGCCGGGCAAGCGTTACGTGGCGCTCGCGGAGGGCACCCACAGCATCATCATGGAGAGGAACCGGCTAAAACTGTTCGAGGCCGTGCAGGCATTCCTTGATGAGGCGAAGCGGTCGTAGCGGGATCGCCGTGAAAGGTTCGACAGGTGGGAGAGAGCACGTTGCGATGCTCGTTCCCGGTCCGCGCCGTACGAGCACATCTACCGCCACCGCCGCCGCTACCGCATCACCGAAGGCAGCGAGGAAATCCAGAAGCGGAAAGTGGCGGGATTTTGTTCGGCTATATGGGGGCGGGGAAGCATTGAGGGGGGGCGCCCTCCATCACGTCGTCCCGGCGAACGCCGGGACCCATAACCACAGGGCATGGTTTGAGGCTCGCTGGCCAAACAAGGTAATTAAAACTTCCCATATCACGAACGTCACGGCGTATGGGTCCCGGCGTTCGCCGGGACGACGAGGAGGATCAATTCACCTGCCGATCCTTCCCCACCCAATAGGGATCACGCAAATTTCGCCGCAAGATCTTGCCGGAAGGATTGCGCGGCAACGCGTCCAGGAAATCCACCGTCTTCGGTGTCTTGAAGCCCGCGATGCGCTCGCGGGTGAAGTTGATGATGTCGGCCGACGTCGCCTGCTTGCCCGGCTTCATCACCACGACGGCCTTGACCGCTTCGCCCCATTGGTCGTCGGGGATGCCGATCAC
The DNA here is from genome assembly GCF_049691595.1 of Bradyrhizobium sp. Classification (GTDB taxonomy): domain Bacteria; phylum Pseudomonadota; class Alphaproteobacteria; order Rhizobiales; family Xanthobacteraceae; genus Bradyrhizobium. The sequence goes on from NZ_JBAVNZ010000014.1 coordinate 4,152, forward strand.
GGCGGCTTCGGCCACGTCGGGGTGATCGCAGATCGCGCTCTCGACTTCGGCCGGATAGATGTTCTCGCCGCCGGAGATGATCATGTCCTTGATGCGGTCGTGGATGTAGAGATAGCCGTCTCTGTCCATGTATCCGGCATCGCCGGTGCGCAGCCAGCCGTCGGCGCCGAGCGTCTTTGCGGTCGCCTCCGGCAGGTTCCAGTAGCCGACCATGTTGGAGCCGGAACGGGTGGCGATCTCGCCGACCTCGCCGGGCGGCAGTTTGTTGCCGTCGGCATCGAGGATCGCGAGCTCAACGCCGGGCATCGCCTTGCCGGCCGAGCGCATGCGGTCGAGCCCCTCGATGTGATCCTCAGGCGGCAGCGCGACGATGGTGCCGGTGGTCTCGGTCATGCCGTACATCTGCACAAAACCGCATTTGAACACCTCGATGCACTCCTTCAGCAGAGCCGCCGGGATCGGCGAGGCGCCATAGAGCATGTATTTCAGCCGCGAGAAATCGACCTGCCGGGCGCGCGGCTGCCGCACCACGAACTGCATCGCGGCCGGCACCATGAACAGTTTCGTGATCCCGGACTGCTCGAAGAAATCCAGCACTTTGGTCGGATCGAACTCGCGCGCGATCACGCCCTTGGCGCCGTGATAGAGGCCCATCACGCCCCAGCCGGAGCCGCCGATGTGGAAGATCGGCATCGCCACCAGCGAGACGTCGTCGGTCGTCCATGTGTTCCATTCGGGCTTTTCGGCCTCGCTGCCGGTCTGGACCAGATTGAGGAAGTTGGCGTGCGACAGCATCGCGCCCTTGGGCTTGCCGGTGGTGCCCGAGGTGTAGAGCTGGATCGCGATGTCCTTCGGACTGATCGGAACCCTGGGGTCCTTGCCGCTCTGCGCGTCGCGCCACGCCGCAAAATCCTGCCATTCGCCCGCGCCGCCCTCGGTCGTGATCACGGTGCGCAGATTTGGCAATTGCGCCTTGATGTTGCGGACCTGGGTGATGAACTCAGGTCCAGCGAACAAGACCGGCGCCCTGCAGTCGTCGACGATGAAGGCGACCTCGGGCCCGGCCAGCCGCCAGTTCACCGGCGCCATCACCACATTGGCCTTGATCGCGCCCAGCAGGAGCTCGAAATAGATGTCGCTGTTCTTGCCGAGATAGGCGATGCGCTCGCCCGGCCTGACACCCATCGCCAGCAGCGCGTTGGCGACGCGATTGGTGTTGATGTCGAACTCGGCAAAACTGGTCTGGCGTCCCTCGAATTCATAGGCCAGCGCATGGCCGCGGCTGTTCGCGCGGTCACGCACCATGTCGGCGAGGTTTGTCAGTTGTTGTGAGGTGGACATGTTGGTCCCGTGGGTATCTTGTCTTGGTTGCGCGCAGTTTGGCGTCAACTCCAGTTAAAGACAATACGGCATCGTCGTCCCTGCGAAAGCAGGGACCCATACGCCGCGGCCCATCAGTAAGGCGATGGGGTTAGTTGCCTTCGTAACAATTGATGCTGGTGGTTATGGGTCCCGGCGTTCGCCGGGACGACAATGTCACCCCCTCGCGACCCGGTCCTTCTCGTTCTGCGCCTTGATCGAGTCGCGCGCCTTGTTCCAGTCGTCATCGCTCCAGTCGCGCAACTGATAGAAGTTGCCGCCCGTCGCCAGCGCCTGGGCGCCGTCCATCGCGATGGTCTCGCCGTTGATCCAGTCGCAGCCGCCGGAGATCAGGAACACCGCGAGATTCTGCAGTTCCTCCATGGTGCCGACGCGGCCCATGGGATTCATCGCCCTGGTGCGCGCGCCAGCCTCGTCGCCGGGCTTGATGCGCTTGCTCATGCCCTCGGTCGGGATTTCGCCGGGCGCGATGGTGTTGAGGCGGATGCCGTATTTTCCCCATTCGACCGCCAGCGACATCGTCATGGCATGGATCGCGGATTTGCTCATCGCCGAGGGCACCACATAGGGCGAACCGTTGCGCACCCAGGTCACGGTGATCGACACCACATTGCCGCGCTGTTTGGCGGCGATCCAACGCCGTCCCACCGCATGCGTCACGTAGAAGGTGCCGTGCATCACGATGTTGGCGACCGCATCGAAGCCGCGCGGGCTGAGCTCCTCCGAGCGCGAGATGAAATTGCCGGCGGCGTTGTTGATGAGATCGGTGAGCGGGCCGCCGGTCCAGATCGCTTCGATCATCTCGTCGACGGCCATGGCGTTGCGGATATCGACGCCATGGCTGACCACGCGTCCGCCGTGCAGATCCATCAACTCGGTCGCGGTCTCGTCGCAGACGCTCTTGCGGCGGCCGCAGATATGGACCTCGGCGCCCAGCCCGAGAAACCGCGCGGCCATCGATTTGCCGAGGCCGGTACCGCCGCCGGTCACCAGAATGCGCCGCCCGGCGAGAAGCTGATCGTTGAACATCGTTTCCACCCCAAGCGTTTGTCTGTTAATTGGTCGGGTGACTAGAACCGGATGACGGCCTTTCTGTAAAGCGGCAACCGGGAATAAGGGTGGAGGAACAATCCGATGGAGCAACGCGTCTCGATATCGATTTCGGACGGTATCGCCGATGTCCGCCTGGTGCGGGCTGACAAGATGAACGCGCTGGATGCCGCGATGTTCGACGCGCTGGTGGCTGCCACCGAGCGGCTCGGCAAGGAAAGCAGCGTGCGGGCGGTAGTATTGTCCGGCGAGGGGCGTTCGTTTTGCGCCGGTCTCGACATGGGACGCTTCGCGGCCATGAAGGAAACGGGCGGTGACGGGATCGACGGCGGGGAAAAGCGCGACCTTTCGGTCCGTACTCATGGGCTCGCCAATTATCCGCAGCAGGCGGTGTGGGGCTGGCGCCGGCTTCCGGTGCCCGTGATCGCCGCAATCCACGGCGTGGCGTTCGGCGGCGGTTTCCAGCTCGCGCTCGGCGCCGACATGCGCCTGCTCAGCCCCGACGCGCGGATGTCGATCATGGAGATCAAATGGGGCCTGGTGCCGGACATGGCGGGCACGCCGATCCTGGCGAGCCTCGTGCGCGACGATATCTTGCGCGAGCTGACCTACACCGGGCGGATCTTTTCGGCGCAGGAAGCCCTGAGCTACGGGCTTGCGACAAGAATTTGCGACGATCCGCGCGCCGCCGCCTTCGAGATCGCGCGCGAGATCGCCGGCAAGAGCCCCGACGCGATCCGCGCCGCCAAGCGGATGTTGAACAATCTCACGGTCGACCCGGGGCCGGCGCTGCTCGCCGAGTCGGTGGAGCAGATGAAACTGATGGGCAGCGCCAACCAGATCGAGGCGGTCCGCGCCAATATCGAGAAGCGCCCGCCGCGCTTCGCGGACGCTTAGCGCCTCGTACTGTCATCAATGACCGATACCTCACCCCTGTTCCTCGGCATCATCAGCGGCGAGCGCCGGCGCGACCACGCCGAGGTCGCCGATCGCGCCGGCCGCATCGCCGGCGGATTGCACGCGCTCGGCGTCGGGCCGGGCGACAGTGTCTGCCTGCTGATGCGCAACGATATCGCCTTCATCGAGGCGGCCTTCGCCGCGATGCGGCTCGGCGCCTACGGCGTGCCGGTCAATTGGCATTTCAAGCCGGAAGAAATCAACTATGTGCTGAAGGATTCCGGCACCTCGGCGCTGATCGCGCATGCCGACCTGCTGCATCCGTTGCGCGAGGCGATCCCGGCCGGGGTCACCGTGCTGAGCGCGCCGACGCCGCCGGAAATTCTGGCCAATTACAACATCGATCCCGATCACCTGGCGACCCCGGATTTCGCGATCGATCTGGAGTGCTGGCTCAAACGATATCCGCCCTATGATGGGCCCGCGGTGCCGCAGCCGCAGAACATGATCTATACCTCCGGCACGACCGGCCACCCCAAGGGCGTTCGCCGCGCCGCGCCGACGCCGGAACAGACCGCCCATGCCGAACGCATGCGCGCGATGATCTATGGCCTCAAGCCCGGAGCCCGCGCGCTGCTGCCGGGCCCGCTCTATCATTCCGCGCCGAACTCGTTCGGCCTGCGCGCCGGCCGCCTCGGCGGCGCACTGGTGCTGATGCCGCGCTTCGAGCCCGAGGAATTCTTGCGGCTGATCCAAGAGCAGAGCATCGACACCATCTTCATGGTGCCGACCATGTTCATCCGCCTGATGAAGCTGCCGGAACCGATCCGCCGCCAATACGACATGTCGTCGCTGCGTCACGTCATCCACGCCGCTGCGCCCTGTCCACCCGACGTCAAGCGCGCGATGATCGAATGGTGGGGACCGGTGATCCATGAATTCTATGGCTCCACCGAATCCGGCGCGGTCACCTTCGCCAGTTCCGAGGACGCGCTGAAAAAGCCCGGCACCGTCGGCCGGATTTCGCCGGGCGCGGAGCTGCGTTTCATCGGCGATGACGGCAGGGTGCTGCCGCAAGGCGAGATCGGCGAAATCTATTCGCGCATCTCGGGCAATCCGGATTTCACCTATCACAACAAGCCGGAAAAGCGCGCCGAGATCGAGCGCGACGGGTTCATCACCTCGGGCGACGTCGGCTATATCGACGAGGACGGCTATGTCTTCATCTGCGATCGCAAGCGCGACATGGTGATCTCGGGCGGCGTCAACATCTATCCCGCCGAGATCGAGGCCGCGCTGCATGCGCTTCCCGGCGTGCACGATTGCGCGGTGTTCGGCATTCCCGACCAGGAATTCGGCGAGGCGCTGCTGGCGGTGCTGGAGCCGCAGGC
>NZ_JBAVNZ010000015.1:0-2063 GCF_049691595.1 Bradyrhizobium sp.
GGATCGGCCTGGAAGCGCGATTGCAGCCGGGTCAGGCCGTGGCTCATCGGATAGGGGCCGAAATTCATCGCGGTCAGCCCGATCGCCGGGGGGCTGCGGTTGTCGCCCTGCCGTGAGCCGATCAGCATGTAGGAGCGATCAGCGGCGAACACGAGTTCGGCCAGCGTGCCGACAAAGCAGGAGCCCGGCTCGACCAGCGTCACCAGCGTGCGCGAGGTGACGTCGATCCGCTTCAGCACCCGCTTCCAATAGTGCCTGATTTCATTGACCAGCCAGTGCGCCTTGTTGGCCTCGAGGAAGCCGTCGCAGGCCAGGACATTGGCGCGCTCGCCATGCGACTTGAACACCAGCATCGCGATCTCGAGCTCGTTGATGCGCAGATGAAGGATCGCGTCATCGAGTTCGCGCGCGACCTGCAGCGGCCAGAACGACGCGCCCTGTGCGATCAGGCCGTCGATGTCGGCGGGCGGCGCCAACTCCGGCGCCTTGATCGAGATGGTCGCGATCCGCGCGACGCGGTCGATATCGACATTGACGAAGCCATAGCGAAGGCCAGCGTCGTCGATGGTTCGGTTGAGCGGCGTCAGCGTCACGCCCTGGCCGCCACCATTGCGCTTCGAGGCGGCGGCGAACTCCCTGGCGCGCTCGGCGACCCTCGCCTCGAGCCTGCTGTTCGGCACGATCTCGTCGACCAGGCGCCATGCGACAGCCCGCTTGCCCTTGATGCCTTCCTCGATGGTGCAGAAGAAGTCGGCATGGTCGCGGCGCACCTTGCGCTTGTCGACCACCCGCGTCAGCCCGCCGGTGCCCGGCAGCACCGCGAGCAGCGGCACTTCCGGCAGCGCCACGGCGGCGGCGCCGTCATCGGCGAGAATGATGTGATCGGTCGCCAGCGCCAGTTCATAGCCGCCGCCGGCCGCGGTGCCGTTGACGACGGTGATGAAGCGCTGCCCGGAATTCTGCGATGAATCCTCCAGCCCGTTGCGGGTCTCGTTGGTAAACTTGCAGAAATTGACCTTGTGCGCGTGGGTAGCACCCGCCAGCATGCGGATATTGGCGCCGGCGCAGAACACGCGGTTCTTGCCCGAGCGAAGCACCACCACCTTCACGTCGGGATGCTCGAAGCGCAGCCGCTGCACCGCGTCGGCGAGTTCGATGTCGACGCCGAGATCGTAGGAATTCAGCTTGAGCTGATAGCCCTCGAACAGCCCGGCATTCTCGTCGACATCCATGGTCAGCGTCGCAACCTCACCCGCGACATCCAGCTTCCAGTGCCGGTAACGCGACGGATCGGTCTGGAAATCGATGTACTTCGCGCCGCCCGCAAGCGCGCGATCTTCACCGGCCTTTTCGCCAGCCATTGGGCTACCCCTAAAACTCTGATTGGCTATCTGAATATGCACAATAGTGCATGTTTTTGCGTAGGTCCAGATCACAAAGCAGAAATATGCATTTTGTTTCATGTCCCGTTGACAGTGCCGATCGCGATCCGGTCGGTCCGAGCGAGCCCGCCGCCGCCACCGCCGAAGATGGCCGGCGGCGGCAGGCGGGACGTTGGTGGCGGCGTCGCCTCGGCCAATGGCCTAGGCGGCCCGTCCCTGCGAGCCATCGGCGCGCAAGACGGCGTTGGCGAATTCCGAAACCGCATCCAGCGTCGGCCCCGGTGCTTCCCGATGCGGCTGGTGGCCGGCGTCCGGGATGATGGTCACATCGACCGGGCAATAGCACTCTTCCCTCGCGATCTCGACCTGACGCATGGTTCCGTATTGGTCATCGACACCCTGCAGGATCGCAACCGGCACGCGGATATAGGCGAGATATTCCGATATATCCCAGCCGCGGAATTTCGGATCGAGCCAGGCGCCGTTCCAGCCATGGAAGGCGTTGTCGACATCCCTGTGCCAGCGCGCGAGCTTTGATTTGAGGCTGCCGGTCTCATAGGCCGTCCTGATCCCGGCGATCGAGGCCACCGAAACATCCTCGACGATGAAATGCGGCGCGATCAGCGCGATCCCCTGCACGCGGTGATCCTGATGGCTGCCGGCATAGATCGCCGCGATCGA
>NZ_JBAVNZ010000016.1:0-10116 GCF_049691595.1 Bradyrhizobium sp.
CGCCCTACAGGCTTCGGGCTTTCTCCGAAGGTTTCGACTTGCCAGAATTGTTGAGGGCGACCGCTTGGCGAACGAGCGCCTTGAAAGCGGACGCGTCAACGTCTTCTCCTTCGTGGATGTCGATCGCGCGGCGTACGTTTCCGTCGAGACTCGAGTTGAAGAGATGAGCCGGATCCTTCAGGGACGCGCCCTTGGCGAAGGTAAGCTTCACGACTTTCTTGTAGGATTCGCCAGCGCGTAGGGCGGGTTCCCTTTAACCCGCCATCTCGCGTGCAACGGCAGGCTAAAATGGCGGGTTAAAGAGAACTACAGGCTTCGGGCTCCAGGTCGTAGCGCGGCATCATTACCTGCATCATTTCGATCGCACAGCAAGCAAGCCCGAAGGTCACCCAATAGATCGACCCTGTCCGCGCCCATGTAATCATTTCGTCTGTTGAGGTGACGAAAAATCCCTTGTCTGCAAGCTCGCCATTGATTTCAAAGAATGATGAATCTTTGCCAATCAATTCCATCTGAGCCTCCGTTCGCTTGCTTCAGTAACGGCCTGTCCAAACAGCGACCGCCGGCGTGGCTCGATGAAAACCTGCACGCGATCACCGGGTTCGCTGGCAGCGCTGGTCAGGCGACGACAAATCTGGAACGTAACTCATGTGGACACCTCTCCGTCACGTGAACAACCTCCCAGGCCTGCTGCTTGCCTCCGCCCAAAACACCTCGAATGGTGATGAACAAATCAAACGCTCCGGCCGCGCTGTCAGCAACGAGACCCAGTACGGCCTTGTCGGGGCATGACGACGATACCGTCGAATGCGTCCACCGTGGGTCGTGGTGAATCTCGAAATCGATATCAAGCTTCCGCGCCGCGGCCCGGGCATGTGTCACCTCCATGAGGTCTGTGCCGCTGAACACCATGCTGACCGCCTCATCGACGCTGCCTGCGAACTTGCGAGGCGGATCACGCTTGCCGAGATGGGAAAGGGAAACGCCGTGGTCCGCCAATGCGCGAAGAAAAGCGCTGGCCTGCGTCGTCGTCGGCTTTGCGATGTATGCATAGAGGACGTGGTCCATAGCCGCCTGACCCAGGCTCAAACAGCCGCCCCACGCGAGGGCACGATTGCAGCCGCAGGCGCGATCGACATGCGCCTCTCTGAATGACGAATATGACCGCAATGGGTCAGCGGGCCAGCACAGATTGGCTGTGATCGGCGGATTACGCCCATCGGGCCGCGCCTCGCGCGGACCCGTTGGGCTTCAATCCGCCCTACAGGTTGGAGCGGCTCCAGTGATTTGCCCGACGGGCAAATCGGTGAATTACCTGTCAAGGCCCGGCACGGAAAATATTCCTGTTTTCACGCACCCCAAATCAGTTCTAGAAATCCGATCGTCTCATCCCGAGAGAGGGGCGTTGGCCATCGTCACGAACGTTGGGATGGGATGCGGTGGGCGCGGCAGCGTCGGGCGCGCAAGCTGATCGCAGGGCGGGTTCTCCCGTGAGCGATCGAGGCGCGCAGACGAACGGCGCTGAAGCGTACGGCAAAACCGTGTGGTCCTGGCACCCGTTGCTGGTGTCAAGCCGGCGGAGGTTTTCGTAGCCCAACCGGGTTACGTTGAGCCTTTAATCCGCCGGCGACGGTGACAAGACGAATTCGTCGCCGGGGAGAGCATGGCATAAGCCGTAAAACCATTGCGCAGGGAATGCCGGAGTGTCTCCGCTGAACCTGTATGCTCGTGTGCGCATCCTTATCTACAATTTGCACACGGGACCGCGGGTGCAGCGTGCACCCGGCATTCCCTGCTCCCTCCGATTTGGAGGGCGGGACGTTCCAGGAAAAACTCGGGCGCATTCAGCCGCGAGACCGCGAATTTGTGTCCGCGCCTCATTGCGAAGAACAATTCACCCGCGGTCGCTCAACGCGCGAAGGCAGCGGCGAAACTATCCAGAACGGTCGGGTGCCGCGTGCCCGAAACAGCGCTGCGACACCGGCCGATCGATCATCTTCCATCTGCAACGCAGAATCTTGATTTGAACTGTTCCAGGTTCCGGTCCAGCATCGCCTCGAGGTTCAATCGATGGATTGAACCAGTCAGGGGACACGCGATGGCAAACCTCACGATCAACGGCAAGACGATCAGCGTCGATGTCGAAGACAACACACCGCTGCTTTGGGCAATTCGCGAGAATGTCGGATTGACCGGAACCAAATACGGATGCGGCATCGCACAATGCGGGGCCTGCACCGTTCACATTGACGGCGTTGCGATGCGCTCCTGCGGCGTCGTGGTCAGCGAAGCGGTCGGCAAGCAGATCACCACCATCGAAGGCCTTGCCGGCGAAGGCGCCCTGCACAAGGTGCAGCAGGCCTGGATTGCCAATGACGTTCCGCAGTGCGGCTATTGCCAGAGCGGCATGATCATGGCGGTGGCGGCGCTGCTCAAGGACAAGCCGAAACCGACCGACAAGGACATCGACCAGGCCATTACCAATATCTGCCGTTGCGGCACCTTCCAGCAGGTGCGCGAGGCCATCCATGCCGCCGCGAACGCGTGAGGGAACAGCCATGAACAAGCATCTCATGCCAACGCTCAATCGCCGCGCTTTCGTGATCGGCACTGCCACCGCGGGCGCAGGTCTTGCCCTTGGCCTCGATATTCCCTTTGGCGGTCCAACCATCGTCCGCGCCGCCGACGGTTCGCCGGAGGTCAATGCCTGGGTGGTGATCCGGCCCGACGACACGGTCGTGATCCGCATCGCGCGTTCGGAAATGGGCCAGGGCTCGCTCACCGGCCTCGCCCAGCTTGTCGCCGAGGAACTCGAATGCGACTGGTCGAAGGTCACGACCGAATATCCGACGCCCGGCCAGAGCGTCGCCCGCAAGCGCGCCTGGGGCGATTTCTCGACCGGCGGCAGCCGCGGCATTCGCGCCAGCCAGGAATATGTCCGCAAGGGCGGCGCCACCGCGCGCGTGATGCTGATCCAGGCCGCCGCCAATGAATGGAAAGTGCCGGCTTCGGAATGCACCGCCGCCAACAGCATCATCACCCACACGCCATCGGGCAGGACCACGACGTATGGCAAGGTGGTGGAAGCCGCCGCCAGGCTGGAACCGCCGGCCGACGTCAAATTGAAGGATCCCAACGACTGGAAGATCGCCGGCAAGGGGGTGAAGCGGCTCGACACCGCAGACAAGACCACCGGCAAGATGACCTACGGCATCGACGTCAATCAGCCCGGCATGCTCAGCGCCGCGATCAAGGACTGCCCGGTATTCGGCGGCAAACTGAAGAGCTTTGACGAGGCCAGGATCGCCGGCATGAAGGGCGTCAAGAAGGTGGTGCGGGTCGGCGAAACCGCGGTCGCCGTCGTCGCCGATACCTGGTGGCACGCCAAGACCGCGCTCGACGCGCTGCCGATCGTCTGGGACGAAGGCGAAAACGCCAAAGTCTCCAGCGCCTCGATCGCCAAATGGCTGGCGGAAGGCCTCGACAATTCGCAGCCGGCGTTTGTCGGCAACGCGAATGGCGACGCCAAGGCGGCGATCGCCAGCGCCGCGAAGAAAGTCGAGGCGGTCTACAGCTACCCCTACCAAAACCACGCCACCATGGAGCCGCTCAACGCCACGGCGCTGTATACCGCGGACAAGTGCGAGGTCTGGTGCGGCACCCAAAACGGCGAGGCCGCCTTTGCCGCGGTGCTGGAAGCCTCGGGCCTGCCGGCCGAGAAATGCGAGGTGCACAAGCAGATACTGGGCGGCGGCTTCGGCCGCCGCGGCCAGACCGACTATGTCCGCCAGGCGGTTGCGATCGCCAGGCAAATGCCGGGCACGCCGGTCAAGCTGGTGTGGTCGCGCGAAGAGGACATGGCGCACGGCATGTATCACCCGGTCACGCAATGCAAACTGACCGGCGCCTTCGACGCCGACAACAATCTGACCGCGCTGCAGGTGCGGCTGTCGGGACAATCCATCCTGTTCGCCCTGCGCCCGGCGGCGCTGGAAAACGGCAAGGACCCGGCCGCGTTCCAGGGCCTCAATGCGAGTGGCGAGGCGGCGATCGGCTACTCGGTTCCCAATCTGCTGGTCGAGCATTCGATGCGCAATCCGCACGTCCCGCCCGGCTTCTGGCGCGGCGTGAACATCAATCACAACGCGATCTATCTTGAATGCTTCATGGACGAGCTGGCGCATTCGGTCGGCCAGGACCCGCTGGAGTTCCGGCGCAAGCTGATGACCAGGCATCCGAAGCATCTCGCGGTGCTCAATGCCGTGGCCGAGAAGATCGGCTGGGGCAAGCCGGCGCCGCAAGGGATCTATCGCGGCATCGCCCAGGTGATGGGCTATGCGAGCTATGTCGCCGGGGCGGCCGAAATCTCGGTCACCGACGGCAACAAGATCAAGGTGCATCGCATCGTCGCCGCCACCGATCCCGGCCATGTCGTCAATCCCGCCCAGATCGAGCGGCAGATCGCGGGCTCCTTCGTCTATGGCCTGAGCGGGCTGTTCTACGGCGGCTGTACCGTCAAGGATGGCCGCATCGAGCAAACCAACTTCGACACTTATAACTCGATGCGCATCAACGAGATGCCGAAGGTGGAATCGATCGTGATGCCGAGCGGCGGGTTCTGGGGTGGCGTCGGTGAGCCGACCATCGGCGTGGCAGCGCCCGCGGTGCTCAACGCCTATTTCGCGGCGACGGGCAAGCGCATCCGCTCAGTGCCGCTGCGGGATCAGAACATCAGTTTCGCCTGATACAATGGGCGGCGGCCTTGGCGGCCGCCGCCCCGCTTTTCGGAACCTGCCCATGGACGTCACGCGTCAGCCGACGCGCAGAGATGTCGCTCGCGGTGTCGCCGCCATCGCGGCGGCTTCGGCGGTGGCTTGCCCGTCGATCGCCCAGTCGGCGGCGCGCGTCGTCGTGATTGGTGGCGGCTTTGGCGGGGCAAGCTGCGCACGGGCGTTGCGCCGGCTCGACGCAGCGCTGCGCATCACGCTGATCGAACCGAAGCGCACCTTCACCGCCTGCCCGTTCAGCAATGAGGTGATTGCCGGGCTGCGGGGGATGGCGGCGCAGCAATTCACCTATGACAAGATCGTCGCTGAAGGCGTTACGGTGATCGCGCAGGCGGCGATGACGGTCGATCCGCAGGTGCGCGCCGTCGGTCTCGCGGATGGCAATATCCTTGCCTATGACCGCCTGGTGCTGGCACCCGGCATCGACCTGCGCTTCGACGCGCTGCCCGGCTATGACGAAGCGGCATCGGCAAGAATGCCGCATGCATGGCAGGCCGGCGAGCAGACAATGCTTTTGCGCGAGCAGCTCGAGGCGATGGACGACGGCGGCGTTGTCGTGCTGGCCGTTCCCGCGGCGCCTTTGCGCTGCCCGCCGGCGCCCTATGAGCGCGCCAGCCTGATCGCGCATTTTCTGAAAGCCAGGAAGCCACGATCGAAAGTCCTTGTTCTCGACGCCAAGGACGGGTTTCCGCAGCAGCGGCTGTTCGAGAACGCCTGGAAGGAACTGTATCCTGGCATGATCGAACGGATCGCCTTGTCGCAAGGCGGACGCGTGATATCGGTCGATCCCGCGACCAACACCATCGTCACCGATTTCGGCAATTATGCCGCGCAGGTCGCCAATGTGATCCCGCCGCAGAAGGCCGGCCGCATCGCTGGGATCGCGGGCGCGGCCGACAATACCGGCTGGTGCCCGATCAATCCCGCAACCTTTGAATCGAAACTCGTGCCCAATATCCACGTCATCGGCGACGCCTGCATCGCCGGTCAAATTCCCAAATCCGCATCTGCCGCGCATGCACAAGCCAGGGCCTGCGCCGCCGCGGTCGTGAACCTGATTTCCGGCAAATCGACGGACATGCCGAGGCTGAACGGCGCCTGTTACAACACGGTCGCGCCCGGCTACGCGTTCTCGCTGTCCGGCATCTACCAGCCGAAGGATGGCCAGTTCGCCGAGGTCGAAGGCAGCACCAGTGCCGTCGATGCGCCGCGCGAAGTCCGCCGGCAGGAAGCGGAGAATGCTCAAACCTGGTTCAGGACCATAACGGTGGATGCCTTTGGCTAGGTCAGCGATCGCCTCAACGCCGATATGGATCGCAGCCGCGATCCTTGCCCTGCCCTGTGCCGCGGGGGCGCAGGCCCTACGGTCTTATGTCGTGGAGGGCGACGCGATTGCGGATTCTCTCACGACCACGCAAGGCGACGCTGTGCGCGGCCGTGCGCTGGTCGTCGACCGCGCGAGCACGTGCATCCTCTGCCATAGCGGCCCATTTCCGGAAGCCAAGTTCCAGGGCGATCTGGCGCCGAGCCTGACTGGCACGGGTGCCCGCTGGTCGGAAGGCCAACTTCGGCTTCGACTGGTCGACGCCTCGCGCCTCAATGCCGCGACGATCATGCCCTCCTATTATCGCGTGGATGGGCTCAATCGCGTTGGCCCGGCGTGGCGGGGAAAGCCGATCCTGTCGGCCGCGCAGATCGAGGATATCGTGGCGTATCTGGTTACGCTGCGGGAATAGGAAGGTGCCGATGCCTGAACAGGACGAGACCACGCGCCGTGCCTTTCTCGGCCTCGCCGGCAGCGCGGCCATGCTCGGCACAATTCCCGTCGTGACCGTGCGCCCTGCAGAGGCGACCCCCGCCATGCTCACCGCCGCGATCCGGAACGTGGTCGGCGAAGCCGTGGTGCGGACCGGCAAGGTCAAGCTCGACGTACCGCCACTGGTCGAAAACGGCAACACGGTGCCGCTGACCGTCAGCGTCGCCAGCCCGATGACGGCGGACAACCATGTCAGGAGCATCCATGTCTTCAACGAGAAGAACCCGCAACCCAATGTCGGGAATTTCTATCTCGGCCCACGCGCCGGCCGCGCGCAAGTATCGACCCGCATCCGGCTTGCCGACAGCCAGAAGGTGGTCGCGATCGCTCGGCTGTCCGACGATACGTTCTGGTCCGCAAGCGTCGACGTGGTGGTAACGCTGGCCGCCTGCACCGAAGAGGTGATCTGATGGCCTCCGCGCTGATCAATGTTCCGGCAAAAGCAAAACGCGGCGACATCATCGAGATCAAGACGCTGATGTCGCATATCATGGAGACCGGTTATCGCCACCTCGCTTCGGGCGAGGTCGTGCCGCGCGATATCATCACGAGCTTTACCTGCCGTTATAACGGCACCGAGATTTTTCGGGCCGAGCTGTATCCGGCGCTCGCGGCGAACCCGTTCATTGCCTTCTTCACGACAGCGACCGAGAGCGGCAAGTTCGAATTCGAGTGGATCGGCGACAGGGGCTTTTCCGAAACCGCTTCCGCCTTGATCATTGTCGAATGAGGTTTGCCTGCATCATGGCGTTCGCGTTGCTGCCGGTCGCGGGCGCCGCGCACGCCGCCGACATCCCGCAAGCCGATCGCCGGTCCGGCACCGGCTTCATGACACCGGACACCAGGGCAATACAGGACGACGACACCGCCAATCCCGGCATGCTGTGGGTGCTTGACGGCGAAGTGCTGTGGAAACGCAAAGTCGGCGCGGCGGACAGGGCCTGCGCCGACTGCCATGCCGAAGCGCGCGCCAGCATGAAGGGCGTCGCCGCCCGCTATCCCGCTTTCGACAAGGCGCTCGGCCGTCCCGTCAACCTCGAACAGCGTATCAATCTGTGCCGGGCCAACCGGCAACAGGCAACGCCGCTCGCTTACGAAAGCCGCGACCTGCTGGCCCTCGCTGCCTTCGTGTCGCAACAGTCGCGCGGCAGCGCCATCGAGACGGGCAGCGACGCGCAGCTCGCGCCGTTCATCGCCCGAGGACGCGAACTGTTCATGCAGCGCCAGGGACAGCTCAATCTCGGCTGCACCCATTGCCACGATGACAATTGGGACAAGCACCTTGCGGGATCGGCGATCACGCAGGGACAGCCCACCGGCTATCCGCTGTACCGGCTGGAGTGGCAATCGCTGGGCTCGCTGCAGCGCCGCCTGCGGAGCTGCATCGCCGGCATTCGCGCACAGCCCTACGACTACGGCGCGCCGGAACTGGTCGAGCTCGAGCTTTACCTGATGTCGCGCGCGCGCGGCATGCCGATCGAGGCGCCCGCGGTCCGGCCGTAGCTACCGCGGCACGGCCAGCGACGCCAGGCCGGAAACATCCGCGCTCGTGTCGAGCGTCCAGACCGCATCGATCAGCGGCGCCGTGTCGTAGCGCGGATTCCAGCCGGCGGCAGCCGCTCGCAGCTTGTCCTCGAGGTCGGCGTCGCTCATCGGATTGGCGTCGCTGCCGCGCGCGGCCGGCTGCGACAGCCTGTGGATCGCGCCGTCGGCGGTGGTGATCTCGACCGCGGCGGCGATGGTGGAGAACGCGCTATCGCGGCTGACCTCGACCTTGCTTCGCAGCGCCAGCACGCCGGGATCGCGAACGCAGGCATCGGTGAACTGGTCTATTCCGGCCTTGCCGGTCACCAGCGCGGCCGCGACCGCATGCTGCACGCTGACCTGTGCTTCGCGTCCGGTCGAGACATCGGGCCGGTCGGTGCGGGCGCTGAGCAGGGGATTGCCGCGCACCACGATGCGCACCACTTCGGCGGCTGGATGGTCGCGCCGCCAGTCCAGCACGCAATCGAGCACGGGATGGATGACGAAGCCGCACGGATACGGCTTGTAGGACGTCGCCATGATCTCCCAGCCTTCTCCCAGGCCCGCGGTGACGACCGGCAAATCGGGCGTTTCAGCGAGCGCGTGGTAGAAGCCCTGTGCGCCGGCCAGGGGTTCCGGTGGCCCGGCAAAACCCTGCTGCGCCAACAGCGCCGACCACAACCCGTTGCGCGCGGCGTTGCCGACGCTCAGGCTTTTTGCCGGCGTGCCCAGGCATTCGCAGAGACCCGACGATTGCGTCGCCGCGGCGCCTAGCGCCCACACCATCTGGCGCTCGTCAAGCGCCAGCAGCTTGCCGCTGCCGGCGGCGGCGCCGAACACGCCGCAGGTCGAGGTGATGTGCCAGCCCCTGCTGTAGTGGCTGGGCGAGATCGCAAGCCCGATGCGGGCCGCGATCTCATTGCCGAGGATAAAGGCCAGCAGCAGATCGGGGCCGCTCAGCCGGCGCAACTCGGCAAGCGCCAGCACCGCCGGGGCTACCGGCGCGGTCGGATGAATCACCGTGCGCAAATGGGTGTCGCAGTAGTCATGGACATTGGCGCCGGCGGCGTTGAGGAAGGCCGCGCCCAGCGCATCGATGCGCTCGCTGCGCCCGACCACGGTCACGAGCTTGCCGCCCGAGAACTCGGCGAGCGAGCGCAGCGCGATCTCGACCGGCCCGGTGCGGCAGCCCGCGAGCGCCACGGCAAAGAAATTGATCAATGAACGCTTGGCCTGATGCCGTACCTGCGATGGGATATCATCCCATCGCGTGGCGACGATGAAACGCGCAAGGCTCTTCGTGACGCCGGGTTGATCCAACATGCTTCCCTCTCAAGAAGATGTCGAAGCATCGGTCGGCTCGCGCCAAAGTACAACCGTGCCTTCGGTGGGCCGGACCCGAAATTTTGCCTTATGGTTCTGCCGGCGGACGACAAGCGCCGCCGCCCGTGTGGGCCATCTGAGGGTGACTCTGGGAGAGCGATGCGATGCGGAGATATTCGAGGCTGCTGGCATTGGTCCTTACATTGGCCCTTGGGTTGGCCACTTCGCCGACCGCGGGCGCCGCGCGCGCCGATGACTATCCGTCGCGTCCGATCCGGCTGATCGTGCCCTACGCCGCCGGGGGCGGCGCCGATTCAGTTGCGCGCATCGTTGCCAGGCGCGTGGGCGAGACCATCGGACAACCCATCGTGATCGAAAATCGCGGCGGCGCGGGCGCGATCATCGGCACCGAGTTCGTGAACAAATCCGAGCCCGACGGCTATACGCTGCTGCTGGGTCAGTCCGGGCCGATTTCGATCAATCCGGCGGTCTATAAGCGCCTTCCCTATGATCCGCTGACGGGTTTTTCCCCGATCACCAAAGCGGTTATCCCGGCTTCGACGCCGTTGCCTGGCACGGCATCCTGGCGCCGGCCAATACGCCGCCCGCCATCGTCGGCAAGCTCAACCAGGAGATCGTGGCAGCGCTGAAGAATCCGGAAACCAG
>NZ_JBAVNZ010000017.1:0-1934 GCF_049691595.1 Bradyrhizobium sp.
GCGCCGACGCCCGCAATCCCGGCATCCATGCCGAGGAAGCCTTCATCAAGGGCGCGATCGAGGTGCAGGACGAGGGCTCGCAGCTCGCAGCGCTGCTGTCGGCCGCCAAACCCGGCGAGCAGGTGATCGACCTCTGCGCCGGCGCCGGCGGCAAGACGCTGGCGCTGGCGGCGATGATGCAGGGCAAGGGACGGCTGATCGCGACCGACCGCGACAAGCGGCAACTCGCGCCGATCCACGAGCGGCTGTCCCGCGCCGGCGTTCATAACGCCGACGTGCGCACGCCGAAGGGGGACAGCGATCCGCTGTCCGACATCAGGTCCTCCGCCGATCTGGTGCTGATCGACGCGCCCTGCACCGGCACCGGCACCTGGCGGCGCAACCCGGACGCCAAATGGCGGATGCGCCCCGGTGCGCTCGAGGTGCGGCTGAAGGACCAGGTCGAGGTGCTGGATCGCGCCGCCGCCCTGGTCAAGCCGGGCGGGCGGATCGCCTATGTCACCTGCTCGGTATTGCCGCCGGAAAACGGCGAGCAGGTCCGAAGCTTTCTGGCGCGGCATCCGCAGTTCAGCGTGGTGCCGCCGTCACAGACGGTGAGCGTGCTGTGGGACAGAGCGGAGGACTTCGCGAAGGCGGCGCTGCAATCCGCCGAAGGCTGGCTGATGACGCCGCGCCGCACCGGGACGGATGGATTTTTTGTGTCGCTTCTGAAAAAGCAGGCGCTGCCCTAGGTCCGGGGCGGGCCAAAGCTGCCTCCCGTCATTGCTAGGAGCAGAGCGACGAAGCAATCCATCTTTCGGCGTAAAAAAGCGTGGATTGCTTCGCTTCGCTCGCAATGACGGCGGATGGAAGCCCCCTTGAGGGTTGCGAGCCCGCGCGGCGTCGCGTAATTGCTGTCCATGACTTCAGCACAGCCCGCCCGCGAGCCGATGCCGCCTTTGGCCTCGGCGCATGACAAGATTCTGATTGTCGATTTCGGCAGTCAGGTGACGCAACTGATCGCGCGCCGGGTGCGCGAGGAGGGCGTCTATTCCGAAATCGTGCCGTTCCAGAAGGCGGAAGCGGCGTTTCTCGAGATGAAGCCGAAGGCGGTGATCCTGTCCGGCGGGCCGGAATCGGTCCATGAGGAAGGCTCGCCGCGGGCGCCGCAGGCAATCTTCGATTCCGGTGTGCCCGTGCTCGGCATCTGCTACGGGCAGATGACGATGGCGGCCCAGCTCGGCGGCGAGGTTCAGGGCAGCCACGCCAGAGAATTCGGCCGCGCCGATCTCGAGGTGAAGGCTGCCAGCCAACTGTTCGATTCCACCTGGGGCATGGGTGAGCGGCATCCGGTGTGGATGAGCCACGGCGACCGCATCACCAGAATGCCGCCGGGTTTTGTCGTGGCCGGTACCAGCGCGAATGCGCCATTCGCGGTGATCCAGGACGAGGCGCGCAAATATTACGGGCTGATGTTCCACCCCGAAGTGGTGCATACCCCGGACGGCGCCAAACTGATCCGCAATTTCGTGCGCAAGGTCGCAGGCCTCACCGGCGACTGGACCATGCGCGCCTTCCGCGAGGAGGCGATCGAGAAGATTCGCGCCCAGGTCGGCAAGGCCAAGGTTATCTGCGGCCTGTCCGGTGGCGTCGATTCCGCCGTCGCGGCGGTGCTGATCCACGAGGCGATCGGCGACCAGCTCACCTGCGTGTTCGTCGATCACGGCCTGTTGCGGCGGAACGAGGCCGAGACCGTGGTCGACCTGTTCCGCCATCACTACAATATCCCGCTTGTTCATGTTGATGCGTCGAAGCAATTCCTCGGCGAACTCGCAGGGGTCACCGACCCCGAGCTCAAGCGCAAGACCATCGGCCGTTTGTTCATCGATGTGTTCGACGCGGAAGCCAAGAAAGTCGGCGGCGCGGAATTCCTGGCCCAGGGCACGCTCTATCCC
>NZ_JBAVNZ010000018.1:0-25915 GCF_049691595.1 Bradyrhizobium sp.
GCCAATAACATCAAATACGCGCTGTCCGGGGATGATCGCTATATCGCCAGCGTTGATCCGGGAGAGACCTTCGTGGTGGAATGCGCCATCAATGTCAATGACGGCACGATCCGTCATCTCGGTCAGCAACTGACCGCGGCAGATGTCACCTTGCCCTTCGTCAACGGCGCGACCGGACCGATCGAGGTCCGCGGATCGAAGGCCGGTGATATGCTGAAGGTGGAGATCATCAACATGGAGCTCGACAAGCTTGGCTTCACCGCATTGTGGCCCGGCATCGGCATGTTTCCCGATTGGGTGCGGCGCAAGGAATTCGGCATCCAGACCCGGGTCGTCGAGGTCAAGGACGGCCGCGTCCACTGGAACGACCACCTCAAGCTGCCGATAAAGCCGATGATCGGCGTGCTCGGCGTGGCCCCCGTTCATGGCGCCGTGCTGACCGTCGACAATGGCCCGCATGGTGGCAATCTCGACGTGCAGGAAATCACCACCGGCAACACCGTCATGTTCCGCGTCAACAGGGAGGGCGCGCATCTGTTCATGGGCGATTGCCATGCGATTCAAGGCGACGGTGAATGCAACGGGATGGGCGCGATCGAGATTGCCGCGACGCTGACCGTCAAAGTGTCGGTCGAGAAGGCCCCGCTGCGCCTAAATCATCCGCGCATCGAAACGCCGACACACATCGGCACCCTTGGCTGCGCACGTCCGCTTGAAGACGCCATGCGTATTGCGTTTGAGGAAATGGTTTACTGGATGGAAGATGACTGGAAGATTCCTGCGCCTGAAGGATACATGCTTCTTGGCCAGATTGCCGAAGCGCGCTGCACCCAGGTGGTCAATCCGAAGTACACCTACATTTGCAAGGTCGACAAGAGCGTGCTGGCCCGGTATTTTGGATGAGCGATGAGGCGCCGATGGCCGACCCGACCCGTCGCGGTGCAGCGCTCACGCCGCCTGGCCGGCCTTCAACAGCGAGCAGCCGGTGATCTTCAGGTCGCCGTCCGGCTGCCGCTCCAGCGTGTAGAGCGCCTCCCACGCCTCGCCATCGGCGTCGACGATATGGACGCGCTGCGCGATCCAGCCGCCGGCCACCCGCGCCTCGCCGAACTCGAAACTTTTGTGACGATAGACCGGCGTGTAGCTGTGCCGGACCATGAACAGGAAAATGTCGGCGCGCGGAAAAATTTCCCTGATGGCGGGCGCGGCGTAGGAATAGGCCGCCGCGGCATCGTCACGACCGAAGGCATCGACCTGGGAGCGGATCACGCCCTGCGCGGTGGCGACATCATCGGCGGCGAAAGCGGGTGAACCGAGCGCGATCAGAAATGCAACGAGCAGAGCAAGGCTGCGCATGCCGATGTTCCCCGTTTGCGGGTGCTTGCCGCGATGGAGTCGATCGAAATTTATACCCGCGGGAAACCGGGGGAAAGCGCTATTCGCCTTCCGCCAGCCGGCGAACGCCGGATGCAGTGAGGCCGAGTTCCCCGAGCCGTCTCACCGCGTAGCCGAGGCTGACCAGGCGCTCCCAGTGCGATTGCGGGATTTCGCGCTGCGCCTCGCCGCGGCTGACCTCACGCAGCGAGGCGAATTCGTCCGCGCTCAGGGGCGGGGGAGGATCTGCCATCACGCGACCTCGTCGGTCCATACCTTGAAGCCGAGCAGGGTGTTCGGTCCAAAGGTCTGGGTGATCGGGACATCGGCGGCATCGCGTCCCTGCGCGATCAGCACGCGGCCGATCCGCGGCACGTTGTTGCGGGGATCGAAGGTGTGCCAGCGGCCGCCGAGATAGGCCTCGAACCAGCCGGCGAAGTCGCCCGGCCCCCAGGGCGGCGGCGTGCCGACGTCGCTGAGGTAGCCGGTGCAGTAGCGCGCCGGAATGTTCATGCAGCGGCAGAGCGCGATGGCGAGATGGGCATAGTCGCGGCAGACGCCCTTGCCCTCGTTATAGGCTTCCCAGGCCGTCATGGTGGCGCGGGCGTGCTCGTATCCGAACGCGATGTGACGATGGACAAAATCGCAGATCGCCTGGACGCGTGCCCAGCCTGGCGCGGTTTTCGCGAACAACTGCCAGGCAACCTCGGAAAGCCGATCGGTCTCGCAATAGCGGCTGCCGAGAAGATAGATCAGCGTCTCCGCCGGCAGGTCTTCGACCGCATGTTGAGCTGCCGAGGCAGCTACCGGATCGGGCAGGCCCAGGTCGCGAACGAGGCCATCGGCGAAGAGACGCATGCGTCCGGCCGGCGCGACGATGCGGCTGCACCAGTTGCCGAACAGGTCGCGATACGGCGTGATCGGCACCGAGGGAGTGGTGGTGAGAAAATCCGGGACGATGATGTCGGAGGCGCGGGTGAAATGCGTGCCCAGCACCATGAGCATCGGTGTCGGTTGCGGGAACTCGTAGAGCATCTCGAATCCGACGCGAAGCTTCATTCGAAATGTATCCTCCGCTGGCATCTGCAGATGGCTACGAACCCATCGATTACAAGGCGTTAGCCGGCCTGTTCAAGCGAAAAGCGGCAAGCCGTGCGAGAAAACGATAGCTAATTGCCGCGAAAGCGCGCAGGCTGCGCCAATGCCCGCAAAGCCGAAGCTCACCGTGCCCGCAAACGCCGGGCCGTGGACATGACCACGCGCTCGCGACGGGAAACCGTTCATTTCAGGCACCCCTTCCGGATCAGGGGCGTCGATCGCCTGTTGTCGCCTGGTGCCTACGAGGTCGTTACCGACGAGGAGATGATCGAGGGTCTTTCGTTTCCGTGCTTTCGCCGCGTCGCCACCATGATCATGGTTCCCGCCGCGGCGCCGCACCAGTCCTCGATGGAGATGATCTCGATCAGTTCGGTCGATCTGTCCGATGCCCAGCGCAACGACGCGAGCGCGCCAAGGTGAATGACGACCCGGTCGATCTCGACAAGCGTCGCGGCATGGCGGCGCAAAAGGCCACCGATATGCGACGCCTGCTCGCCGACGTCGAGGCCAATGCCAAGACATTGCGCGAGCGGCAAAACCAGGTCGAAATCGAGCTGCTGGCGGTGCCGGCTGCCTCATGGGCCGAGGCGGTGGCGAAGGCGCGTTACGTCCTCAATCTGTATGCGGCCGGTCTCGCACCGTCCGACACCCATCACCGCGACCTCGTGACGGCGGTGCTGGCCGACCTCACCCGGCTCTCCGGTGAGAGCTGAACGACCCATCGTCCTGAACCAGTGAAGACCGCCGTTCGCGGATCGAACGCAAAAACCGAAGGTATCCGAATGCAAAATCTCTCGCCCCGCCACGTCAAGACCGAAGAATCCATGCGCCTCGGCGTAGTGTCCGGCTGGTACTCCACCAAGGTCAGCGGCACCTTCGTCTCCGGCCCGCATGATTCCGAAGCCGACTGCCTGCGCCGGATCGATGAGATCAATCCGCCGCCGGTGAAGAAAAAGAGATGAACGGAGAGGCTTGCGTGAAGCTCACGCCGGCAGAAAGGCACGACGGATGACGCTCGCGCGCGGCAGTTTTGGAAGCTTCGAATACGATCGCATGGTGGTGCTGTTTTCCATGATGGACGGCGCCAGGGAAATTCCCTGCGCCGTCAGCGCATCAGCGATGGATGATATGGACCGCGTCGGACGCACGGCGCCCGACCGGCGCGAGGAGCAGTTTTTGCGGTTGCGCGACCGGATCGAGCTATGCGCGTCGCGCAAATTCCTCGCCAGGGAATTCGAGGGCGCCCCTCCCGGCATCATCCTGCGCAGCATCGATTTTCGCGGCTGACCGGCGGTCGGATGCCGCCGCCCGCGGGGGACGATGCTGCGAAAGCCCGGTCAATTTGGTATCTGGTTTGTTCCTCGGGACGGCCTCACGCCACTTGGCGCGGGCTTGCCCGACGCGGTAGTGATCTGGCTGCCAAATGGGGAGGATCAAAAACATGAACGAGCACGTCAAGGTCGCCATGAGCTATGCGACCGATCCCGGCGACGAGATCAACGACCTGCGGATGTCGGAGAAGGCGCGGCCGCTCTATGATCACGTCCGCAAGTTCATCAAGGATACCGTCGAGCCGATGTCGGTCGAGTTCCATGCGCACGGCAAGACGCGCGCCGAGCGCTGGGGTTTTGCGCCGGGCCAGCTCGACGTGCTGCAGAAAGCCAAGGACAAGGCCAAGGCCGAGGGTCTCTGGAACTTCTTCCTGCCGGACGCCGAGACCGGCGAGGGCCTGAGCAATCTGGACTATGCCTATATCGCCGCCGAACTCGGCAAGAATCCGCTGGCCTCGGAGTCGATGAACTGCTCGGCGCCCGACACCGGCAATATGGAGGTGCTCGAGCGCGTCGGCACCCGCGAGCAGAAGGAAAAATGGCTGAAGCCGCTGCTCGCCGGCGAGATCCGCTCCGCCTATGCGATGACCGAGCCGAATGTGGCGTCATCCGACGCCAAGAACATTTCGACCACGGCGAAGCTGGTCGGCGACCAATGGGTCATCAACGGCGAGAAATACTACATTTCCGGCGCCGGCGATCCCCGCTGCAAGATCATGATCGTGATGGTCAAGACCAATCCCGACGCGGCACCCAGCAAGCAGCAGTCGCAGATCCTGGTGCCGATCGACACCCCCGGCGTGGAGATCGTCGGTCCGATGCACGTGTTCGGCCATGATCACGCGCCGCGCGGGCACATGCATCTGCGCTTCGACAATGCGCGGGTGCCGAAGGAAAACATCCTGCTCGGCGAGGGCCGCGGTTTCGAGATCTCGCAGGTCCGTCTCGGCCCCGGCCGCATCCACCACTGCATGCGCACCATCGGCAAGGCCGAGAAGGCGCTCGACCTGATGGTGACGCGCGGCCTGACCCGCGAAGCCTTCGGCAAGAAGCTGGTCCAGCTCGGCGGCAATCTGCAGATCATCGCGCAGGCGCGCTGCGAGATCGAGGCGATGCGGCTGATGGTGCTGAAGGCTGCGAAAGCGATGGACGTGCTCGGCAACAAGGAGGCGCGGGTCTGGGTCAGCATGGTCAAGGCCATGGTGCCGGAGCGCACCTGCCGCATCATCGACCAGGCGATCCAGATGCATGGGGCGACCGGCATTTCGCAGTGGAGCCCGCTGTCCGAGATGTACACCGACGTGCGCCATCTGCGGTTCGCCGATGGCCCCGATGAGGTGCACTGGATGGTGGTAGGGCGCCACGAATTGCAGCAGCACTGACGTCGTCAGCGACGAGGCCGCGCGCCCCGGGGCGCGGCAACTCGCGCGGGTCCCGGCGCGTCATGCGAGGAGTGCAAAGCGCCGACCGTTGGCATAGTATAGCGCAAAGCACTCAATTCGCCGAAGCCCAGCAACAAGATGCCGGAGCAGGGACTGATGCAGGAAGGAAAGTCACACTACGAAGTCATCGTCGTAGGCGCGGGTGTGGCTGGAATTTATCAGATCAAGCGCCTGGCCGACCTCGGGGTTGACGCCACGGTGCTCGACTCCGCCGCCGACCTCGGCGGCACCTGGTACTGGAATCGCTATCCGGGAGCCCGGTTCGACTCGGAAAGCTACACCTATGGCTATTCGTTTTCCCGGGAATTGCTCGATCAGTGGCACTGGAAGGAAAGGTTCTCGGGTCAGCCGGAAAATCTTCGCTATCTCAATTACGTCGCCGACACGTTCGATCTGCGAAAGTATATGCAGTTCAACTGCAAGGTCTAGGCGGCCCAGTTCGATCGGGCGCGCGATCTGTGGCGGCTGACGATCGGTGATGGCCGTGAACTCACCTGCCGGTTCATCATCATGGCGGTCGGGCTGCTCTCGGCGCCGACGCTGCCGCGGTTTGAGGGAATGGACACCTTCAAGGGCCGCGCATTCCACACCTACTACTGGCCGCACGAGCCGGTTGAGATGGCAGGCAAGAAGGTCGCCGTCATTGGCACCGGCGCCACGGCCATTCAGGTGATTGGCGAGATCGCCGACAAGGTCGGCGAGTTGACGGTATTCCAGCGCCGGCCCAACTGGAGCGCGCCGCTCAACAACGGACCGATCCCGGATCAGGAGATGGCCGACATCCGGTCACGTTACGACGAAATTTTCGCGACATGCCGCCGTACTCCCGGCGGCTTCGAGCATGAGCCTGATCGTCGCGGCTTCTACGAGGTCTCGCGCGAGGAACGGCTGGCGCTGTGGGACAGGCTCTACGACGAACCCGGATTCGGAATCTGGCTGAGCAATTTCCGCGAGATTTTTACCGACGAGGCCGCCAACGCCGAGTTCTCGGCCTATATCGCCGACCGGATCCGCCGGCGCGTCAACGATCCCCTGGTCGCGGAAAAACTGATTCCCCGGGATCACGGGTTCGGCGTGCAGCGCGTGCCGCTGGAGACAGGCTATTTCGAGGCCTATAACCGCGGCAACGTGCATCTCGTCGACATCAGCGCGACGCCGATCGAGCGGATTACCGCGACCGGCTTGCGAACCGCCGCGCGCGACTACGACTTCGATATCATCGTGTACGCCACCGGCTTCGACGCCATCACGGGCGCGTTCGACCAGATCGACATCCGCGGGCTCGGTGACGAAACCCTGTTCGAGAAGTGGAAGGACGGCCCGTCGACCTTCCTCGGGATGCTTGTTCACGGCTTCCCCAATCTTTTTATGCCGACCGGGCCGCAGAGCGGTTCCGCGTCGACCAATTTTCCGCGCGGCATCGAAACCGGCGTCAACTGGTGCACCGACCTGCTCGAGCACAAGTGGGATCACGGCTACACGCGCGCCGAAGCGACGCGCGCGGCCGAGCAGCGCTGGACCGCGCATGTGACCAAGATGTACGCGATCATGCTGATGCGAAAGGCCAAGTCATGGTTCACCGGCTACAACTCCAACGTCGCCGGCCATGAGGAGGGCAAGGTGCGGTACTTCGTCTACAATGGCGGCGCGCCGAAATATGTCGCCGCCATCGAAGAGGTCGCCGCCAAGGGCTATGAGGGGATCGTTCTCTCCGCGGAGGCGCGCGCGCCGGCGGGGCCGCGGACCGCGGCCGCCGTTGCCAAGGTGGTTTGACAAGGCGGTTTGACAAGGCGGCCTGATGCGGCGATCGATCGAGGCAGGGCTCGGCGGCTTGTCCGTCACCGCCCGCAGTTCGGCGTGGCGGGCCGCCCCGCGAGGCGGTCACGCGTCCAGGCGATGAGGTCAGCGTCGATCGCTGGATGATTGGCGACCAGCGAAACGTGATCACGTTCGCGGTAGAGCCGATAGTCGATCGGCTGGCCCGCCGCACAGCGCACCGCGACAAAACGGGTCTGAACCTCGGGCGACACCACATCGTCGCTCGCTCCCTGCGCGATCAGGATGGGTGCTTCGACCGGGAGGAACGGCGTGTTCTGCCGCAACCGCTCGCCGAGCGGTCCGTGTGTCGGGTCGGTTGTGAAAATGCCTGCCGCCGGCAGCAGGACGGTTTCCACCACCGAGAACAGCGTTGACCATCCGCCGACGCAGCGGGCGGCGATATCGGCGACCAGCGGTCGCGCGAGGGCACCCACATAGGACGCTGCATCGATTTCCGGATACGCAGCGCTGTAGGCGCGAACAAGATAGGAAGAAACGATCTTGCCGAACATCGTGCCCTGCGACGCCTGCAGCAGCGCATCGAGTTCGGTAGCGGGAGCCAGCGCCGCGACGCCGGCAATCTGGACGTCGGACGCGTAGCCGGGAGCCCGTGCGCCGGTCCAGAGCGCGCTGTTGCCGCCCTGCGAATGTCCCCACACGACCGCGCGCCGGTCGAGCAAGAGTCCCTCCAGATGGCCTGCCGCACGGACCGCATCGAGCACCGAGCGCGCCGCCTCGTCGCCGATCAGATAGGCATGTCGGCCTGCGGTGCCGAGGCCGACATAGTCGGTTGCGACATAGGCCCAGCCCTCCCGGAGGATCGCCTCGACCGCCGGAACGTTGGCAAATGGCGCCGTCAGCGAGGGCGCGCAACCGGGCTCGATGCCGGTGGTTCCGTGCGCCCAGGCGACCACCGGTCGCGGTGCGCCCGCCGCCGTCGTGGATACCATCACCACCGCGCTTGCGAACGCCGGCGAATTGTCGGCATGCGTGGTGGTGTAGAGGATGCGCCAGGCACGGGCGCCCTGCGGCACCGCCTTCGAATATGACTCGTGGCGAAGCAGGACGCCCGGCTGCGCCGGGAGATCCGCTGGCGCGTCGAAGAATGCGTCTGGACGAATGGGACGCGACGCGACCCATGCGGCGGCCAGCACCACGATGCCGATCACCGCTGCCGCGAAGAACCACCGCGCGATCGGGCGGATGCCGGCCATGTGTCGATTCCTAACCTGTCGCCGAACCCTCCGCCACCGCCTCGCCCCAGGGCTGCGATATCTCGGTTGCGCCGCTGTTGGTCTCGCCACTGCGCAGCACCGCGCTCGGGCAGGCAAACTTCATCGGAAAGGTCTGCACCCGCGCCTCCTCATAGTCGAAACGCGCGGCCAGCGCTTGGCGCACCGGCGCCGGCAGCCTGATGTCGCCGATCACCACTGCGCCCTCGCTGGCATCGACCCGCGGTGCGTGGATCGCGGCGTCGAGATCCATGCCGTAATCCATCACGAACGACAAAATCTGCGTCACCGCCGGCAGAATGCGCCGCCCGCCGGAGGCGCCGAGGGCGAGCCGTCTGCCATCGGCGGCCTGCGCCACAACCGGCGTGTAGTTGGTCAGGCAGCGTTTGCCCGGCGCCAGCGAATTGGGCGTGCCGGGAGTCGGATCGAACCACATGATGCCGTTGTTCATGGTGACGCCGGTTTGCGGCAGAACGAATTTGGAGCCGAAGGTCGACAGCAGGGTTTGAGTCACCGCCGCCATATTGCCGTCGCGGTCCACCACTGAGAAATGCGTGGTGCAGGCCGGCGCCAGCGCCTCGGCGCCGAGCGCCCGGCGGCCATCGGCATCGCCCATGTCCTTGAGCCGTTCGCGGTAGGCCGCCTGCAGCGCCATGGCATAGGCGGCGTAGGCCGCGGCATCCGGCCCGCTCCGCGCAGGCTGCAAATCTTGCTGCAGCAGGCGCAGCGTATGCGCCATGGTCGGCCCGCAGGTGAGCTCCGGCGTCGCGAAAACCTTGCCGCCGCGATAGGGGATGACCAGAGGCTCGCGCCAATGGGCGCGGAACGCAGCGAGGTCCTCGACCGACAGCGCGCCGCCGGCGGACTTCATGTCGGCGGCGATGCTGCGCGCCAGATCGCCGGCGTAGAAATCGCGCGGTCCCTGCGCCGCCAGATGCGACAGCGTGGCCTTGAGCCGCTGCTGCGGCAGCCGCACCTCGGACCTGATGCCCCATGGCGCGTTCGGCGGCACGCCGTCCTGCAGGTAAGCCGCCGCGCTCGCGGGATAGCGCCGCAAATCGGCGGCGGAGCTTGCGATCATCAAGGTGGTCCACCAGTCGACGGCGAGGCCTTCACCCGCCAGGGCGATGCTGGGGGCCACCAATTCCTGCCACGGAAGTTTGGCATGGCGGCGATGGGCCTCCTCCATGCCGGCGACCACGCCGGGCACCGCGACCGAGCCCGGGCCGTGAAGATTGCGGTCGTCCTTCACCCGCGGCCAGGGGAAGATATCGGAGGCCGCGCCGTCGCCGGTCAGCGGATAATCCTCGGTGCGCAGGCTGCCGGGCGCGCGCATGCCGTAGTCGATCACTTCACAACGGTCCTCGCGCGTGCGGTAGAGCACCATCGCGCCGCCGCCGCCCAGGCCGCTCATCCACGGCTCCAGCACGCCGAGCGCGAAATTGGTCGCGATCACCGCATCGACGCAGTCCCCGCCCGCCGCCAGCACGGCGGCGCCGATTTCGGCCGCCTTGCGCGACTGCGCGGCGACGATGCCGCCTTTCGAGGTCACCGCGGGTTTGCGGATCTGCTGGGCGTTGGAGAACTGGTCGGACATCGGGTTTTTCACATTTTACGAGAGAACCGCCGGTCTCCGGTCATTGTAAGCCGTCTCGGCCGCCGGCGCGAGAGCGGGTTGGTGGACCCGCCAAGACTCCAACCAGCAATCAGATCATGATGCAGCCGCGGCGCCGAGCCACCACGCTATCTCTGAATATCTCACCTCTGAATATCTCACCTCTGAATATCTCACCTCTTTTCTTTATCTCAAAAATGAGATATAAGCGGCCATGCCCTGGCGAGTCGAAATCCTCGACGAAATCGTCGCCGCTGAGATCGCAAGCCTTCCGGCCGACATGCAGGCGCGATTTCTCCGGCTTGCCGAGCGCATTGCGTCGTCCGGGCTCGAGAGTCTGAGCGAGCCGCATGTCAAGCACCTTGAGGGTAAGCTATGGGAGTTGCGGCTGACAGGTCGCGATGGAATTGCGCGCGCGCTTTACGTCACTGCGATCGGCCGCAGGGTCATCGTGGTTCGCGCATTCGTGAAAAAGACACAAAAAACGCCGCGCGCTGAGATCGAACTTGCACTGCGGCGAGCAAAGGACATCACATGACGATCCAGTTCGAAAAGCTCAAGGCTCGTCTGCTCGCCAACCCCAAGGTCAAGGCCGAGTATGACGCGCTCGCCCCGGAGTTCGAGATTGCCGCCGAGTTGCTCAGGGCTCGCCTGCGTGCGGGCCTCTCCCAAGCCGAACTTGCGGCGCGGATGGGGACCAGCCAATCCACCATCGCCCGGCTTGAAAATGGTCAGACGCTTCCGAGCACCAAGACGCTTTTGCGTTATGCCGCGGCGACCGGCAGCAAGTTCCATGTGCGGCTCTCGGCGGCCTGATTCACCGAAGCCCTAATCCGCACCGACCTGTCACGCCTCCGTGCGATCGCCATTGCCCGGCGCTGCATGCGCGGCACCATGTTCGCGCGGATCGTCCCGCGAACCCCGCGATGCGGCCCAAAGTCCGCTGAACCAGTTGTAGCCGTAGGTTTCCCAATATCCGCAGGTGAAATCGTTTCCGATCTCGATGCTGCTGACGTGCTTCGGATTCTTGAAGCCGAGCTTTCCGACGAGTTCGGCGTGTAGAAGGAGTTGAACGGAAACGGCCGATCTCCGCTCGCCGCCCTCGCGTCACTGCGTCCGCAACAGGCGCCTGGGATGAAGACCGTCGACATGCCCCATGAATGGCGGGTGGATCGAATAGCCGATCAATTCGCGGACCCGCTCGGGCAATCGGCTCGCGAGTTCCCGGGGGACGGCGAGGCTCATATTCTCGAGTTGCCGCACCCAGCCCGCGCAATATTGTGGCGTGATGATCAGGCGCGGCCGGTCGGACAGGTTGGCGCCGCCGCGATGCCACAGCGTTCCCTTGGTGATCGCCAGCGAGCCCGATGGCATGGTCATCCTGATGGCATCGGCCCGGTTGCCGATATCGCGATGGTCCGCCGCCTTGTCGAGAAAATCCGATGGCTTCGCGGATCCTTCGACGTTCTGTTCATCCCACAGATGGCTTCCCGGGATGATTTCGGTGGCGCCGTTCAGTTCGGTCGTATCGTCGATCGCCCAGAACGCGCTGATGCCGAGCGGCGGCCGTGGCCGGGGGACCCCGGCGCCGCTGTCGTCGAAATGCCAGGGCTGCGCGGTTTCGCCGGGCTGCAGATTGATCGCGAGCAACGCCGACAGCAGACAGCTCTCGCCCAGTTCCGCCTCAGTAAACGTCAGAGCAAGCGGATGAATAGCAAGCTCGGCGAATAATGGCGATTTCGCCAGCAGGGCATACACCCGGTTGGTCTTCGCGCCTTCGAAGTCGTTGCGCCCCTTGAGATCACGCGCGAGATGCGGGGCCAGCGCGGCCCGGATTTCGGCGACGCGATCCGGCGCCAGAACGCGTTCGAAGATCAGGTAACCGCGACGGTCGAACTGTTCCCGCCAGGCGGACAACGATCGTCCTTCGAGCCAGGGTGACGCCTGTTCCGCGGTCATGGCCATTGGGCACGCTCCCTCGCTCTGTCCGCCCGGCGCTCAACCCGCTGAAGCCAATCTTCGGTCACCGGTTTTGTCCGAATGCGTTTTCGCTGGATCATCGATCGGACATGCGATCGGCGATGGCAGGCCGATTGCGGCGCAGCATCGGCTGGTCGGGAATGCGGACCGCAGGCGCCTCAAATCCCAAACGTCCAAATCGCGATGATGGTCCCGAGTACGGCCAATCCGCTGATCGTCCAGCCGGTCGCGTAAGCCGCGCCGTCGGTTTCCGGCCTGTCGACCATGGTGTCGCGCCAGTGGGTCATAACAGCCTCCTGAAGGTTACCTATCGCAGATAGGTCTCCCCTGCCGGTTCAAAGTTCAAGGCCGCGCGATCAATTGCGGCGGTGGTGGGCAGGATATTGCAAGCCAGCGGCGAGAGAAAATGAATTAAATTGAGCGATCGAAGCAGAAAATCCGATGCATGACGCAATCACCAGATCCGCGATGGCGGACTCGTTCGCTTCTGGAGCTTGAACACGGTGATCCCGGCGCCTCGACGCCGTCCTCAATCGACGGCGGCGTTGCTTACATCGTCTTTTTCAAGGTTTCGAAAATCTTGCCGTTCATCAGGAGCGCGATTTCCGTGGCGGGCAACGGCTTCTGGCATTCGGAAAGCGGATTGAGCCAGAAATTCGCGTTGGGCAGCATTTCAAACAAATTGCGGGCTGCCGCGCCGAGACAGGTTTCGGGCTCCTTCACATAGTCGGAGATGCGCTTCTTCGAGGTGAAAGCGGGAAGCCACGTCATGCCCTGGAATTCCACGGTGGCGACGTTGATCTTTTCCTGAAATTTGAGCGAGCGGCGCCGGCCGGGTTTCATCGGCGCCTCGGGGGTCAGGACATAGATCTCGCTGGCGAGCAGGGCCTCGTAGAATCTGGGAACGATACCGGGATCCTTGCCGGCCGCCTGCATCAGGGCTTCGAGACCATTTTCCGGTTCAAACATGACGGCCTCCTGTCGCATGGGTTCGCAGATCGTTTGCCTCGACGCACAGCGCTTCGCCAGCCATGCCGCCGAACCGGCGCTTTCGCAGCCCGCGCGCCGGACCGGACATCAGGTCTGGCTGCCGCGAAGGGCGCGATAGACCGTATTGCGTGAGACGCCGAGCCGGCGCGCGGTCTTGCTGATGTTGTTGCCGGTTTCCGCGTACGCGCTCAGGACATGCGCGCGCTGTATTTCGTGCAGATCACGCTTGACCTCGTCGTCAGTCGACGACCTGGGCCCCGGCCGCTCGCGGCGGGCGGGTCCAACGGCGGCTTCGACGGCGGCTTCGTCAATCGCACTTCCGTGCTCGCCGAGCGAGAGCCTTGCCAGAACGTTGCGCAACTCGCGGATATTGCCATCCCAATCCAGTTCAACCAGCCGGTCGATCGCACTTTGGGACAGTTCGACCGCCGGGTCGATCTTACTCATCAAATGGTGCGCGATGTCGGCGAAGTCGGTGCGCTCGCGCAACGGCAGCAACGTGACCTCTAGCGTGTTGAGGCGAAACAACAGATCGGATCTGAACCGGCCCTTAGCGATGGAATCGTCGAGATTGGCGTTCGTCGCCGAGACCAGAAGGACGTCAACCTCGCGTTTGGTTCCTCCTACCGGCCGCACGGTCCAGTCGTCCAGGAAACGCAGCAGCACCGCCTGCAAGGTCACCGGCATGTCGCCGATCTCGTCCAGGAAGAGCGTGCCGCCGTCGGCTTCCCTGAACAGTCCGGTGGAGCCGCCCTTCCTGGCGCCGGTGAACGAGCCCTCCGAATAGCCGAACAGCTCGGCTTCGATCAGGCTTTCGGGGAGCGCGGCGCAATTGACCGCGACGAACGATCCCGAGCGCCGGCTCGCCGCGTGGGCGTGACGCGCCATCTGCTCTTTGCCGGTGCCGGTCTCGCCGCGAATGAGGATCGGCATTTTGCGCGCCGCCGCGGTCTCGACCCGACGCACGATTGCCGCGATCGCCGGATCGGCGGATACGAATTGTACCGCGACTTCCTTTTGCGGCGGTGGCCTGGGTGCGGAAATCCTTTGCGTCATCGGGAACTGACGGGTGTTCTCGATGGTCGCGACAAACTGGCTTCCGACATCATCCTCGAGCCGCTGTCGCTCCTTGCGTCGGCCCTCATCCACGAATGCGCTGAACTTCGCGCGGAATACGTCGCCGAACAGGCGGCCGGCAGAAGCCGGCAATCCGTGCAGCAAGACGCGCGCCGCACGGTTTGCGGCGAGAATCCTGCCTTCATTGTCGACGGCCAGCAGGCCCGCGCTGAGCGTATGCAAATATTCTCCGCGATTGTGAAAGGCGACCAGGATGTCGCCGCGATGCTGTTCGCGGAACAGCCCGTTCTCGATCTGGGTCGCCGCCATGGCGACCAGCGCCTGGGTGTGCGCCTGACGGGACATGCAATCCGACGAGGCGTCGAGTATCCCGGTCAGCCCGCCGTCGGGCGCGAAGATCGGCGCGGCGATGCAGGTGAGATTGTTGTAGCGCGCAAAGAAGTGCTCGCGTCCGTGCACGACAATGGGGCGCTTGAGATAGGCCGCGGTGCCAAGTCCGTTGGTGCCGCAGATATTCTCCGCCCAGATCGTTCCCGCACGAATGCACGCCGCGTTCGAAGCATCGCTGAAGCTGGAGTCGGATATGATGTCGAGCAGCAGGCCGTCGGCATTCGCAAAGGCGATCATGAAATTGGAGCCGGCAATCTGCTGATGCAGGGTATGCATCTCGGCGAGCGCAAGGCCGCGCACCAGCGAGCAACGCTGCTGCTCCTGGCGCAGGACGGCCGGGCTGACAAATTCGGGCGATGGCGGGCGCAAGGTGTCGAGGCCGAGCGAAATGCAGCGCATCCAGCTGTCGTAGATATCAGCCGACAGAAGTTCGGCCGGCGGGGCGCCCCGCTGTTCGAGCCTCATCCACGCATTTTCGACGCGCCGGCTGGCAGGTAGCATCATCCATCCTCCCTGAACTGGTGGCTCGGCGATTTCCCCGTGGTCAAGGACGGTTCATGTCTCCTTGGCGTACCCGCTATCTCCGTCAGCTATCTCCGCCATCATAAAGCAATTGAACGAAAATCCAAATTTCCCCGCGCGCTTCGACGTGTCGCCCTCACCGCTGAAAAATGTTCCGTCTCGGAACAGTTGTGCAATCAGGCTTGATCCGTGGCGGACCGAAGCAGGATTCGCGCGCCAACGGGAATGTCAGGAACATCAGCTTGTTAGGGCCTTGGCACAGCTCTTGCTGACCTCTCTGTAAACCGGGAACTCGCACGGCGAGTCCAAAACAAAAAATTTTGAGGGGAGATTTATGAAAGCCGCGGTTCTCCATGCATTCGATGAAAAGCTGACGGCGAAGGAGTTTGTCAGATACGAGGATGTGACAGACCCCAAGATTTCACGCCCGATGGACGTCATCGTGCGCATCGGCGGCGCCGGCGTTTGCCGAACCGACCTGCATATCGTCGAGGGCATCTGGCGCAGCAAGGTTGACGTCAAGCTTCCCTACATCATGGGCCACGAGAATGCCGGCTGGGTGGAAGCCGTCGGGCCCGGTGTCGAAGGCGTCAAGGTCGGCGACAGCGTGATTTGTCACCCGCTGGTGACCAGCGGTCATTGCCTGGCGTGCCGGCGCGGCGACGACATGCACGCGCTCGACAGTTCGTTTCCCGGCATCAACGCCAATGGCGGCTACGCGCAGTATCTGCTCACGGGACAGCGCTCGCTGATCAAACTGCCGAAATCACTCGCGCCGAAAGACGTCGCTCCCTATACGGACGCGGGCCTGACGGCGTATCGCGCCGCCAAGAAGGCGTCGCGTCATTTGTTGCCCGGCGAATATGTCGTGGTGATCGGCGCCGGCGGGCTCGGCCATATCGGGATCCAGGTTCTCGCGGCGCTGTGCGCCGCCGAGATCATCGTGGTCGATCGCGCCGACAAGTCGCTCGAACTCGCCAAGGAATGCGGCGCGCATCATCTCGTGAAGGCCGACGCCGGCGAAGTCGACGCCGTGCTGGCGCTGACCGGCGGGCGCGGCGCCGAGGCGGTGATCGATTTCGTCGGCGAAGGCGACGCCATCGCCAAGGGCCTCTCGATGACCGCGAACGGCGGCTACTATTACATCGTCGGCTATGGCGGCAAGATCGACATCCCGACCATCGACATGATCACGACGGAAAAGACCATCGTCGGCAATCTGGTCGGCACCTACGCCGAGCTGGTCGAATTGATGGCGCTCGCAGATCGCGGCCTCGTCGATCTCCATACCAAGGAATACAAGCTCAGCCAGGCCAACGACGCACTGCACGATCTGCATGGCGGCAAGATCCATGGGCGCGCCGTTCTGATCCCGTAGGAAATCGCCGCAACATGCTCAGTTTCAGTCCGGAAGATCGAACGAGAGTAACGCGAGTGACAAACGCCAGCGGACGCGGGCCACAGATAACCGCCGAAGAAGCTGCCGAGCTGCAGCGCGCCCGCGACCGCATGATTGCCCGGCACAAGCTGATCGAAGGCATTATTCGCAACAATGAAATGCAATTGAAGAACGAGAGCGCCCGCGGCGGCGCCGAGATCGAACTGGAATGTGCCAGACGCGATGTCGCGCAGACGGGCGCCGGCGCCGACGCGCAGGCCGAACTGGAACGGGTGACGGCGCGGCTGCAGGCGCTCCGCGAGCAACACCAGCGCCTCGTGATCGAGCGGGAATGGCTCAACATCTCGCTGCTGGAATTCGACAGCGGTCCTTCGTCCGATGAACAGCAGCGCTCGGGGCATGCATGATGAGCAAGATCGAGGTTACGGCGGCGGCAAAGGCGGCGCAATCGGAACCAGGCCACGCGCCGCGCCAGCAGCCGGAATTGAGCGAAGAGGACAGGTCGAAGGATGCGTTCTATGCGCAAATAGCCGAGGTCGCCGAGGCGATGATCGCCCGCCACGGCAGGGATTTCGCAATCGGCACGCTGGTCCTCGCCGCGAAGTTTGTCGCCGACGGCAAGTCACTTGCAAATCGAGGCAACGAAAACCGGGAGGCGGCGAGTGCCACCAAGCCGGGCTGAACCTAAAAATGGATTTCGGGAATCAAAGTCAATTTTCCGGACTTAAAGTTTATACGCAGACGAGAATTTGAGAGACGAGATCGAAGGGGTGGATTGATCGCCGGTCTTTCGGTCACACGACTAAGGCGAAAATGCTGAAGCTGACGCAACTTTCAAAGGAGAAGCAAATGTCTGCAAGTCTGACTCTCAATAAGATAACGGCCCAGAAAGGCATAACCATTAACGAGGCGGCAAGCCGTGTGGCGGATCTTGGCTGGACGCCAAGTTACGTCCAGGAGGCAATGACCTTTCCGACCGACTACAAGATCTCCAAGACGCCCCGCGACCCGATGAGGCAAGTGCTGCGGTCGTACTTCCCGATGCAGGAAGAGAAGGACAACCGCGTCTACGGCGCGCTCGACGCCGCGCTGCGCGGCGACATGTTCCGCAACGTCGAACCGCGCTGGATCGAGTGGATGAAGCTGTTCCTGGCCATCATTCCGTTCCCGGAGATCTCGGCGGCGCGTTCGATGGCGATGGTCGGCCGGCTGGCGCCGGGCGAGGAACTTCGCACCGGGTTCACCATGCAGATGGTCGACGAGTTCCGGCACTCGACGATCCAGATGAACCTCAAGAAATGGTACATGGAAAACTATATCGATCCCGCCGGGTTCGATATTACCGAAGCCGCGTTCGGCAAGTGCTACGCGACCACCATCGGCCGCCAGTTCGCCGAGGGCTTCCTGACCGGTGACGCGATCACCGCCGCCAACGTCTACCTGACGGTGGTTGCCGAGACCGCGTTCACCAACACGCTGTTCGTGGCGATGCCGTCGGAGGCCGCGCGCAACGGCGACTACGCGCTGCCGACCGTGTTCCTGTCGGTGCAATCGGACGAATCGCGTCACATCGGCAACGGCCACTCGATGCTGATGGCGATGATCAACGATCCGTCGAACCACCAGCTGCTCGAACGCGACCTGAAATATGCGTTCTGGCAGAATCATGCGATCGTCGACGCCGCGATCGGTACGTTCATCGAATACGGCACGACCAACCGCGACAAGAACAAGGAATCCTATGCCGAGCTCTGGCATCGCTGGATTTACGAAGACTATTATCGCACCTACATGCTGCCGCTCGAAAAATACGGCATCAAGATCCACCACGACGACGTCGCGGCTGCCTGGGATCGCATCGTCAAGAAGAACTATGTCCACTTGACCGCGCAGTTCTTCACGGTCGGCTGGTCGGCGAACTTCTGGCGCATCGAGGCCCAGACCGAAAAGGACTTCGAGTGGTTCGAGCACAAATATCCAGGCTGGTACGCCGAATTCGGCGACTTCTGGAAGTGGCATGCGAAGCTCAGCGTTCCCGGCGAGACCAACATCCTGTTCAACAGCGACGTGGGCTATGCGTACCCGCATCGGTGCTGGAGCTGCATGGTTCCCTGCCTGATCCGCGAAGACTTCGTGTGCGATGAAGTCGACGGCAAGATGTACACCTATTGCTCGGAAGGGTGCCGCTGGACCCACAAGGTGGCTTTCGCCGCTGAGTATGAAGGCCGCGCCACGCCGGCAATGGGCCGCTTCAGCGGTCGCCGTGAATGGGAAGACTGCTATCACGGCTGGGACATCGCCGACGCGATCAAGGACCTTGGATTTGTCAGATCCGATGGCAAGACCCTGGTGGCGCAGCCGCATCTGCGCTTCGAGGCCAAGGACATGTGGACGCTCGATCACGTGCGCGGACACCAGCTTGGCAGTCCGCTCCGCGGATTCCGTGCGCTCTCGCCGATCGAGCGTGAGGTCGCGGTGGCTGACTATCGCAAGGGCTTCAAGATCAATCCTTGCCACTAAGCATGCGAACCGGAAGGGAGCCGCCGCGGCGGCTCCCTTCCACCGCCGGGACGCGTGTCGTTCCGGAAAATTATCCACGTAGCGCTGTAGCAGGGTCCAGATGATGACGGACGCGCAGGTTCACAAGGTTCGGTTCGAGCCTGTGGGCATCGAGATGGAGGTTGAGGAAGGCGAAACCGTGCTCGACGCGGCGTTCCGGCAGGGCATCTCGCTGATGCATGGCTGCAAGGAAGGCCAGTGCGGGAGCTGCAAATCGAAGCTTGTCGACGGCGACATCGAGCTGCTGAAATACTCGACCTTTGCCTTGCCGGACTATGAAAGCGAGACCGGCCACGTGCTGCTGTGTCGCACGCATGCCTTTAGCGATGTCAGTTTCGAATTGCTCAATTACGACGAAGACCTGCTCAGCCGCTCGATCGCCGTCAAGGCGTTTCCGGGGCGTGTCGCAGGGATCAGCGCGCTGACTTCGGACATCAGATTGCTCGAAATCGAAATCGAAAGGCCGATGAAGTTCTGGGCCGGCCAGTATGTCGATCTGACAATTGGGGATAGCGGCATCACCCGGGCATTTTCGATGGCGAACGCGCCAAGCGAAGGCAGCAATCTCCGGTTCATCATCAAGAAATATCCCGACGGCGCGTTCTCCTCGCAGCTCGACGGCGCCCTGGAAGTCGGCGCGCCGCTGACCGCCAAAGGGCCTTATGGCACCTGCTTCCGGCGCGAGGAGCGGCCAGGCCCGATGCTGCTGATCGGCGGCGGCTCCGGCATGTCGCCGCTCTGGTCGATCCTGGCCGATCACATCGAGAGCCGGGAACAGCGGCCGGTACGGTTCTTTTACGGCGCGCGGACGCGTGCGGATCTCTTCTATCTTGACGAGCTGGCGGCGATTGGCTCGCAGCTCAGCGACTTCAAATTCGTGCCGGCGCTGTCGCATGCCGCA
Source organism: Bradyrhizobium sp. (assembly GCF_049691595.1). Lineage (GTDB taxonomy): Bacteria > Pseudomonadota > Alphaproteobacteria > Rhizobiales > Xanthobacteraceae > Bradyrhizobium. The sequence goes on from NZ_JBAVNZ010000018.1 coordinate 19,729, forward strand.
GCCGACGACAATTGGGACGGCGAAACTGGCTTCGTGCACGAGGTCGTACTGCGTCATCTGCGCGAGGAAAAGCTGACCGGTCCGATCGACGCCTATGCCTGCGGGCCGACGCCGATGATCGACGCCGTGCTGCCGATCCTGCAGGTCAATGGCGTGGAGCCCGAACGGATCTATTTCGACAAGTTTACGCCGGCGGTGCGATGACGGCGTTCAGCAATTCGTCGCAACGAAACTAGCAACAGGGAGGTCGTCATGAGTGCACAGGCAAGCAAAACCGCCGAGAAACCGGCTGCCGTCAAATCCGGAGCCGCGGGAGCCGCGGTATTTCCTGGCTCCGACAGCCGCAAGTACAATTATTTCGAGCCCAAGGGCCGCAAGGCGACCCACTACGAGGACATGACGGTCGACGTTCAGCCCGATCCGGAGCGCTATCTGCTGCAGGACTGGATCATCTCCTTCCCCGATGGAACGCCGACCTATTCCAAGGACTGGACGGCGGCCAAGAGTTCCAACTGGCACAAGTTCCGCGCCGTCGACCAGGAATGGGAGCGCACCCACTACCAGCGTCAATCGACGATCTGCGGCATGGTGCAGAACACCATCGAAAACGGCCGGAAGTCGGGTGCGCCGCTGCGTTTCGACGCCGCCTGGGTGAAGATTCTGCAAAACCATCTCGGCGCCTACAAGCATGCCGAGTTCGGTCTCGGCACCTCGACCATGCAGGCGCAGCGCTACGGCTACACCCAGATGGTCAACAATGCGATCCTGACCAACTCGTCGTACAAGCTGCGCTTTGCCCAGGACATCACGCTCTATCTCAGCGAGATCGGGCTCGATATTCCGGGCTTCGACATCGCCGCGGGTAAGAAGCACTGGCTTGAGGATCCGATCTGGCAGGGCGTGCGCAAGTCGATCGAGTCGGTGATGGGCTCGAACGATTATCTCGAGCAGTACTTCGCCACCAACGTCGTGTTCGAGCCGCTGGTCGGCGAACTGTTCCGTTCCGGCTTCCTGATGCAGGCGGCCTCGGCACAGAACGACTTCATTACCCCGGCCGTGGTTTCGGCGGCGGAGGCCGACTACGAGCGCAATCTCGCCAACACCGTTGAACTGATCTACATGCTCGGTACCGATGCGACCTATGGAGCGCAAAACATCGCGCTGTTCAACAAATGGCTGGCCAAGCACGCCGATCTCGCCCTCGACGCGGCCAACCGCCTGCAGCCGATCTGGTCGCAGCCGCGTGTCAAGGTCGTGACGTTCGGCGACGCGCTGGCGCATGCCAAGAACCGGATCAAGGGCATTGCCACCGAGCTTGGTCTGAAAGTGCCGGCCAATCTGGCGTCGTAGCCTAACCTCGCATCCTTTCATTCAATCCTCAGGAGATCGACATGCTGCACGAAAATGACAACATCTTCAAATCGATGAAGGACATCAAGTTCGAAGATACGATTTCGCATCAATGCGGGGTCACGATGAACGACAGCGTCGAGGCGCGCGCGATCGCGGACGTGATGAGCCGCCACGACCATATCACCGTGACCTACATGCCGGCGATGATCCGCATCGACGGCATCGGCAAGATGGAATTCAAGATGGACGAAATCTCCGAAGAGCTCGGCAGGGTCATGACCCCGCATCTGTTCGAGATTTCGACCTCGACGCATTACGGCCGCATGGTGATGACCGACGACAACACGGTCATGCTGTTCGGCGACATGGACGAGATGATGAAATACATCGTCTGAAGACCACCGCGAGCGATGCCTGGTCGGCCCTGTGCCGGCCGGGCCAACATGGCTGCGCCGGTGGCGAGCCTCATAACATCCAAATTCGTGCGGGAGCAGGAGAAACGCCATGTACAGGACAGCCACGGGTGAAGAAATCTTCGTCATCGACGGGCATACGCATTTCTGGGACGGAAGCCCGGCAAACCAGAAGAACATTCACGGCAAGCAGTTCATCGATTGCTTTTATGCCTATCACTCGAATCTCAGTCCGCCGTCGGAGAAGTGGGAAAAGGAAAAGTTCGAAAAATACGACGCGAAGACCATGTTCGACGACCTGTTCGTCACCGGCTATGACGACATGGCGATCCTGCAGCCGACCTACCTCACCGATTTCTACAAGAATGGCTTCAACACCACCGAGCGCAATTCGGCGATGAAGAAGAGCCATCCGGATCGCTTCATCCTCAACAGTGCGTTTGACCCGCGCGACGGCAACAAGGGTCTGGAAGACCTGCACGCCAAGGTCGAGAAATACAAGGTCAAGGGTGTCAAGCTCTATACGGCGGAGTGGCGCGGCGAATCGAAGGGCTACAAGCTCACCGACAAGGAATCCTACACCTTCCTCGAGGCGGCGCAAAAGCTCGGCATCAAGAACATCCATGTGCACAAGGGCCCGACCATCATTCCGTTGAACAAGGATGCCTTCGATGTCGGCGACATCGACGACGTCGCGACCTCGTTCCAGGACCTTAATTTCATCGTCGAGCATTGCGGCCTGCCGCGTCTTGACGATTTTTGCTGGATTGCCACCCAGGAGACCAATGTCTATGGCGGCCTGGCGGTCGCGCTGCCGTTCATCCACACCCGTCCTGGCTATTTCGCCCATGTGATGTCCGAGCTGCTGTTCTGGCTTGGGCCCGACAAGCTTCTCTATGGCAGCGATTATGGAATCTGGACGCCGAAATGGCTGATCGACAAGTTCATGGCGTTCGAGCTTCCCGCCAGTGAGACCAAGGAGACCGGCTCGGTGCTGACGCTTGAGACCAAGAAAAAGATTCTCGGCGAGAATGCCGCGCGGCTCTATGGCATCGATATCGAAGCGCAGAAGAAGAAGATCCGGGCGGGCGGCGGGTATGCCCATCTGCCGGAAGCCGTGCACGCGCCACGGTGATGGTCATGGACGGGCGCGTCGCAGCAGGCGTACCGGAGCGCGACCGGTGGATCGACGACAGGCAAGCCCAGTTATGGGCTTGCCTTCAGGGCGTGACGGATCCCGAGCTGGATGAATCCGTTGTCGACCTGAACTTCGTCACCCGAGCCGATGTGGACTCGATGAACCGGGTCCACATCGAATTCCGTCTGCCGACCTATTGGTGCGCGGCCAATTTCTCGTTCCTGATGGCCGACGACATGCGCAGCGCGGTGAGCGCGCTGGACTGGGTTGAAGGCGTCAGCGTGGTCTTGGGCGAGCACATGTATGCCGACAAGATCAATGCGGGACTGGCGCAAGGGCTTTCGTTCCAGGAGACCTTCGGCGCCGAGGCTGACGGCAGCCTCGACGATCTGCGCCACACCTTCCTGGTCAAGGCGTTCCAGCGCCGGCAGGTCGCACTGCTCAACCATCTCACCGGCGTGGGGCATCAGCCCGAAACCATCGTCGATCTGACGCTCGCGGAACTCGGCTGCCTGCCGGTCGATGATGAGGGCGAAAAGCTGGTGCGCCGCTATCTCGATCGCCGCTCGGTGGTCGGGCCGGTACGGGCCGATGCGCCGGCTTTCGTGGATGCGGCGGGGGTGCGGCTGAAGGCCGATGGCTTTGCCGCCTACGTCTCGGGCCTGCGGCGGGTCGGTGTGAATGCCGAGTTCAACGGCGCCCTGTGTCGCGGCCTGCTTTCGGTACGGTTTGATCTTGAAACGCCTTTCGTGCCCGGACCCCGAGCTTCGTCTCGATCGAAGGGGTAACAATGCTGACGTCGACGATGCCGGCGGCGCAGGTTCAGTCTAGTAGAGGGTGAGGACATCCAATGCCGAAGATCATGCTGCATGACGAGGCGGCGCGAGCCGCATTGGGGAGGGGTGTCGCCAAGCTTGCCAGGGCCGTGCGTGGCACCTTGGGCCCGAAGGGGATGAACGCGATCATGGACCGGCCGATCGGAACGCCGATCATCTCCCGCGATGGCGTCTCCATCGCCAGCGAGATCGAACTTGAATGCCCGTTTGAGAACATGGGTGCGCAGGTGCTGCGCGAGGTTTCGAAGCAGACCAATGAAGTAGCCGGTGACGGCACCACCACGGCCACGGTTCTGGCCGACGTGCTGGTGCAGGAAGGACTGAAGTCTCTCGCCGCGGGCGCTAATCCGGTTGAACTGGTGGAAGGGCTCGAACTTGCGGTCAGTGAGACCATCGCCGTGCTGAAGCGCTCGGCCACGGCGCTGCAGGGGCCGGCCGGTCTGCGCGCGGTGGCAAGCATCGCCGCCAACGACGCCGCGCTCGGGGAAATGGTCGCTGAAGCCTTCGAACGGGCGGGCAATCACGGAATTGTCGCCGTCGAATATGGCAACACCGTTCAGACCACGCTGGAGGTGATCGAAGGCATGGCCTTCGAACGCGGCTATCTCTCGCATCACATGGTGACCGATGTCGAGAAGATGCAGGTCGTTCTCGACAATCCGTTCATTCTGATGACCGACCACAAGATCCAGACCGGCGATCAGCTTGCCGGCGTGATCTCGCTTATTGAAAAAAGCGGCAGGCCCCTGCTGATTATCGCCGAGGAGGTGGCGCCGCCGGTGATCATGCAATTGCTGGCGCGCCGGGAGAAAACCAACTTCAAGGTTGCCGCGATCCATCCGCCGGAATTTGGCCATTGGCGCAAGGCGATGCTCGAGGATATCGCCATCACCACCGGAGGCCGGGTGATTTCGGCGGACCTCGGCGGCAGGCTGGAAAAGGCGGAACTGCATGATCTCGGTTCTGCCCGCCAGGTTCGCATCTCCGCCTCCAAGACCCTGATTACGGCAGGCGGGGGCGACCCAAAGAAGATCGCCGCGCGCCGCGAGCAGGTGATGCGGCAATACGATGCCGCGCCCGAGAACATCGAACGGGACAAGTTTCAGGAGCGGATCGCAAAGCTGTCCGGCGGTACCGCCATGATCCTCGCAGGCGGCGCCACGCCGGTCGAGCAAAAGCGCCGTACCCAGCTGATCGAGGATGCGATCAACGCCACCCGGGCGGCGATCGAGGAGGGCATTGTGCCGGGCGGCGGCCTCGCCCTGCTCCGGGTCGCGCCTCAGCTTGATCCCATGATCGACGAATTGGAGGGCAGCGTCAGGCAGGGCGCAGAACTGCTTCAACGTGCGCTAAGCCGCCCGCTGTTCTACATTGCGGCAAATGCCGGCTTGAACGGCGAAGCCGAAGTATCGAAGTTCGCACGGGGCCTGAACGGCCACGGGCTCGATGCGCGCAATGGAGCATCCGTCGATCTCGTCAAGGCCGGCATCATCGATCCGGTCAAGGTCTGCTACAGCGCGGTTCGCAATGCGGCCTCCGTCGCCGGCCTGATCCTGACGACGCAAACGCTGATCGCCAAGAAGCCGGACGACTACGATCCGACGGCGGGACCGGCGCGGGGCGGCGGCGCCGAGCTGCTGTGATCGCGCGAGAGCGAAGGAGACTGTTGCAGGCGCTCGGAGGCAAGTGAGCCTGGGAAAATTCAGGAGGAGGAGCCGGGCCTCTCGGTCCTGATTTTCGTACAAATTGGGGGGGAACAAATGGATATCATCACTGCACTGGCCGTGAGTATCGGCCTGCTGGCCGGCGTTGCGACATGGTTGTTTCTGGGGCCGATGGGCGGATTGGGCCTTTCGCTCTGGGCGGTTTTCGTAGCCTGGGCGAGCTTCTATCATTGTGGAGGCAAGGAAGCCGGGTTGCAGAAGACGATCGTGCATAACGTTTTCGGCGCGTTTCTCGGCTGGCTCGCGCTGACGGCGGTGTCGCAGATGCCGCTCGGCGCAACGCTCGGTGTTCCGTTGTGGGCTGCGATCTGCGTCGCCATCACGGTCTTTGTTCTGGTGATTGCCGCGAAGAACCCGATGTTCAGCGACATTCCGGCTGCGGTGTTTGGTTACGCCAGCGTTGCCGCACTCGCCCTCGCCGGCGGCAAACTGAGCGCCGTCACGTCGGGTTCGCTCGAAAATCCGCTTATCAATATCGTCATATCGATGGTGATCGGCGCATTGTTCGGCTACGCGTCCGAAAAAATCGCAGGCGCGATTGTCAAAAAATAGTCTACCGTGAATTGAACGATGGCTATGAAGCGGATACCGCGAAACTAGTCCAGCGTTTCCGAAGTTCGAATTATATCGGTTGGTTGTACCATCACCAGCAAACGTCATTCCGGGGCGCGTGTGACGCGCGGAGCGCGGCATGCGCGAGCTTTGATGTGCAATTGCACATCA
>NZ_JBAVNZ010000019.1:0-8675 GCF_049691595.1 Bradyrhizobium sp.
GGTCAATGCGCCGCTGCCGACGGACGCGGTCTATTTCGGCGAGATTTCACTTTCCGGCGCGGTCCGGCCGGTGGCGCAGACCTCGGCCCGGCTTAAGGAAGCGGCGAAACTCGGCTTCGGCCGCGCCGTGCTGCCGGAATCCGCCCGCGGCGACGGCGGCGGCGACGCCGGCCTTGCCCTCAACAGCGTCGGCTCCCTGACCAGCCTGGTCGCCGACATCGCGGCGCGCGGCAGCCCCAGAGGCGCCAGGGAGGACAGCCGGGCGGCTGAGAAAAATGCCACACCGGCGCGATTCCGTCGCGAAAACGGCTAAAGCGGCGTGACGTTACCCGCCCTCGCCGCTATACCACCCGCGCAAACAGGGGGTACGGGATGGCACGAACTGCGGCCTTGCGGGAGGCGCCGGATGCCCGTCACCTAGGACGGAACCGATGCGCCGATTCGCTATCCTTGAGAACGCACGAGCGGACCTGACCAGCCGATGCCGATAACGATCCTCGATCTCGTCCTGCTCGCGGTGATGCTGATCTCGGGCCTGCTTGCGATGGTGCGCGGCTTCATGCGCGAAATCCTGTCGATCGCGGCCTGGGGCACGGCGGCGCTGGTCACGCTTTATGCTTTCTCGAAGCTGCTGCCGACCGCCAAGACCTATTTCAATAACGACACGGTTGCCGCCATTGTGGTGGTGGCCGGAACCTTCGTCGGTACCCTGATCGTGGTGTCCGTCATCACGGTCAGGATTTCGGACATGATCCTGGACTCCCGGATCGGCGCGCTCGACCGCACGCTCGGCTTCCTGTTTGGCCTCGCCCGCGGCCTGCTGATCGTGGTCGTCGCCTTCCTGTTCTTCAGCTGGCTGGTTCCGGACAAGCAGCGGCCCGATTGGGTCACGGGCGCGAAGTCCCGGCTGGTGCTGCAGGGGACCGGGGATTGGCTGATGTCGCTCTTGCCTGATGACCCCGAGAACACCATTTTAAAGAAGTTCAAGAAGAATAAACCGGAAGACGACCAAACCGATGCCGAGCCGGCAGCCCCGGCGTCGGGTGATGGCTATAGTAAACCCGCCCGCGACGGCCTTAAAAAGCTGATCGAGAAACCGGCGGGCCGTTAGGCTTTTGGCCAGAAGAGAGGCGTGATGGACGAGATGCAGGAGCCTTCCGATCCCGCCGGCCAACCCGATCCGAACCGCGGCCCGATCGAATTGCAGCACGTTCGCCGAGATCCCGATCTTGAAGGGGACACGCTGCGCGAGGAATGCGGCGTGTTCGGCATCTTCGGCCACCCGGAGGCCGCCGCGATCACCGCGCTCGGGCTGCACGCGCTCCAGCATCGCGGCCAGGAAGCCGCCGGCATCGTCTCCTTCGACGGCAGCCGCTTCCACAGTGAACGCCGGCTTGGCCTGGTCGGCGACACCTTCTCCCGGCGCGAAGTGATCGAGCGCCTGCCCGGCAACGCCGCCGTCGGCCATGTCCGCTATTCCACCACCGGCGCCACCATCCTTCGCAACGTGCAGCCGCTGTTCGCCGAACTGAATGCCGGCGGCTTTGCCGTCGGCCATAACGGCAACCTCACCAACGGGCTCAGCCTGCGCCGGGAACTGGTGCGCAACGGCGCCATGATGCAATCGACCACCGATACCGAGGTGATCCTGCATCTGGTGGCGCAGTCCAGGCGCCACCGCTTCATCGACCGCTTCATCGAGGCGCTGCGCACGATCGAGGGCGCCTATTCGCTGGTGTCGCTGACCAACAAGAAGCTGATCGGCGCGCGCGATCCGCTCGGCATCCGCCCCCTGGTGCTGGGCGACCTCGACGGCTGCCCGATTCTCGCCTCGGAGACCTGCGCGCTCGACATGATCGGCGCCAAATATGTCCGCGACATCGAGCCCGGCGAGGTCATGGTGTTCGACGAGCGCGGCGCCCACAGCCACAAGCCGTTTCCACCGAAACCGCCGCGGCCCTGCATCTTCGAATATATCTATTTCTCGCGCCCGGATTCCATCGTCGGCGGCCGCTCGGTCTACGAGGTCCGCAAGGCTTTTGGCGCGCAGCTCGCGCGCGAAAGCCATGTCGAGGTCGATGTCGTGGTGCCGGTGCCGGATTCCGGCGTGCCCGCCGCGCTCGGCTACAGCCAGCATTCCGGCGTGCCGTTCGAGCTCGGCATCATCCGTAACCACTATGTCGGCCGCACCTTCATCCAGCCGACCCAGAGCGTGCGCGAACTCGGCGTGCGCATGAAGCATTCGGCAAACCGTTCCGCGATCGAGGGCAAGCGCATCATCCTGATCGACGATTCGCTGGTGCGCGGCACCACCTCGAAGAAGATCGTGCGCATGATGCGCGACGCCGGCGCCCGCGAGGTCCATTTCCGCCTCGCCTCGCCGCCGATCCTCTATCCCGATTATTACGGCATCGACCTGCCCGACCGCGGCGGGCTTTTGGCCGCGACCCATTCGCTGGAGGAGATGCGCGCGATCATCGGCGCGGATTCGCTGGCGTTCCTGTCGATCGACGGCATGTACCGCGCGATGGGCGAGCCCGGCCGCGATCCCGCCAATCCGAAATTCTCGGACCATTGCTTCACCGGCGCCTATCCAACCCACCTCACCGACCAGACCCAGGTCGAACCGCAGCCGCGGCAGCTCTCGCTGCTGGCGGAAGCGAGCTGACTTTGTCGTCCCCGCGAACGCGGGGACCCATAACCACCAGCCTTCGTTTTTCGGAAGCCATTAGACACGAACACCTTCCGCCATCATAACCGTCACGGCGTATGGGTCCCCGCGTTCGCGGGGACGACGATCATAGAATTGCTTCGATGACTACGCTCCCCCTCGCCTCCCGGATCGCGCTCGTCACCGGCGCCTCGCGCGGCATCGGCTATGCGACCGCGCGGGCGCTGGCGAAGGCCGGCGCGCATATCGTGGCGGTGGCGCGGACGCAAGGCGGGCTGGAGGAACTCGACGACGATATCCGCAAGGACGGCGGCAGCGCCACGCTGGTGCCGCTGAACCTGACCGACCATGACGGCATCGCCCGGCTTGGCGCGGCGCTGCATGAGCGGCACGGCAAGCTCGACATCCTCATCGGCAATGCCGGTGTCACCGGCCCCTCCTCGCCGCTCGGCCATATCGAGCTCAAACCGTGGAACGACGTGATGGCGGTCAACGTCACCGCGAACTTTCAGTTGATCTGCTGCATGGAACCATTGCTGAAGCAATCCGATGCCGGCCGCGCGGTGTTCGTCACGTCAGGCGCTGCCAGCAAGGCGACCGCCTATCTCGGCCCGTACGCGGCCTCGAAGGCTGCACTCGAAGTCCTGGTGCGGTGCTGGGCGCAGGAAACCGCCAGCACCAAACTGCGCGTCAATTTGTTCAACCCCGGCCCGGTCCGCACCCGGATGCGTGCGACCGTGTTTCCCGGCGAAGACCCGATGACCTTGGATACGCCCGAGCAGGCCGCGGAGTTCATCGTGCCGATGTGTTCGCCCGATTGGAGCGAGACCGGCAAAATCTACGATTACAAGAGCCGCACATTGATGCGCTTTCGCGCGCCGGCGTGAGATCTGCCACCTATCATTCCGCGCGGCGACGATCCCGTAGGATGGGTTGAGCGCAGCGATACCCATGGCGTCTCGCCAAGGCGGGTGAGCGGCATCACCAATTCGGTCGCAACTTTGTCTTCACCATCGATCTGGAGCGGACGCTGGGTCCCACCGCACGGGTGATGGGTTTCGCGTTGCTCAACCCATCCTACTGGCTACCCCGCCGCCGCATCGATTTCGCGCGGCGCGGCCGTCTGGCCTGCCCGGACATCCTCGTCGCCGTGTCGCCGTTCCGGGGGAAGCCCGGCGAACCGGCGCAAAGCTTCGGCCATCCGCATGCGGCCGCTGACGCCGGTGATCACCACGTCGACCATGGTCAGGGACGAGTGGAAGTGGCCCCGCGCGTTCAGTTGCTCGACCGGCACACCCGCGGCAGCGAGCGCCTCGGCGTAAGCCACACCCTCGTCGCGCAGCGGATCGAACTCGCAGGTCGCCACGAACGCCGCAGGCAAGCCCTCGAGCTTGCCGCGCAGCGGCGAGACGCGCGGATCGGTTCGGTCCGCGGGCGAACAGTAGAGGTCCCAGAACCAGTACATCAACGAGCGCGTCAGGAAGTAGCCCGTTGCATTGTCGTTGTAGGAAGGGCGGTCGAACGCGCAGTCGGTGACCGGGCATACCAGAAGCTGGCCCGAGATTGGCGGGCCGCCGCGATCGCGCGCGAGCTGGCAGGTGACGGCGGCGATGTTGGCGCCGGCGCTCCAGCCCGCGACCGTCACCGGTCCCGGTTTGCCGCCGAGGTCCGCCGCATGCTCGGCGATCCACCGCGTCGCCGCGTAGCCATCCTCCGCCGCCGCCGGGAAGCGGTGGTCGGGCGCATGGCGGTAACCGACGCTGACGAACATCATCCCGGTGCGCCGGCACAGGTCGCGGCAGAACGGGTCGTCGGACTGCTCGTCGCCGATCACCCAGCCGCCGCCATGGAAATACACCACGACCGGATGCGGCCCCGGCGTCGCCGGCCGATAGAGACGATAGGGCAGCGGACCGTCGGCGCCGGGTAGCGTGCCGTCGACGATTTCGCCGACCGGTCGGCCAGCAGGACGGCTGGCATTGAATGCAGTCAAAAAGTCGCGCGCGCCCCGGGCTCCGAGCGACTCGATCGGCGGCAACTGCATGTCCGCCAGCAGGTTCAGCACCAGTCGCACGTCCGGTTGCAGGCGAACGATCTCGCCGTCGTTGCATTGCTCGGCAACGTTGGGGCCGGTGAGCCTGAAACCGAGCATGCCGCGGCTGACCACCTCGTTGCAGATGCCGCGGTAGGGGCCGACGCCGCCGGTATAGGGCATCACGCCCTGCGCCTTGCCGGGGACGTTGGCGCCGGTGTACCAGGTATTCGCCAGCCGATGCAGCGTGAGCGTCGCGCAGTCGGCCATGTGCCGCGCCCAACCGGCCTGCGCCGCCTCAGTGGCCTCGATGGTGGTGAAGCCGGCCTCGCGCATCGCAATCAGCCGCTCGACCACCCAGTCGACGTGCTGCTCGATCGATACCGCCATGTTCGACAGCACCGACGGGCTGCCCGGGCCGGTGATCATGAACAGGTTGGGAAAGCCGGCGACGGTCAATCCGAGATAGGACTGCGGGCCGTGGGCCCAGACGTCGGACAGCGATTTTCCGCCACGGCCCGTGATCGGATGCACGGCCATGATCGCGCCGGTCATGGCGTCGAAGCCGGTGGCGAACACGATTGTATCCACGTCGAACGTGCGCTTGTCAGTCTCGATGCCGGAGGCCGTGATCGACTTGATCGGCTCCTGCCGCAGGTTCACCAGCGTGACGTTGGGACGGTTGTAGGTGGCGTAGTAATTGGTATCGAGACAGGGACGCTTGGCCCCGAACGGATGGTCGTGGGGGCTCAGCGCCGCGGCCGTTTCGGGATCCTTCACGGTCGTGCGAATTTTCTCGCGGACCAGTTCGGCCAGCAGCGCGTTGCCGTCGACGTCGACGCCCTGGTCAGCCCACAACTGGGTCAGTATGTAGACGAGATCGCCGGCGGCCCACGCCTTCTCGAACCGCTCGCGGCGCTCGGCATCGCTGAGCTGCCAGCTGACGACGGTTTGCTGCGGCAGCGGAACGCCAGCCAGCGACCAGCGGGCCTGCTCGCGGTAGCCGGCGCGATCGCTTTCCAGCAAGGCCGCGCGGTCCGCCGGCGAGGGACCATTGTGGGCAGGCAGCGCAAAGTTCGGGGTGCGCTGGAACACAGTCAGATGGGCCGCCTGCCCGGCGATCAGCGGGATCGCCTGGATCCCGGACGATCCCGTGCCGATGACCGCGACGCGCTTGCCGGCGAGCTTGACCTCTTGATGCGGCCAGCGGCCGGTGAAATAGACCTCGCCCTTGAAATCTCTGACACCATCGATCTCCGGTGGCTTGGGCGTGGAGAGACAGCCGGTGGCCATGATGTAGGTGCGGCAGGATATGATCGCGCCATTGTCGGTCGTGAGCCGCCAGCGCTCCGCGGCCTGATCCCAAACCGCCGCCGCGATCCTGGTGCCAAAGCGGATGTCGCGCCGCAGATCGTAGCGGTCGGCGACAAAGCCGAGGTAGCGCAGGATTTCGGGCTGGGTCGCGTATTTCTCCGACCATTTCCATGCGCGTTCGAGCTCCGGATCGAAGGTGTAGGCGTAGTCGATGGTCTGAATGTCGCAGCGCGCGCCGGGATACCGGTTCCAGTACCAGGTGCCGCCGACGTCGTCGGCCTCCTCCAGCACCAATGTCGTGAATCCGGCCTTGCGCAACCGATGCAGAAGGTACAGGCCGGCAAACCCGGCACCCACCACGGCGACGTCGACCTGCTGCGTCGCAGCGCCGCTCGTCGGTTCCAAAGCTGATGCTGCGACCATTGCGTCTGGCATGCCACTCCTCCCGAGAATTTTATTTGCCGCAGGCTACCGCTGCGCACCCGGTTTGTCATCAGGGCAATTTCAATCTTCGGTAGCGGCGGTGCTGCGACCGCCTGTTCGAAGACAGTCAGGTGCGATCCGGCGGTAACGTTCGGGAGACAGGGGTCACCATCTGGACACGCAATCGCGTCAGGGGCCCTCCGGAATCTTGCGTCATGCCCTTTCAAGTTTTGGTCAACCGGGGTTGGCGATTACGATTACAAGACGCGCGCGCTGATGAGCTTTCGCGGGCCGGCTTGAGCTCCCGCATGTCCCGGGCGCGGTACAGCGCGCAGCGACGTGCCGCAGAACCGGGATCCATCGTCACGCCTGCCATGGGCTCCGGATCAGCAGCGCGTCACGCTGCAAAGCGCGGTGCGCATCCGGGGAACATGACCGCCGTCAGCCCGCAGCAAGCGCACTTTCCCGCCAGCGGCCGGGCGTGGTGCCGGTGACCCGCTTGAAGGCGCGGTTGAACGCCGCTTCGGAATCATAACCGACATCGGCGGCGATCGCGGCAAGGCTGCCGTGGCCGGTTCGAATCCGGTCGGCCGCGAGTTGCATGCGCCAGCAGGTGATGTATTCGATCGGAGCCTGGCCCAGGACGGCGTGGAATCGTTCGGCGAGCACGGTGCGCGACGAGCCGGCCTCGCGCGCCAGATCCTCCACCGTCCAGCGGCGGCCGGGGTCGCCATGCACGGCCTGCATCGCCCGGCTGACGATCGGGTCGTTGAGCGCCGCGAACCATCCTTTCGCGCCGGCGGGCAGCTTCGTGGCGTAGCGACGCAGCACCTCGACGAACAACACTTCCATCAGCCGGCCGAGGATCAGTTCGGTGCCGGGCGCGGCGGCTTCCGCCATCGCCACGATCTGCCGCACGGTGGAGGTGATCAGCGCGCCGACCTGATCGTCGTCGGCGCGGTCGACCAGCAGCGGCGGCAAGGTGCGGAACACGGGGGTCAACAGAAACTCGGACGATTCCAGAAACCCGCAGACCATCCGGGTTTCCGAACCGCCGCCGCCGTGGTTGACGTTCCACATTCCCGCGACCGGGCCGGGACGCACGATATCGTCCGCATCGGCCATTGCCGATGCCTGGCCGTTCCAGAACTTATGCTTGTCGGCAAACGGCACCAGCAGGATATCGCCGGCCGTGACATGCCGGCGCTCGCCGGTCGCCAGTTCGATGCTGCACTCGCCGGCCGAAATCAGGTGGAAAACGCTGACATGGCGCAACCGCGCCATCGGCGTGCTCTCGTCGAACCGCCTGGGGCTGATGACGCCGAACGGGGCCGTGAAGCACGCATTCAGAAACACCGACCCGGTCAGGCGCACCGCGCGCAGCATTTCCGCGAGCACATCCCGCCCGGCGTGATCGCGTTCCAGCGTAGCGGCAAAGGAAGGCGGCGTCTCGATCATTGAGGGTAATGCCCGTCCGACGATATCAAGCCAGCAAGGCCGCGGTGACCTCGGTCCAACGCTCGTGGCGGATTTTAGCCGATGAAGACAGTCATGATCAAGAAATGGGCTGCCAGGTTGGCCAGCCGTAGCGGCGCCATCGCCGCTTCGTTGCTGATGCGCTGGGCCGTCAGGCAGCTTCTCGGCCTCGACGAGCGTTCGCTTGTCGACGTCGGACTGTCGCGCGCCGACGTCACCGATTGCCTTTCGACACCCTTCACCACCGATCCGACCGGATTGCTGACCGCGCGCAGCAGGAGGCGCCGGATGGTCCGTCCTGCCCGCCCCGCCGGGGCCGGCGGCGACAATTCGCCCAGCCTGAAAGGAAGCCAGCCATGAATATCCAAGCAGCTACTCCCGCGACGATCGATTTCGCCGCGATCAAGAACCGCCAGCAGCGCGCGTGGTCGTCCGGCGATTATGCCGTCGTCGGCATCACCCTTCAGATCGTCGGCGAGATGCTGTGCGAGGCCGTCGACCTGCGCAGCAACCAGCGCGTGCTGGACGTCGCCGCCGGCAACGGCAATGCCACGCTGGCGGCGGCGCGCCGTTTCGCCGAGGTGGTCTCGACCGACTATGTCGGCGCGCTGCTGGAACGCGGCCGCGAGCGTGCCGCGGCCGAACGGCTGCCGGTGATCTTCCGCGAGGCCGACGCCGAAGCGCTGCCGTTTACCGATGCGAGCTTCGGCGTCGTGCTGTCGACGTGCGGCGTGATGTTAAAGCCGAACCAGCAGCAGG
>NZ_JBAVNZ010000020.1:0-2980 GCF_049691595.1 Bradyrhizobium sp.
CCAAAAGCCCGTCGGTGCCTTCGATGTCCTCGACCGCGACCACATGGCCGTCGATCACAACCACCGCCTGCCCGATATCGAACGGACCGAGCGCGCCCAGCACTTCCCGCCCCTTGCCGATATCGGCGAGCGCGCTCGCCCCGGGCGCGGCGCGGGTGATGCACCCCTCGGGCATCAGCAGGTCCGGGGCGACGTCCTTGATCCCGACCATGCGAAAACCATCCTGCTCGAGGATGCGGCCGACCCCGGACAGCAGATGATCGTCGCCGCCGCGAAACGCGCCGATGACGTGTTTGAGAACGCGCAGCGTTCCCCAGTCCAGCCTGACTTCCGAGAGCGCCGGCCGCACCAGCGTGCCGATGAAAATAAGGTCGCGGCAGCCTTCGGCGCGGAACAGCTTTGTCGCCCGGCCGAGCTGGCCGACCGAAATCCAGTGATGACGAAAGCGTTCTACGCGCGCGGGATCGCAGGCGCCCCGGAGCGCGAACAGAACCGGCGCGATGCCGCGCGCGACAAGCGAATCCGCCACCGCGAACGGCATCACGCCGCCGCCGGCGATCACACCGACCGGCGAAGCAATTGTTGAGGCCGCTTTCATCATGGCTGCGGCGATCCCGTCATCATTGGCTGCTGCCGTCGCCGGCCGGAAGACACAGCGCGCGGTGTTTGCCGTCGCCGATAAAGGCAAGGATGTCGGCGATCGCCGGATCCTGCGCGGCCAAAGGCTGCACCGCGCTCAGCCGCTCGGCAAAGATGCCGGGACCGTGAAACAGTTTTTGATAGAACGACCGCACCGTCGCCAGCCGTTCCTTGGTGAACTTTCGGCGCTTCATGCCGATGATGTTCAACCCCTCGAGCACGGCATATTGGCCGTTGACGAGGCCGAACGGAATCACGTCGCCGCGCACGCCGCAGATGCCGCCGACCATCACCTGCGATCCGATCCGGGTGAACTGGTGCACGGCGGACAGCCCGCCGATGAAAACGAAATCGCCGATCTCGCAATGGCCGCCGAGCGTCGCCGAAGTCGCGAAGATCGCGTCGTTGCCGACCTGGCAGTCGTGTCCGACATGGCTGCAATTCATGAAATAGCCGCGGTCGCCGATCCGGGTGACGCCGCCGCCGGCGACCGTGCCGGCGTTCATGGTGACGGATTCGCGGATGGTGCAGTCCCGGCCGATTTCAAGCCCGGTCAGTTCGCCGCGATAGCTCAGCGATTGCGGCGCGGTGCCGAGCGAGACGAACGGGTAGATAGTGCAGCCGGCGCCGATCGTGGTCTGCGCCGTGATGTGCACATGCGCGACCAGCTTGCAATTCTCGCCGATCACGACGTTGGGACCGATGACGCAGTAGGGACCGACCGAGGTGCCTTCGCCGATCACAGCGCCATCCTCAACCCGCGCGGTGGGATCGATCGTGCTCATCAGGACGGGTCCGGGTATTGGTCAATGGCGCTGGGGATTATAATGTCGAATTTTCCGGTGGTTACCGCGACTTTGCCTGATCTGTCCAGTGACGTATGATTACGCCGTATTTCGTCACGCTCCAGGATCGACTCTTTTGCGCTATCGTCAAAAGCATGGTCAAAACCGCGACAGCACTACTCTTGCATCTGTTAACCGTCGAGGTCGATTCTGAGGCGATCGACGTGCGAGACCGCGGCGCCGTCGACCTCGCGACGTTCGAGTGCCGGGATATCAACCGCAGCAGCATCATTCAGCGCGTGTGCTACGACCGAGCGCAGAGCAACCTGATCGTCAGCGTCAGGGGCCTCTACGACCAGTACTGCAATCTTCCACCGGTAATTTTTGACGGCCTGATGAGCGCACCATCGATGGGGCAATTCTTCAACAGGAATATCAGGGGATCCGCGTCAGGCGGCGCTTACGATTGCTGGGGGGATCGAATTCCGAAGTATTAGACGACGCGTGGCGGCCCGGTCCCGTCAATCCGTCAGCATCGCGCCGACGTCGGCTTCGGCGGCGATTGTGCCATTCACCCTGGCTTCGCCGTGAAACCACCACATGGTCTTGCGGCGGCCGATCGAGCGCATGTGGTATTCGATGGTGTCGCCGGGCATCACCGGCTTGCGGAACTTGCACTTGTCGATGGTCAGGAAATAAACCGCGCGCGGCCTTTCGGTGCCTTCGACCGACTTGATACCGATGACGCCCGCGGTCTGCGCCATGGCTTCGATCATCATCACGCCGGGATAGACCGGGCGATCCGGAAAATGGCCGAGGAACGGCGGCTCGTTGAAGGTCACGTTCTTGATTCCGATGCCGCTGTAATCGGTCCGGATCTTGATCACCCGGTCGATCAGCAGCATCGGATAGCGGTGCGGGAGCGTCTTGAGGATGTCGTTGATATCCACGAGCTCGAACCTGACCGGCGCCTCCTCCATCACTCCTGCCCCTCGCCGTTCTTGTCGGCCGCGCCATCGCGCACCAGACGCTCCACCGCCACGATCTCCCTGAACCACTGCCTGGTCGGCTTGGCAAAGAACCCACCCCAGCGTCCATTGGGCGGAATGTCGTCCTTGACCCCGCTCATCGCGGTGACCTGGGCGCCGTCGCCGATCTTGAGGTGGTTGTTGATGCCCACCTTGGCGCCGAGCGCCACATTGTCGCCGATCGTCAGGCTGCCCGCGAGCCCGATCTGGGCCGCGAGCAGGCAGTGCCTGCCGATCGTCACATTGTGGCCGATCTGAACCTGGTTGTCGATTTTGGTGCCCTCGCCGATCACGGTGTCGCGCAGGCTGCCGCGGTCGATAGTGGTGCCAGCGCCGATTTCCACGTCGTTCTGGATCAGCACGCGGCCGGTTTGCGGCACCTTGAGATGGCCTTCGGGGCCGAAGAAGATGAAACCATAGCCGTCCTGCCCGATGCTGCAGCCGGGATGAATCAGGACGTTGTTGCCGATCAGCGAGGCCTGGATCGCGCATCGCGCGCCGACATTGCAGTCGCGGCCGATCCTGACG
>NZ_JBAVNZ010000021.1:0-5446 GCF_049691595.1 Bradyrhizobium sp.
CGTCGAGAGCATGCAGTATTCCTATTCGTTCTCGGCCGAATTGCAGGAGGAATGGGACTGGAGCGAGCGCTATGCGCCGCAGCCGGAGATACTGAGATACGCCAACCATGTCGCCGACCGCTTCAACCTGCGGCCGGATATCCAGTTCGACACCTCGGTCATCAGCGCCGAATTCGACGAGGGCAAAAACATCTGGCTGGTGACGACTTCCGATGGGAAAACCGTGACGGCGAAATTCGTCGTGCTCGCCACCGGCTGTCTGTCGAACGCGAAAATGCCCGAGATCAAGGGCCTCGATCGCTTCAGGGGCAAGGTTTATCACACCGGGCACTGGCCGCATGAAGCGGTCGATTTCACCGGCCAGCGTGTTGCCGTGATCGGCACCGGATCGTCGGCGATCCAGTCGGTGCCCGTGATCGCCGAACAGGCGAGCCATCTCACGGTGTTCCAGCGCACGGCGAACTTTTCGATTCCGGCACGCAACGCGCCGCTGACGGAAGCGGAGCGGCAGGCGGTTCGCGCCAGATATCCCGAAATCCGGCGTTTTGCGCGCGAAGAGGCGCGCAACGGCATCTATACCGAGCTGCCCGATCGCGGCGCGCTGGATGACGGCGACAACGAGCGCCGCGCCAAATATGAAGCGCGCTGGCAGCGTGGCGGCCTCACCTTCATGTCGGTCTACAATAACCTCGCGCTCGACAAGGCCGCCAACGACACCGCCGCCGATTTCGTTCGCGGCAAGATCGCCGAGATCGTCAGGGATCCGGAGACGGCGAAAAAGCTGCAGCCGGACAATCATCCGATCGGCACCAAGCGCATCTGCATCGACACCGATTATTTCGCGACCTTCAACCGTCCGAACGTGAACTTGGTCGACATCAGGTCGGACCCGATCGAGGAGATTTTGCCGCACGCGGTGCGGGCCGGGGGCAGGGAGTACGAAGTCGATGCGCTGGTGCTGGCGACCGGTTTTGACGCGATGACCGGATCGGTGGCGAAAATCGGGATTCGCGGCCGCGACGGTCAGGCGTTGAACCAGAAATGGGCCGCAGGCCCGCGCACTTTTCTCGGCCTGATGAGCGCGGGCTTCCCAAACCTCTTCATCATCACCGGCCCCGGTAGCCCGTCGGTGCTCTCCAACATGATCGTCTCGATCGAGCAGCATGTCGACTGGATCGCCGACTGCCTCGCTTGCATGCGGGATCGCGGCCTCGATACCATGGAAGCGACCGTTGAAGCCGAGGACCGATGGGTGGCGCATGTCAACGAGGTCGCCGCCACCACGCTCTATCCGCAGGCCAATTCCTGGTACATGGGCGCCAACGTCCCGGGCAAGCCGCGCATCTTCATGCCCTATATCGGCGGCGTCGGACCCTATCGCCAGATCTGCAACGACGTCGCCGCCAAAGGGTACGACGGTTTTGCGATGACGGGCACGGCGCGGCCAAGGAAGATGGCAGCGTCGTAGCTGCCGTCATTGCGAGCGCAAGCGAAGCAATCCATCTCGCCGCGCAAAGAAAGAATGGATTGCTTCGTCGCTGCGCTTCTCGCAATGACGGGAGTGACCTCCACACCGCACCCTACACCTCCAGCCACTCCTTGCGGATGGCGGCGTTGGCGGCGAGCTCGGTGGGCGTTCCCTCGAACACGATGCGGCCGTGGCCCATGACGTAGAGGCGGCGGGAAATCTTCAGCGCGATGGTGAGCTTCTGCTCGACCAGGAGGATCGCGGTGCCGCGCCGTGCGATTTCGTCGAGCAGCCGGCCGACCTGCTCGACCAGTTTGGGAGCAAGGCCCTCGGTCGGCTCGTCGATGATGACGAGGTCGGGGTCGCCCATCAAGGTGCGGCACATCGTCAGCATCTGCTGCTCGCCGCCCGACAGCACGCCGGCGGGGTTGTCCTGGCGCTCGGCGAGATTGGGAAACAGCGCGAACACGTCCTCGAATTTCCAGCGCCCGACAATGCCGGCGCGCTTCAGCCCGAGCTCGAGGTTCTGCCTCACGGTCAGGCCGGGAAACACCTGGCGGTCCTCCGGCACGTAGCCGATGCCGAGATGGGCGATCTGGTCGGGCCGCAGCCCGGCGATCGGGCGGCCCCTGAAGCCGATCTGCCCGACCGGCGGCACCAGTCCCATGATGGTCTTGCAGGCGGTCGAGCGGCCGACCCCGTTGCGGCCGAGCAGGCTGACGATTTCACCCTGATCGACCCGGAGATCGATGCCCTGGAGGATGTGGCTCTTGCCATAGAAGGCATGCAGATCGGAAACCTCGAGCATCATGCCGCCACCGTCCCGAGATAGGCTTCCTGCACCGCGGCATTGCCGCGGATCGCGGCAGGGGCGTCGGACGCGATCACCTCGCCATAGACCAGCACGGTGATGCGGTCGGCGAGGCCGAACACCACGCTCATGTCGTGCTCGACCATGACCAGCGTCTTGCCTTCCGACACCGAGCGGATCAGCTCAACCGCGGCGTCGGTCTCGCTGTGGCTCATGCCGGCGGTCGGCTCGTCGAGCAGGATGATCTCGGCCCCGCCGGCGATGGTGATGCCGATCTCCAGCGCGCGCTGCTCGGCATAGGACAGCAGGCCGGCCAGAAGATTGCGCCGGTCCGAGAGCTTCAGCCGTTCGAGCAATTGGTCGGCGGCACGATTGAGCTCCTTCTGCCGCCCGAGCAGGTTCCAGAACGAATAGCGGTAACCGTGCGACCACAGCAGGCCGCAGCGGATGTTCTCGAACACGCTCATGCGCGGGAAGATCGAGGTGATCTGGAAGCTGCGCGACAGGCCGAGCCGGTTGATCTCCTGCGGCGCCAGATTGGCGGTCGATTGGCCGTCGACCGCGATCGAGCCGGAGCTGATCGGAAAGCGTCCCGAGATCAGGTTGAACAGCGTGGTCTTGCCGGCCCCGTTGGGGCCGATGATGGCATGACGCTCGCCGCGCGGGATCAGCAAGTTGACGCCGCGGATGATTTCCGTCCGTCCGAAGCTTTTGCGCACGTCGCGCAGCTCGACCGCGGCCACGCTCACGACATCGCCTCCTGCCGCCTGGCGCCTTCCATCAGTTCGTCCCAGCGCAGGCGGAAGCCGCGCGCCTCGCGGCGCAGCCACAGCGCGCCGAGCACGAGCGCGGCGAGCGCGATCAGCCATGGCAGCGGCGCCGTGGTATCGATGGTAGTGCCGCCGATCGTGAATGTCTTGCCCTGGGCGGCGCCGATGGTGGTGAAGGACGCCAGCTCGACCATCAGCACAAAACCCAGCAGCACCAATAGCGCCGGCGGAAAGGCCCGCGCATAGGGTAGCCACAGTTCGCGCAAGCGCCCGGCGCGCCAGATCGGCAGATGCATGAAGATCAGCCCGATCAGCCCGCCCGGTGCGTACATCACCATGACGATGAACAGCACGCCGACATAGAGCAGCCAGGCATTGCTGAGCAGGCTGACCCCGCTCTGCAGCAGCACCACGACGATGGTGCCGAGGACGGGGCCGAAGAACCCGCCGGCGCCGCCGATATAGACGGCGAGCAGCGCGTTGGCCGACTTGGCCGCCGACACGGTGTCGAAGGTGACGATTTCATAGATCAGCACATACAGCCCGCCGCCGATGCCGGCGAAGAAACCGGACAGCGCGAACTGCATCAGCCGCACCACGCGCGGATCGTAGCCGACGAACTGGGCGCGCTCGAAATTGTCGCGGGTGGCGTTGGCGATGCTGCCGAGCGGCGTCTGGGTCTGCAGCCGCATCAGCGCCGCGGCGATGAAGGCCCAGGCCAGCACCAGGCAGTAGACCTGCCAGGGCGAAGTATATTTGACGCCGAACATGCTGGTATCCATCACGCGATCGACGCTGATGCCGCCCTCGCCGCCGAAGAAGGCCATGAACATCAGCGCCGCGGCGGAGACCAGCTCGCCCAGCCCCATCGTGATCATGGCAAAGGCGGTGGCGCGCTGCTTGGTCACCAGCCAGCCGAAGACATAACCGAACAACAGCCCGCCAAACCCGCCCGCCAGCGGCACCAGCTCGGTCGGCAGCCAGATCGTGCCTGATTTCACCAGGTTGACGACATGCGCGGCACAGTAGGCGCCGAGCCCGAACAGCACGGCATGTCCGAACGACAACAGGCCGGCCTGGCCCATCAGCATATTGTAGGACAGCGCGAAAATCGCCATCACGCCGATCTCGCTCATCAAGGTCAGCACGAAGCCGGAATGGCGGCCCTTGCTCCAGTCGTAGAACAGGAACGGGAACGCGAGCAGGACGACGAGGACCAGAAGCCAAAGCCAGTGGCGGCGCAGCAGGTTCATGTGTCGCGCGTCCCCATCAGCCCGCGCGGCCGGAACACCAGGATCAGCACCATCATCAGGAATGGCAGCAGCGCGCCGACCCGGGGCAGGGTCACGGTGAGAACCTCGGCGAACGGCGTGCTCGCCGTCACCACGAAACCGAATTTTGCCAACAGATCGGCCAGCGACACGTCGAACACGACGGCAAAGGTCTGGATCAGTCCCATCAGGATCGAGGCGATGAAGCAGCCGGTCAACGAACCGAGGCCGCCGAACACCACGACGACGAATACGATCGGCCCCATGGTGAAGGCCATCGCCGGCTCGGTGACCTGGTAGTTGCCGCCGATCACGCCGGCGAGCCCGGCCAGCGCGGTGCCGGAGGCGAACACCAGCGTGAAGATGCGCGGCACGTTGTGGCCGAGCGCGGACGCCATGTCGGGATGGGTCAGCGCTGCCTGGATCACGAGCCCGATTCGGGTGCGGGTCAGGCCGAGCCAGATCGCGCCGAACATCAGCGCCGAGATCACCAGCATGAAGGCGCGATAGGCGGGAAACTGCGTGCCGTAGACGCGGAACAGCGGGAAGTCGAGCAGCTCCGGCACCCGGTAGGGCACCGGCAAGAGGCCCCAGCTCATCTGCACCACCTTCTCGATGATCAAGGCGAGCCCGAAGGTGAACAGCAACTCGGCGATGTGGCCATTGCGATGGACGCGCCGCAATCCCCACATCTCGATGCCGGCGCCGATCAGCCCGCAGAGCAGGGGGGCCACGATCAGGGCCGGCCAGAAGCCGACATAGAGGCTGAGAGTGTAGGCGAAATAGGCGCCCAGCATATAGGCGCTGGCATGGGCGAAGTTGAGCACGCCCATCATGCTGAGGATGAGGGTCAGCCCGCTCGCCAGCATGAACAACAGCATGCCGTAGACGAGGCCATTCAAAAGCGAGACGACGAAGACTTCCATTGCACCGGACCACCGCAGGGCGCGACGCCTGCTCCCCGGTCAGGGGAAGCAGGCGACTGTTGTTGTTGTTGTGGTCAGGAGGCGCTCGGGCGCTTCATCTTGCAGGTGTTGGGCTGGTCGACATCCTTGGCGAGGATGGTCGCCGACGTTGCCCAGCCGAGGCCGGTACCTTCGGCGTCGTACTTGACGCCCTTCTTGAA
>NZ_JBAVNZ010000022.1:0-2820 GCF_049691595.1 Bradyrhizobium sp.
GGTCAAAGCTTCAAGCGGCGCGGCCGCGAACGGTAGGGCAGGCGGGCCGACTGGATGGGATGACGCCGGCCGCGCTCGGTATCCTGGCTGCCTATCTGCGTCGCGAAATTCGACGGAACAATGCGAAGGCTACCGCGTAAGAAGGCGACCGCATAACAAGTGTTTCACGTGAAACGAGGCCTCCTGCCTTGCAACAGTCCCCTTGGACATTCTCATCGTCCGACAAAGCCGCGGCGCTGAAGCTTACCTCTGTTTCACGTGAAACGGAGGTGCGGTTGGATCGCTATATCGGGCTGTTGCTGGAATGGCAGGCCAAGACCAATCTCGTTGCGCCATCGACGCTCCCCCATCTCTGGACCCGGCATGTCTCCGATTCGCTGCAGCTTCTGGATCTCGCCCCTTCGGCCAGGAGGTGGGTCGACCTCGGTAGCGGCGGCGGCTTTCCAGGCGTGGTGCTGGCCTGCGCACTGGCGGAAACGCCGGGGGCGCATGTCCACCTGATCGAGCGCAACGTGAAGAAAGCCGCCTTCCTGCGCGAGGCGCTTCGCGTCACGTCGTCGCCTGGGACCGTGCATCTGGCTGAAATCGGGGATAGTGTGGATAGATTCGTAAGTCCCGTCGATTGCGTCACCGCCCGAGCGCTGGCTCCGTTACGTCAGCTCATCAGCTTCGCCGAACCGCTGGTGAGAAAGGGTGCAAAAGCGCTGTTTCTCAAGGGCCAAGATGTAGAGGCCGAATTGACCGAAGCCACTAAATACTGGAATATCAAACCAAAGCTCCATTCCAGCCGCACCGGCGGACACGGCTGGATCGTCGAACTCGACGCGATCGAGCGGCGCCACCCATCCGCGGCAGCACATGGTATCGAGCATGACCGTGATTGATGAGATTTTTCAACAGGATAGTGCGCCCCATCCGGGCGGTCATCCGCGCATCCTGGCGCTCGCCAACCAGAAGGGCGGCGTCGGCAAGACCACCACTGCGATCAATCTCGGCACGGCGCTGGCAGCAATCGGCGAACGCGTGCTGATTGTGGACCTCGACCCGCAGGGCAATGCCTCGACCGGATTGGGTATCGATCGCAAGAGTCGTAACTGCTCGACCTATGACGTCCTGATCGGCGAAGCGCCGCTGCGCGACGCGGTGGTTTCGACCGCGGTGCCACGGCTGCATATTGCGACGTCGACCATGGATCTCTCGGGTCTCGAGCTTGAACTCGGAACGACGCCCGGCCGCGCGTTTCGGTTGCGCGACGCGATCACGGCGCTGAACACCAACGCGACGCCGGAATCCGATTACACCTACGTGCTGATCGATTGCCCGCCGTCGCTCAATCTTCTCACCGTCAACGCGATGGCGGCATCGGATGCGATCCTGGTGCCGCTGCAATGCGAGTTCTTCGCACTCGAAGGTCTGTCGCAATTGCTGCAGACCGTGGAGCAGGTGCGCACCACGCTCAACCCCAATTTGTCGATCCACGGCATCGTGCTGACGATGTTCGACGCGCGCAACAATCTGTCGAACCAGGTCGTGGCCGACGTCCGGCAGTTCATGGGAACCAAGGTCTACAAGACCATGATCCCGCGCAACGTGCGCATCTCCGAGGCGCCATCCTACGGCAAGCCGGTGCTGGTCTATGACCTCAAATGCGTCGGCAGTGAAGCCTATCTCAAACTTGCGACGGAAGTGATCCAGCGTGAGCGCGAGCTGCGGACGCATTGAAGCGATGGCCGCAACCCGTGGCTGGGCAAAGGCGTCTTCGCCGTGCCCCACCCTGCGATTTACCCAAAACCGAAACCTGACATTCTAATTCCGGAGCGATACGAGTGAATCCAAGGGAGCTGGCGATGGCCGAGGAGGTGCGTTCGCGACTGGGGCGCGGGCTTGCAAGTTTGATCGGAGATATCGGCGGCGAGGCCGCGCATGTCGATCGGCCGCGCGCGCAGCGCAAGGTGCCGATCGAATTCCTGAAACCCAACCCGCGCAATCCGCGCCGCACCTTTTCCGACGCCGAACTCGGCGAGCTCTCAGGCTCGATCAAGCAGCACGGCGTGATCCAGCCGATCGTGGTGCGGCCGGTCAAGGGCGCGCAGGATCGCTTCGAGATCATCGCCGGCGAGCGCCGCTGGCGCGCGTCGCAGCTCGCCGGCCTGCACGAAGTGCCGATCGTTCCCGTCGATGTCAGCGACTCCGACGCGCTCGAGATCATGATCATCGAGAACGTCCAGCGCGAAGACCTCAATGCGATGGAAGAGGCGCAGGGCTATCACGCGCTCGCGGACGAATTCAAACGCAGCCAGGACGATATCGCAAAGATCGTCGGCAAGAGCCGCAGCCATGTCGCCAACATGATGCGGCTGACGAAACTGCCGGCCGAGGTGCAGGCCTATATCGCCTCGGGCCAATTATCGGCCGGTCACGCCCGCGCGCTGATCGGGGTGCCCGATCCGCTGGCGGCCGCGAAACGCATCGTCGAGCAGGGGCTCACGGTTCGCCAGACCGAGGCGCTCGCCCATGACGCCGGCGTTCCGGTCCGCAAGCCGCAGAAGGCGCGAAGCGGCAAAAAGAAAGACGCCGACACCACCGCGCTGGAAAAGCGCGTCAGCGATGCGCTCGGCCTTTCGGTCAGCGTCAATCATCGCAATCCCGGCGGCACGGTGCAGGTCAGCTACCGCAACCTCGAACAGCTCGACGAGGTCATGCGGCGGCTGGCGAAGAATAACTAGTGGTCATTCCGGGATGCGCCCGTTGGCGCAGGCCCGGAATCCATACTCCCCGATCGTGGTTATGGATTCTCTGATGTGCAATTGCACATCATAG
>NZ_JBAVNZ010000023.1:0-11826 GCF_049691595.1 Bradyrhizobium sp.
GGCGGTCTTGATGACCTCCAGATTGTGCTCGATCACGACCACCGTGTTGCCCTGCGAGACCAGTTCGTGCAGCACTTCTAGCAGCTTCGCTACGTCGTGGAAGTGCAGGCCCGTGGTCGGCTCGTCGAGGATGTAGAGCGTGCGGCCGGTGGCGCGCTTTGACAATTCCTTCGCGAGTTTGACGCGCTGGGCTTCGCCGCCGGAAAGCGTGGTGGCCTGCTGGCCGACATGGATGTAGTCGAGGCCGACGCGGTGCAGCGTTTTAAAAGTTTCGCGGACGCGCGGCACGGCCTTGAAGAACTCGGCGGCTTCTTCCACCGTCATGTCGAGCACGTCGGCGATGCTCTTGCCCTTGAACAGGACTTCCAGCGTTTCGCGGTTGTAGCGCTTGCCCTTGCAGGTGTCGCAGGTGACGTAGACGTCGGGCAGAAAGTGCATCTCGATCTTGATGACGCCGTCGCCCTGGCAGGCCTCGCAGCGGCCGCCCTTGACGTTGAAGGAGAACCGGCCAGGCTCGTAGCCGCGCGCCTTGGCCTCGGGCAGGCCGGCGAACCATTCGCGGATCGGCGTGAACGCGCCGGTATAGGTCGCGGGGTTGGAGCGCGGGGTGCGGCCGATCGGCGACTGGTCGATGTCGATGATCTTGTCGATATGTTCCAGCCCCTCGATGCGGTCGTGCGGCGCGGCGCCCTCGCTGGCATTGTTGAGCTTGCGGGCGATCGCCTTGTAGAGGGTGTCAATCAGGAGCGTCGACTTGCCGCCGCCGGACACGCCGGTGACGCAGGTGAACAGGCCGAGCGGAATTTCCGCCGAGATGTTTTTCAGATTGTTGCCGCGGGCGTTGATGACCTTGATGGTGCGGCGGTGGTTCGGCGGTTTGCGTTCGGGGATCGCCACCGACAATTCGCCGGTGAGATATTTGCCGGTCAGCGAGTTCGGATTGTTCATGATGTCGGCGGGGGTGCCCTGGGCGACGATATGGCCGCCATGCATGCCGGCGCCGGGGCCGATGTCGAGCACATGGTCGGCGAGGCGAATGGCGTCCTCGTCATGCTCGACCACGATCACGGTATTGCCGAGGTCGCGCAGCCGCTTCAGGGTTTCCAGCAGCCGCGCATTGTCGCGCTGGTGCAGGCCGATCGAGGGCTCGTCCAGCACATAGAGCACGCCGGTCAGGCCGGAGCCGATCTGCGAGGCGAGGCGAATGCGCTGGCTCTCGCCGCCGCTCAATGTGCCGGAGGCCCGCGCCAGGGTCAGGTAATTCAGGCCGACGTCGAGCAGGAATGACAGCCGCTCGCGAATCTCCTTCAGCACGCGTGCGGCGATCTCGTTCTGCTGCGCGTTGAGCGAAGCCGGCACGCGCTCGAACCACTCGCCGGCGCGGCGCACCGACAATTCGGAGATTTCGCCGATGTGCTTGCCGCCGATCTTGACGCAGAGCGACTCCGGCTTCAGCCGATGGCCGTGGCAGCCCTCGCAGGGAATGTCGGAAAAATATTTCGCCAGTTCCTCGCGCGCCCATTCGCTCTCGGTCTCGCGAAAGCGGCGGTCGAGATTGGTGATGACGCCCTCGAACGGCTTTTTGGTGTCGTAGGAGCGGACGCCGTCCTCATAGGAAAACTTGATCTCGTCCTCGCCGGAGCCGTGCAGCAGCGCCTGCTGCACCTTCTTCGGCAGGTCCTTCCACCTGGTGTCGAGCGTGAACTTGTAGAATTTGCCGAGCGCGGTCAGCGTCTGGATGTAATAGGGCGAGGACGATTTCGCCCACGGCGCGACCGCGCCCTTGCGCAAGGTCATTTCCTTGTCGGGAATGACCAGCTCCTCGTCGATGTGCTGCTCGACGCCAAGGCCGCCGCAGGCCGGGCAGGCGCCATAGGGGTTGTTGAAAGAAAACAGTCTGGGCTCGATTTCCGGGATGGTGAAGCCGGAAACCGGGCAGGCGAATTTTTCCGAGAACAGGATGCGTTCCGGCCCGCTCTTGTCGTGGATTTTCGCGGTTTTCTTTTTCTCGTCATGGCCGGGCTTGACCCGGCCATCCATCTCTTTTGAAGAAGATGGATCACCGGGTCTCGCGCTTTCAGCGCGGCCCGGCGATGACGAAGGTGGAGTATCCGCGTACTCGATGACGGCGAGCCCTTCCGCGAGCTTCAGCGCGGTCTCAAAACTCTCCGCCAACCGCTGGCCGATATCGGGCCTTACCACGATGCGGTCGACCACCACGTCGATGTCATGCGGAAATTTCTTGTCGAGGACCGGCGCCTCCGCCAGCTCATGGAAGGTGCCGTCGATCTTGACCCGCTGAAATCCCTTCTTGAGCCATTCGGCGAGCTCCTTCCTGTACTCGCCCTTGCGGCCGCGCACCACCGGCGCCAGCAGATAGAGCCGCGTGCCCTCGGGCAGCGCCAGCACGCGATCGACCATCTGCGAGACGATCTGGCTCTCGATCGGCAGGCCGGTGGCGGGCGAATAGGGCACGCCGACGCGCGCCCACAACAGCCGCATGTAGTCATAGATCTCGGTGACGGTGCCGACGGTGGAGCGCGGGTTCTTCGAGGTGGTCTTCTGCTCGATCGAGATCGCCGGCGACAGGCCGTCGATCTGGTCGACGTCGGGCTTTTGCATCATCTCCAAAAACTGGCGCGCATAGGCCGACAGCGACTCGACGTAGCGGCGCTGGCCTTCGGCATAGATGGTGTCGAAGGCGAGCGAGGATTTGCCGGAGCCGGACAGGCCCGTGAACACCACCAGCCGGTCGCGCGGAATTTCCAGGTCGACGTTTTTGAGGTTGTGTTCACGCGCGCCGCGGATCGTGATCGCGCGCGTGCCGGAGCCGGCGGTTGTCTGGCGCTTCGCCCTGAGCACTTCATCCATATCGGCATTTCCAGGCGCGTGAGATCGCGCCGCGTTTAGGCGCGCATCGCCGAAAAACTCCGGGAACAGGCGCCGATGGGGTATACCGGAACATAGAAAGAACGGGGAGCGATTTCCAGTGCCGTCGGCGAATCATCAACGGTTTGTTGGGGGCGGAAAATGGTGCCCAAAACACTGAAGCCTCCGCCCCGATGCTGTCGGAGCGGAGGCCCTTGCGGTCCTTGAGCGAAGCGCTGAAGGCGGTATCAGAAGTGGTAGTTGACGCCGATCTGGCCGCTGTTGATGTTGAGCGTGCCACTCGCGACGCCGCCCGGGATCACGCCCGCGAAGTAGTTCTCGCTGCTCAAGCTGCGGTAGAGGTACTCCGCCTTCACCGACCATTTCGGGGCGAACATGACCTCGACGCCGGCGCCCGCGGTCCATCCGGTGTGGACGTGGCTGTCTGAAATGCTCACGCCGCCCGCCGTGGCAGTGATCCGGTTGTCGGCCCAGGCGAAGCCGCCGGTGCCATAGAGCAGAACCTGGTCGACCGCGAAACCGATGCGGCCACGAACCGTGCCAAGATCGCGAATCCTGTCATTGACGGAGAGGAGGCCCGGGATGACCGCGGTTGCTCCAATGTCCGACCAGGCCGCGTCGGCTTCAAGGCCGTAGACGATCTGCCCACTCTGCCAGTTGTAGCCGACGGTGCCGCCCGCGAAGCCGCCGCTCAGCGCGCCGATGCCCGAGGTGTCTTCCTTGCCGTAACCACCCATGGCGCCGATATAGAAACCGGTCCAATTATAGATTGGTGCGTAAGGGGCGGGCGCCTTGGTATAGGTACGTGCAGGAAGGTCTGCCGCGACGGCGGGAGCCATCCCCAGCGCGACCAGGCCGAATGCGGTAAGGAAAACCTTCTTCATTTTACGTCTCCCACTTCTCTTTTGCGTTTCGCCGGTTCAGAAAACCGCTGGACCGGGTTCCGGAAGCCCAATCTGAAGTTGACCAATTTTCCTTAGCCTAATTGGCTCTCAAATACTGTCGCCGAAAGGCCACATCTGCGGTAGAAATGTGCGTAGCACAACCAGAGAATGCCGTATTGATCGATGCCGCAACAGCAAAAAGGCCGGCGCGAGGCCGGCCTTTTCTCTATTCGGTTGGATGCCGCGAAGATCAGTACTTCGCCACCACCGGACCACCCCAGCGATAGTTCACGCGAACGGTGACGAGATCGACGTCCTGACGGATGCGATCGGAACTGAAGAAGGCGCCGGCCGGCGTGGTGAAGGTGTAGGTACGATCCTGCATGAACAGATGATCGTACTCGATCGCCGCCGACCAGTTTGGGGCGAAGCCGTATTCGAGGCCGGCGCCGATGGTGCCGCCCCAGCGGGTATCGTCGCCGGTGCTCCCGGCAAGCGCGCCGCCCGTGGTGTTGTTGATGCGGTAACGATTCGAGGTCACCGCCGCACCGCCCTTGGCGTAGAACAGCGCGTTGTTGACGGCGTAACCGATTTGACCGGTGAACAGGCCGAACGCGTCGATCCGCGAGGTGTTGGTGGTGCCAGCGGGGCCGGGGAACAGAAGGCTCTGGTTCGAACCCTTCAGGTCGGCCCAGTCGCCCTGCGCTTCCAGGCCGAACACCCAGGTGCCGGCCTGCCAGCGATAACCGATCTGACCACCGGCGACGCCGCCGGTCGCATCATGGCAACCTTCGGAGGCGCCACCAGGCTGCAAGTTCCAGCAATCGCGGCTCGATCCCCAACCGCCGTTGGCGCCGATGTAGAAACCACTCCAGTCATAGATGGCGGCGAGCATCGGCGGCGGAGCCTTGGTGTAAGGACGCGCCGCGAGATCGGCGGCCGAGGCGGGGGCGGCCAGTGCAGCGAGCGCGACCGTAGCCAGCAGAAACTTTTTCATCGTACTATCTCCAACTCTTGATCGCTTCCCGTTGGTCCCGAAGCGTTTTCATTTCAGACGCCAGCGCCGCGCCGTTGCAGGCAAATGTACCTGGATTCAATCGCAAATACCGTCTCCGAAATGCAACACTCGCGAGTGAAGTGAAAGCGCCGCAAGTTAATGATTCATTTAGCAAATTTTGAGATCGCGAGGGTTCCCTCCGGTCCATCTTTGACCATCCAAGGGCTCCATTTCGGCCACAGTTTTTCCAGGCACCTGGATACCTACAAGCCCCCATTCGTGTGAACAAAACTGGAACAAGCCGCCTGGAAATGCTATATGTGGATAACAACGGGATCACCGAGGTTGGCTCCATCGGCGCCGGTGGCGAGCGTATAGGGTCGGGCGAAATGTCTCACGACGATGGCGGAATTCCGAACAGGAAGGCCGGACGTGCGGGGCAGTGCAGGAGTGGAGAACGGCGATGGCGGGAAGTGTGAACAAGGTGATTTTGGTCGGCAACCTCGGCAAGGATCCGGAAATCCGGCGCACCCAGGACGGCCGGCCGATCGCCAATCTGAGCGTCGCGACCTCGGAAAGCTGGCGCGACAAGGCGACCGGCGAGCGCAAGGAAAAGACCGAGTGGCATCGCGTCGTCATCTTCAATGAGGGGCTCTGCAAGGTCGCCGAGCAATATCTGAAGAAGGGCGCCAAGGTTTACATCGAAGGCCAGTTGCAGACCCGCAAATGGACCGACCAGAGCGGCGTCGACAAATATTCCACCGAAGTGGTGCTGCAGGGCTTCAACTCGAATCTCACGATGCTCGACGGCCGTGGCAGCGGCGGGGGCGGCAGCTCTGGATCCGACGATAGCGGCGGCGACTTCGGCTCCGGCGGGCCGGTCTCCTCGGCGCCGCGCCGGGCTGTCGCGGCGGGCGCCCGCAACGACATGGACGACGATATTCCGTTCTGAGCCCAGGCGGATCATGCACGCCGTCGTTCTTGGCCGATAACAGAGGCCGCAGGAATTGCTTGCGCGGCCTTTTCCCGGCCATGGAGAAAGGCCGGCTTCGCGATCTCGGCGCAACCCGCCGCTGGCTATGTAAGTCCATGAAAAAACGAAGGGAAAAACACCGCGCCTGGAGCGCCTTTGGAGTGTCCTTGGGGTGGTGGTCGGACCGTCGATGCGCTATATGATTCCGGAGATAAAATTGACCGGATTCCCCTTTGTCTGACCCTGAAGATACCAAGCCCGGCGAGCCGCCGGCGCCTTCCGACATTCGCCCCGTTTCCATTCTCGACGAGATGAAACGCTCCTACCTCGATTACGCCATGAGCGTGATCGTGGCGCGCGCGTTGCCGGATGCGCGCGACGGCCTCAAGCCGGTCCATCGCCGTATCCTCTATGCGATGTACGAGAACGGTTTCGAGTGGAACAAGCCATATCGCAAATCGGCGCGCACCGTCGGCGACGTCATCGGCAAATACCATCCCCATGGCGATCAGTCGGTCTATGACGCGCTGGTCCGCATGGCGCAGGATTTCTCGATGCGCGTGCCGCTGATCGACGGGCAGGGCAATTTCGGCTCGGTGGACGGCGATATGGCGGCCGCCATGCGCTACACCGAATCCCGCCTGACCAGGATCGCGCAGGGCCTGCTCGACGATATCGACAAGGACACGGTCGACTTCCAGCCGAATTACGACGGCAACGAGAAGGAGCCGTCGGTCCTGCCGGCGAAGTTTCCGAACCTTCTGGTCAACGGCGCCGGCGGCATCGCGGTCGGCATGGCGACCAACATCCCCCCGCACAATCTCGGCGAAGTCATCGACGCCTGCGTCGCGCTGATCGACAATCCCGCGCTCGGCATCGACGACCTCATCAACATCGTGCCGGGGCCGGATTTCCCGACCGGCGGCATCATCCTCGGCCGCCAGGGCATCCGCTCGGCCTATCACCTCGGCCGCGGCTCGATCGTGATGCGCGGCAAGGTCACGATCGACACCATCCGCAAGGATCGCGAAGCGATCATCGTCACCGAGATCCCGTATCAGGTCAACAAGGCCACCATGGTCGAGCGGATCGCCGAACTGGTGCGCGAGAAGAAGATCGAGGGCATTTCCGATCTGCGCGACGAATCCGACCGCGACGGTTTCCGCGTCGTCGTCGAGCTGAAGCGCGATGCCGTGCCCGACGTGGTGCTGAACCAGCTTTATCGTTTCACGCCGCTGCAGACCAATTTCGGCGCCAACATGGTCGCGCTCGACGGCGGCCGGCCGCAATTGATGAACCTGAAGGATTTTCTGACGCTGTTCGTCGCGTTCCGCGAACAGGTGGTGACGCGCCGCACCAAGTTCCTGCTCAACAAGGCGCGCGACCGCGCCCATATCCTGGTCGGCCTCGCCATCGCGGTCGCCAATATCGACGAGATCATTCGCGTGATCCGCACCTCGCCCGATCCCAACACCGCGCGCGAAACCCTGATGTCGCGGGTCTGGCCGGCGAGGGATGTCGCGGCGATGATCACGCTGATCGACGATCCCCGCCATCGCCTCAATGAGGACGGCACCGCGCGGCTGTCGATGGAGCAGGCGAGGGCGATCCTCGATCTCAGGCTGCAGCGGCTGACGGCGCTGGGGCGCGAGGAGATTTCGGAGGAGCTCGACAAGCTGGCGCTGGAAATCGCCGATTATCTCGACATCCTGCGTTCCCGCGCGCGGGTTCAGGCCATCATCAAGGCCGAGCTCGCCGACGTGAAGAGCGAATTCGCCACCGCGAGGAAAACCGTCATCGTCGAGCAGGAAGGCGAGGTCGAGGACGAGGACCTGATCCAGCGCGAGGACATGGTGGTCACAGTCTCGCATGCCGGCTACGTCAAGCGCGTGCCGCTCTCGGCCTATCGGGCGCAGCGGCGCGGCGGCAAGGGCCGGGCCGGCATGCAGACCCGCGACGAGGATTTCGTCAGCCGGCTGTTTGT
The DNA here is from genome assembly GCF_049691595.1 of Bradyrhizobium sp. Lineage (GTDB taxonomy): Bacteria > Pseudomonadota > Alphaproteobacteria > Rhizobiales > Xanthobacteraceae > Bradyrhizobium. The sequence goes on from NZ_JBAVNZ010000023.1 coordinate 7,728, forward strand.
GGCCTCCACCCACACGCCGGTGCTGTTCTTCTCCTCGCGCGGCCAGGTCTACAAGGAAAAGGTCTGGCGGCTGCCGGTGGCGGCGCCCAATGCCCGCGGCAAGGCTCTGATCAACATCCTGCCGCTGGAGCAGGGCGAGCGCATCACCACCATCATGCCGCTGCCGGAGGACGAATCCTCCTGGGGCAATCTCGATGTGATGTTCGCGACCACCGGCGGCAATGTCCGCCGCAACAAGCTGTCCGACTTCGTCGATGTCCGCCGCTCCGGCATCATCGCCATGAAGCTCGAGGACGACGAAGCGATCGTCGACGTCCAGATCTGCACCGAGCGGGACGACGTGCTTTTGACTGCCGCCGGCGGCCAGTGCATCCGTTTCCCGGTGACCGACGTGCGCGTGTTCACCGGCCGCACCTCGATGGGCGTGCGCGGCATCGCGCTCGCCAAAAACGACAGACTGATCTCGCTCTCGATCCTGCGCCATGTCGAGGCGACCGCGGACGAGCGGTCGGCCTACCTGAAGATGCGCCGGGCCGTGGCCGGTGAAATGGCATCCGAGGAGCCGGCGGAGGCCGAGGGCGAGGAGATTTCGAGCGCGATCCAGCTCTCTTCCGAGCGCTATGTGGAGATGTCGGCGCAGGAGCAGGTGGTGCTGACGGTCTCGGTGAACGGTTACGGCAAGCGGACCTCGTCCTACGAATACCGCACCACCGGGCGCGGCGGCAAAGGCATCGTCGCGATGTCCGTCAACAACCGCAACGGCAAGCTGGTGGCGTCATTCCCGGTCGAGGAAAGCGACCAGATCATGCTGGTGACCGACAAGGGCCAGCTGATCCGCTGCCCGGTGGAAGGCATCCGGATCGCCGGCCGCTCGACCCAGGGCGTCATCGTGTTCGACACCGCCGAGGACGAGCATGTGGTGTCGGTCGAGCATATCGGCGACGACGGGGAAAACGGCGAGAACGGCAACGGGCATTAGGCGCGAATGGCGAATGGGGGCGCGGGCGCCGATCAGCGCGCAGGCCCGGCCTCGGCTGCGATCTGATCCCTGACGGCCGCTTCGAACTGGCTGGCGGAGGCGGCGATCGTCAATCGCCTCTCCTCAAGGAAGGCCGAGAAGATACCGACCACGGTCGGGGTGCCATCGACGTCCGCCAGGATAGGCGAGCCCGAATAGCCAAAATTCGCCAGGCACTGCACGATCAGCAGCCGAGTGTCCCGGTCCAGATCGGCGCGGCAGTTTCGCAGCGCGGTGGGGGAAAAGCGCCGCTCTTCGCCATAGCCGATTTCGGAGACGGTCCCTGCCAGCGTGGCGGACCTCAACTGTTCGCGTGTCATCGCCTTGACGGCAACCGGCTTTGCCGGCACGGCCGCCTTGAGGACGATGAGCGCCCAATCGGCCGGCGATCGATCGAGCGTCCACTTGGTCTTCAAGGTCGGAACGAAATCCTTCGCGACGATGAACCGCTCCGCGGCTGTGGACGAGGCCGGCGTTCCCTTGTTCATGCCGGCCAGGAAGTGGACGCTGGCCGGGCTGATCGGCTCGGTTCCGTTCAGCAGGCAATGCGCGGCGGTGAGCACGATCTTGGGTGCGACAAGGGTGCCGGTGCACCAGCCGCCCGTGCTGAAACGCGCAACGGCGACGACGCCGATCGCCGAGGCCGGCCAGGTCGCGGGATCCACGACCTCGCCGAAATGCCGATCGAGGCCGAGCAGTTCTTCCGGTCGCGGATCCCTGACGCTGGCCAGGGATGATTCGGGCTTCGGCTTCCAGCGGTCGATGATCTCCTGGGCCTGCGCGCGTTGCGCCTCGGTCAGCGTCAGTTTCTGGACGCTTCGTGCCGCGGATCGCACGCCTGCCCGCCCGGCCATGACGATGAAGGCGTAGCCCTGCACGGGGTCTTTCGAAACGCCCCTGCCGTCCAGGGTCATCTGGCCGAGCATGAATTGAGACTGGGCAAATCCCTGCGCGGCGGCCCGGGCGAACCATCGCGCGGCTTCCGCATCATCGCGCCGCACGCCCTCGCCATTGGTATATGCGAGGCCGAGAAAGTGCTGCGCGATCTGAAGTCCCTGGTCCGCGGCCTTGCGATACCATGTGAGCGCCTCCGCGGGGTTTCGTTGAAGACCCCATCCGTGGGCATGCATGAATCCGACATCGAACTGCGCGCGCGGGTCGCCCTTCTCAGCGAGGGGAGAGAGGCGCTGAAGCGCGCTCGCGTAATCGCCCCTGTAGGCTGCCGCGACGGCTTCGTCGAGTTCCGCTGCCGTGGCCGGACCCATCAGGCCGAGCACGAGGATGAGGAATGCGAGAGCTGCGTTGATCATGCGTGTCCACCGTGATCGGTGGACATGAAGATGGCTCCGTCAGACGACACGATCAAGACGGGAGGGAAAGTTTACTGGTCCGCGGAATCGGCTCCGGCAAGTCGGCGCTATTCACGGTCTGCGTCGATCAAGATCAATGCAACTCGGCTGGTTTTTCCGGCTCCATAAAACGATCGCGCGGACCGGGACATTTCAATGTTAGGGTCTTCGCAGGGTGAGGTCTCTTTAACCCGCCGTTCAATGCGAGAGGGCGGGTTCAACAGAACCCGCCCTCTCGCGAGCTTCGCACATTCCGGTTGTTTCAGTCTTATTGTTTCAGTGCAACGTCGCTTCGTCGTCTTCGGGATTTGCGTGCGCCCGGCATTGCTCCTCGAGCTGTTGTCGCTCCCGATCCATTTCATCAAGGATCTGTTGGCAGAACAGTTTGGCTTTGCGCCGGCTCTCGCCGAGCCGAGACCTGGCATGTTTCCTGAATAACCCCATGATATCCTATCCTCTGTTACAGCCCCACTTTGCGGGCACTACATCGCACAACTCGCGCCGCTCTTCACGACCGTAGTACTACCGGTGGGAAACCGGCGGAACTTCAGGTTTGTCTTTGCGACGGCGCGTCACCTTCGACCAATCCAGAGCTGGAATTTTTTGTGCTGCTTGACAAATCTGGTCTGCGATCCGCGCTCCGAGCGTCGAGCCAAGTCATGGCTTTGTGGCGTATGATTGATCGATCATCTGCACTGGGGTTGCTGTTAAACCAGACACTTCGAGCACCGCGGCCATCAGTGCAATTATGGGCACATATTTCGCAAAGTGGGCGTTGCGCGCCGACAGCAGTGCCAACAGCGCGACGATGCCGCCTTCGCCGCGGTTGTCGGCGCGCAGGATCAGCATCGCGTATTTGATCGAGATGATCAGGATCAGGGCCCGCAGGATCGGCAACACCACGCCGAGGATTGCCTCCGGGGTCAGCGCGCCGCCGTGGGCAGCGGCCTTGGCGGCTTCTTTCAGCGCATGAACGGGCTGGTGCCGATGTCGCCATAGACGACGCCGAGGGCGGCGATCGTTGCTGTCAATGGAAGCGGGTTGGGATGGCCGGAAGTTACGGCTCGCGTGGTGGTCACCGGCTGCACCTCCAGGGACGTGCCAAGGATATCGCGCCCGCCGGTCATCCGAGGGGCGCGATCAAATGCCAGTGTGCGACGACCCGCCGCAAATTGCCACGGGTTTTGCCAGAGAAACCCACGCGTTGTTATGGCGTGCGGTCGGCGGTTACCAGGCGCGCCTCGCGGACGGTGACCTTGGAGCCAGCGGCGCGCAGGCAGGAAGCCTCGAAATTCGGCCAGGCCTGCTGCGAGCAAGCCTTGCCAACGGGGCGGATGTCCAGCCGGTCAGCCTTGGCGAGGGCTTGCGGCACGCGGGCTTCGACCTGCGGGGTAAAACCGGGAAGAACGGTGAGCGCGGCGGCGATCAGCGCGGCAGCGGCGATGGCAGAAAATGCCTTGATCATGACGGTCCCCCTGACATTGGGCCTTTGCGGCCCGTTTGGTTGCTGCCTTGGTAACCGGCGCCGGTTTCCGGCTGTCTTCGCCGGGCCGGAAAATGGTTTCGTCCCGGAGAAGTTTCGTTTCGTCGCCTTTGGCGGACGAAACATTGCGGGTTCGCGAAGGAGACGCCCGGAGCCCGAAGCGGTTTCAGCGGCTGAGGCGAAATAGAGTGCCCGGCGGCATCGGAACCAGGCCGGCTTGCCGGGCCGCCCGGGGCGGGCTAGAGGGTG
>NZ_JBAVNZ010000024.1:0-5725 GCF_049691595.1 Bradyrhizobium sp.
CGAGACCGGGCTGTTCAACGCGGCCTCCAGGGTCGGCGCTGCTGCCGGCGGCTTCGCCTCGCTCGAGGCGATCGTCGAGGCAAAGCCTGATTTCCTGCTGTTGTCGGAGGCCGGCGACCGCGCCGAGGATGACGGCCGCGCCTTTCTGTTGCATCCCGCACTGGAGCGCTTCTACCCGTTGCAAAAACGCATCGTGCTTCCGGAACGGCTGACCGTCTGCGGCGGCGTGATGCTGGCGGAAGCGCTGGATGTGCTGACGGCGGAATTGAAACGGGTCAGCCGGTAAGTATTGGTCCGCCGGCTTTCTTCCAGGCGTCGATGCCGCCTTCGATATGGGCGGTATTGGCAAGGCCGGCCTTTCCGGCAGCAGCCACCGCCATCGCCGAGCGTTCGCCGAAGGCGCAGAAGAACACCACGCGCCGCCCGGTCGCCGTCGCCACTTCGCGCAGCATGCCGCCGGGCTGCAGGCTTTCGCCAATGCCGGGATAGGGCGCGTGCAGCGCGCCGGGCAGCATGCCGTGCTTGGCGCGTTCACTGTTCTCGCGAAGATCGACCAACAGGATATCCGGGCGGCCGAGGTGGTCGATCGCCTCGCGGGCGGTGAACGACAGGCCCTGTCTGGCGAGGTCTTCCTGATGCAGGCCGACATGCATGTTGGCCGGCACCGCGACATCCATCATCTTCGGATTGGGCAGTTTCAGATTGGCCATCAGCTCGACATACTCATCCACTGAGCGCACCTGCAGCCGCGGATTGTAGCGCCGTTCCTCGCCGATGGTGGAAACCGTATCGCCCTTGTAGTCGTGGGCGGGAAACACCATGGTCTCGTCGGGCAGCTTCAAGAGCCGATGGAAGATCGAATCATATTGCGCCCGCGCGCTGCCGTTCTGGAAATCGGTGCGGCCGGTGCCGCGGATCAAGAGCGTGTCGCCGGTGAAGACCCGGTCGCCCATCAGATAGCTGTAGGAATCGTCGGTATGGCCCGGCGTGTACATGACGTCGAGGCTCAGGCCCTCGATCGTCACCCTGTCGCCGTCGGAGACCCGCATCGACACCACATCGGCCTTGCTCTGCTCGCCCATGATGGTGATGCACTGGGTGCGGTCGCGCAGTTCGCCAAGTCCGGTGACGTGGTCGGCATGCAAATGGGTATCGACCGCCTTGACCAGCCGCAGATCGAGCTCGCGCAGCAACTGGCAGTAACGGTCGGCTTTTTCCAGCACGGGATCGAGGATCAGCGCCTCGCCGCCGGCCCGGCTGGCCAGGAGATAGCTGTAGGTGCCGGAAACGCTGTCGAACAACTGGCGAAAGATCATGGTTGACTGCTACCGTATTATTTCAGGACCATAGCTGATTTTCCAGGCCGCGCCGCCCGCCCTCTAGAAATCAATCCTGTCTCTGATGGCGTCAAGCCCCGCTTTGGCGCACTCCTCGTCCTTGTCGCCGCCAGGGGCGCCGGAGACGCCGATGCCGCCGAGCAAGGCGCCGCCGGCTTCGATCGGCAGTCCGCCAGCCAGCATGACGACACGGGGCAATCGGGCAAGGCCGGAGTCCAGTTGGCCTGCGCGTATCAACTTCGCGAGATCGCCGGTGGCGGCACGAAAGCTCACGGCGGTATAGGCCTTGCTGCCGGCGGTGTCGGGAGCGGGGAGACCTGCGAAGCGATCCCGCAACATCACCTGCGGTTGGCCGAAGCGATCGACCACGGCGACCGCGATTTGAAATCCATTGTCGCGGCATTTCTTCAGCGCGGCCTGCGCCGCCTCGAGCGCTGCTTCCGGCGACAGCGATTTATAGACGACGACGGCGTCGTCGCCCGCCACCGCCGGTGGCATGGCGAGCGCCAGAAGGGCCGCAGCGATCAGGATGGGATTGCGCATGGTGATTCTGTGTTGACTCCGAGTTCTGTCTGCTACGGCCGGATATAGCTCCAGCCCTGCTCCTGCAATTCCATCAACTGAACCACCCCTGCGTCGACGATGGTTGCCTCAGGCACCAAAGTGATGGCGCCTCCCTCGGCTTTTTCCATGTTTATCTTGGTGTTGTTGCATGCCGAAAACTGGATTTTGCCAGGAAAGGCGAAGTCCTTGAGGTGCTTGATGCGGTCCTGCACTGTAGATTTATCGGCGCGCAGCATGTTCAGTCCGGGGCCATACGCAACCAGATCGACATCAACGTTCTCCCCCTTTGCCCGATAGTACTCGATGACGTTGGTGATATTGCTCAGCGTCAGATTGATGACGGCGGGATCATTTTGATCCACCTGAATGGCGAGGCGATGCTGCTTGACGTCGGCGGCAAGCCCGGCTGTGACAAACGACAGCGACATAAAGGCCAGAACGCTCAAACGACGAAGAAGATTTTTCATGATGCCCCCTAAGGTCGAACCAAAGTATAGCCGTTTTCGGTTAACGCCAGTATTTGCCCGACGCCGACCTGAACCGCGGTCGCGACGGGAATGATGTCCGGCCGCTTGCCGCTTTCGCGCTCCATCGTATCCACGGTATTGAGGCAGACGTCGAAGCGCACGCCCTGCGCGATCAGGCTCTCGACCAGTTTGCGATTGGCATTCTCCGGGCGCAGCAGGTCGATCCCCGGACCGAACGTCACCACCTCGATGGCAACCTTGTCGGGATCGTACGCTTTGAGCAGATTGTAGGCGACGCTGATCACGAGACCTTGTTTCTTCGGGTCATTGTCGGAGAGCTGCAACACAATGCGGTGCTCGGCAAACGGCTTGTCCGGCAGCGGCGCCGGCTGGGCTTTCGCGGCCGATGAGACGGTTGCCGCCAGCACCGCCGCGATCATGGCGCTGCCGAAGGCAGGCAGGATCGACCGTCGATATCCGGCAAAATGGCTCATCCCAGCCCCGCGATGCCCGGATTGTCCTCGACGCCCCTTAAGCTGACGCCGGGCGGCTGCCGGCTCGGCGACTTGCCCGAGCGCAGGTGGCTGGCCACCACATCCCACACCGGAGCGCCGGCCTGTTCATTCACCGAGGCCCATCCCGCCACCTTGTAGCTCTTGCCGGCTTCGAGCTGGCGGCCGTCATCGAGCTTCAGATCGGAAATCCGCCTGCCGACGGGTTCCGCGGGCGTGCAAGTATAGGACAGGCCGCCGAGGCGGACCATGTCGCCGCCCTGCTGATAATAGGGGTCGGTATTGAACAGATTGTCGCAGACGTCCTCGAGCACGTCCTTGATCTGGCCGCCGGTCATGCTCTGCAGATAGGTTTCCGGGTAGCTGATCGCGGTTTCCGCCAGCAGGTCTTCCATCGTCAGCGTCTGACCCGCCAGCGCGGTCAAGCCCCAGCGGAAGCCCGGCGACAGTGCGATCTCGGCGTTCAATTCGCCGCGCATCGCATCGCAGATCAATTGATCGACGGTGCCGCTGAAGTTGCCGCGGCGATAGAGCAGGCGGTCGGCGGTCGCGATCTTGTCACCCCAGCCTGCCGCGTGCGGCTCGCGCATCTTCTCGATCAGCGTGGCCATCGCCGCATCGGGCTTCAGCAATTCCGAGAACACCGGCAGCAGCCGGTAGCGCACGTCGCTGACCTTGCCCTTGGCGAGTTCAAGATCGAGCACGCCCAGAAACTTTCCGTTCGAGCCGGCATTGGTGACCAGCGTGACGCCGCCCGGATTGGTCACCGAAATCGGCTGCGGAACGGCGTCGTGGGTATGGCCGCCGAGAATCACGTCGATGCCGGCGACGCGGCTGGCAAGCTTGAGATCGACATCCATGCCGTTATGCGACAGCAGCACCACGGCATCGACCTTGTCGGTGTTGCGATGTCGATCGACCAACCGCTGCAGTTCCTCCTCGCGGATGCCGAATTTCCAGTCCGGCGTAAAGCGCCTGGGATGGGCGATCGGCACGTAGGGGAATGCCTGTCCAATCACCGCGACACGATAGCTGCCGATCTCCCTGATGATCGACGGCTTGAACACGCGGCCAGATGCCGGATCGAAGGCCCTGGCGTCGTTGAAGGCGGCTTCCTCGGTCAGAAAGACGTTCTGCGCCAGGAATTCGCCCTTGAAGCGCTCGAGATTGTCGCGCAGCGCCGCTTCGCCATAGGTGAACTCCCAATGGCCGGTCATCGCCTCGATTCCGAGCAGGTTCGCCGCTTCCACCATGTCAACGCCTTGCATGGCGTTGGCGAGCCCCGAGCCCTGCCAGGTATCGCCACCGTCCAGCAGCAGCGAGCGGCCGGGCCCGACATCGCCGCGCAGCCGGTCGATCAGCGTCTTCAGATGGGCAAAGCCGCCGAGCTTGCCGAACCGGACGGCGGCTTTTTCGAATTCGATGCTGGTGAAGGCATAGGCGTCGGCGCTGTCGGGCCGGATGCCGAACCGGTTGAGAAAAGCGTGCCCGACCAGATGCGGCGGCTTGCCCTGCATCGGACCGACGCCGAGATTGACGCTCGGTTCGCGGAAATAGACCGGCTTAAGCTGCGCATGCGTGTCGGTGATATGAAGGATGCGCGCATTGCCGAAGCGTTCGAGATCATAGACGCCGGAATTGTCGGCACCGCGCGCTCCGCGCGAGCGCCCGCCGAACAGCGCGGCGGCGCCCGCGAGGGTGATGAATTCCCGGCGGCGGATGGTCATAGGGGGTCTCCGCGCGTCGCAGACGGGCTCAACGTATTTCCATATCCCTCCAGCGTTCCTTCTCGCTGGTGGCCTGGAAGATCGAAGCTTTCGCAAGCGCTTCGGCTTCCTTTGCTGACGCGGTCGCCGTGTCGAAGTCGCCGCTGTCGGCGGCCCTCTTTGCCGCCGCCAGTGCCGCCGCGGTGGTGGTCCATTGATTGCGCAAGCCGGCGGCTTCCTTGTTGGCGGCGTCCGCCGCCGCATAGGCCGTCTTGAAATCCGCCTCCGAACCAGCGGCCACGGCCGGCATCGCTCCGGCGAACGTCAGCATGGTGATCAGCATGGATTGCAACATCGTCAACTTCATGGCCGCGCTCCCGGGCCGGAGATCGGCAGCCCGTTGCTGACATAGGACAGGTAATATTCGAGATCGCGATATTCATCGTCCTGCGGATTGAGCGGCACGGCGCGGATCTGGCTGTTGCAGGTGGTGAAGCGCCGGCTGGTGGTGCCCATGCCGCTCCATTCCGAACGGTAGATCGGCATCGCGTTCAAAATACCCAGCGCGGGCGCCAGCACCTCGGCGCGAATGCGTTGGCCCGGGCTCTGCACATGGCAGGTGGCGCAGGAAAAGTTGAGCTGGCCGCGGCGGGTGTAGAAATAGCGCTTGCCGTTCTGGTAGGCCTCGAGCGCGCGGCGATCATCGGGGATCTTGATGTCCATCAGCTTGCCGCGCGAGGTGGACGCCATATAGGCGGTCAGCGCCGCCATCTCGTCCTTGACATAGGAGAACGGCGGCTCGCCATTGGCCTCGCGGCAGCGATTAAGCGCCAGTTCGAGCGTGACGACCTTGCCTTCCTTGTCGTCGAAGTAGGGATAGTTCTGGCGGATGCCGATGCCCTTGTTGGGAAAGCAATCGCCGTAGCTTTTGCCGTTCTTGAACGGCCTGGCAAACATTTCCTTGCCCATTTCGAGCGCGAACTCGTAGGGCGGGAACTGTTCCTTCTCTTCCCACTGCCGGTGCAAATCCTCGTTCATCGAATAGGGGCCGTTGACGAAGTCCGCCAACTTCAGCTTTGGAAACTTGTCGGTGAAGAACTTTTGGAACGCTTTCGCATCAGTGACCGCATCGACCTTGT
>NZ_JBAVNZ010000025.1:0-4438 GCF_049691595.1 Bradyrhizobium sp.
GCTTCATTCCGCTTGACGGGTTTCGGCCAAAATCGGGCGACGGCTTGGCCGTGCCGCGAAACCGCTCACATTTCGACGAAAAATTTCGGCGCAAGCTGAACCCGGTCGCCGCATGGACTTACCTATCCGAGGGCGAGGGGGCGTGTTCGAAGCGGTTTGTTAAGCGTTTGATCAGATCAAGAGCAGGTAGATCAGCGCGATCAGGGCCATTCCCACGCCGGTGGCGATCAAGGCGTAGTCGGTCCGGATGTCGGGCTGCGGATCGAACGATGCTGGGCGGGGTCTCTCGGCCATGGCGGAAGTCTACGGAACGCCGCCGAGGCGCTCTGTGAAACAGATCACACTCGCCGGATTTTCTTCGCGGCATGATGGATGGGTAAGGAAATCGGGAACCGGTTGGCAAATTCCGGGTTGGTAGGGGAAAGGCAGGCAACGTAATGGGTTCGCGAGCTCACACATGGCGATCGGGAGGCGGCGACAGCATTTGGCTGTCGAGGCTGATCGACACCATGGAACAAGTTTCGCGTGTGGAAATTCGCGCTGTGCCGATCGACCGGGTGGTGCTCGCCGCCGTTCATGCGCATCTTGCCCGCCCCGCGTCGGCTTACGCCTGTTGCGGTTCGGCCTTCGGTCCGCGGAACTGAGATTTCAATCCCTGTTGGTCTATTCGCCAGCCAGTTGCAGTCGCGGCTGGGCGTTGCGTTCGCGCCCGCGCAGCCGCGCTTCCTCTTGCGCGACATAGTCGCGCGTCATCGGCACCACGCCCTGGCGTTTGGCGAGCTGGATCTGGAAATTCATCAGGTTCTGCTTGCGGAACGACATTTCCGAAGCCGCCAGGTAGAACTCCCACATCCGTGCAAAGCGTTCGTCGTAGAGCCGCACGGCCTCCTCGCGCCTTGCCGCGAAGCGTTCGCGCCAGGCCTTCAGCGTCTCCGCGTAGTGCAGTCGCAGGATCTCGACGTCGCAGACCAAGAGGCCCGCGGCCTCGATGGCCGGGAAAACTTCCGACAGGGCCGGGATGTAGCCGCCGGGGAAGATGTATTTCGTGACCCAGGGGCTGGTCACATCGGGGCCGGTCGAACGGCCGATCGCGTGCAGCATCATGATGCCATCGTCGGTGAGAAGTTCGGCACATCGCCTGAAAAAGGTTTCATAAAAGTCGACGCCGACATGTTCGAACATGCCGACCGACACGATGCGGTCGAACGGGCCGGGAACGTCGCGATAATCCTGCAGCAGGAACCTCGCCGATTGCGCCAGGTTTCTCTCGGCCGCGCGGGCGTTCGAGACCTGCAATTGCTCGGTTGACAGCGTCACGCCGGTGACGTCGGCACCGGTCATTTCAGCGAGATAAAGGCCAAGGCCGCCCCAGCCGGAGCCGATGTCGAGCACCCGGTCGCCGCGCCCGATCAGGAGTTTTGCGGCCAGATGGCGCTTCTTGGCAAGCTGGGCGTCGTCGAGCGTGGTGTCCGGCGCCTCGAAATAGGCGCAGCTATATTGCCTGTCGGCATCCAGAAACAGCGAATAGAGCCGGCCGTCGAGGTCGTAGTGATGGGTGACATTGTTTCTCGACCGGCCGGGCGGATTGAACTGGCGGGCATGCCGCGCCAGATAACGCAGCCACCATTGCAGTTTGGCCCAGCGCGGAACCATTTCGGGCTGATCCAACAGGATCGCCAGCGCGTCCGCGATCGAGCCATCTTCGACCACGAATGTGCCGTCCATATAGGCTTCGCCCAAATGAAGTTCCGGATTGAGGAGGATCCTGCGCTCGGCGTCCGCGGTCACAAACCGCACCGAAACCGGCTGGCCGGAGCCGTCGCCGCAGGCAAATCTCGACCCGCTCGCGGTCGTGAACGTCATCGCGCCGCGGCGGACGAATTGTCCCAGGAAATAACGCAACAAACGATCCATCGGAGCACCAAATGGAACGACAGGCCGTTACCCTCGAGGCACACTCGGAAAGCTTTTTCCAAAGCGCACCAACATCAACATAATAAGGATGATCGTTGTCCGCTAGTGCGTTGTAGTCAAAGCGGATAATCTGAAATATGGCGTTGGTATGGATGCGTCATGGATGCGCTTCCATTCGCGCCGTAATCGGCTAAAAGGTGACCGCTGCAACCGTGTCGCGCGACCCGGGAAAGGCGATTTCCTATTCTGGAGAACTGGGGATGTTGGGCCGAGCGCTCAGTCTGGCGACGGTGACGCTTCTGATCGGCTGCCTGGCGACGGGATCGGCGCACGCGCAGGCGACCAATCTCGAAGCCGGCAAGAGCCCTTCCCAGATTTTCGCGGGCACCTGCAACGCCTGCCATAAGAGCCCTCGGGGTCTCCTGAAGAACGTCCCGGCCTCATCGCTGCCCGGCTTCCTGCGCCAGCACTACACGACCAGCAGCGACATGGCCTCGGTACTCGCGTCCTTTTTGGTGTCCAATGGCGCCAACGACACGCGCTATCAGGCCAAGCAGGATCAGGCCAAGCAGGGCAAGGACGCCAGGCAAGAGGCAAGACAGGAGGCCAAGCCTGCCGGCCAACCCGGCCAGCCGGATCAGCTCGATCGCCTTGGCCGCCAGCAGCGTCCGCCGGCATCGATACCGGAGGCCGCGAGGCCCGACGCCGACGGGCCGCCGCCGCAAGGCGAGGGCGGCCGTCCGGGCCGCAGTAGCAAGCGCCTGGCCCGGCCGGGCGACGCTCCGGATGCGGCAATGCCCTCGGATGGTCCGGCTGCGACCGACTCCAGATCGGGTGCCAGGCAGAAGCTGAGCAAGCGAGGCAAGCCTGTCGAGGAACCGCCCAAATCCGAAACCGCGAAACCCGATGCAGCCAGGGAAGAGGCCGCAAAAGGCGAAACGGCCAAGGCCGACGCGGCCAAGGATAACGTCAGGGATAACGTCAGGGGCGAGGGCGATAAGCCTGAGGCCGCCAAACCCGCCCGCGAAGGTAAATCCGAGACGGCCAAGGCCGATGCGCCCAGGGAACCCGGTGGTGGCGAACCAACGCCATTGCGGCCCGATCCGGTGCCACCGGTGACGCCAGCGCCGACCATGAGCGGCACGCCAGAGCCGGCTGCGAGCCCGTCGGCGGCATCTCCGGCGGTCACGGCTTCGGTCCCCCCGCTGTCACCGATCGCCCCGGCGGGACCGCCCGCACCCCCGATCTCGCAATAAATCCGGCGACAGCGATTCGGCGGCGCCCGCGAAGGCGTGGCGCGGCTGATCCGGGCGTATCTGGACTGGGTGGTGAACAACCGGCGCGAGGCGCGCTATCTGTTCGAGATTTCCCGCGGCGAATGGACCGAAGACGTCCGCGGCGCCCAGCGCGCGCTGGCATCGATTGCGATGCTCGACGAGATGCGCCCACGTTAGGCAACGTCTCTGGTCAGCCCTGCAGCATCGCGTCGGCAATCAGAAATATGGCTCGAGGAAATGGCCGCGGTCACCCCAAAACTGGCACCATCGTCCAGCCGCGGCGACGATGTGAAGTTGGCCTTCCGGCGAATCGCAATCGTCCGGTGAAGTTGCCGGCATCTTCAGATTGTTTGTTCTTGCATATGTGTCGGCGCTCGCGAGGAGGTCCGTTCCAAACCTTGAAAGGTCGGGCGCGAACTTCACTTCGTATGAAGATTCAAGAAGTCGATTGCCAATGACGGGACTGCACGACTTGAGAAACTGGCCGCGAAAGGAAAAGCGCTCCACGTAGTCGGCCATTGCGCCATTGCTGTAGAAAGGGATGCCGTCACAAGGTGGAACCAGGCTGACGACGTAGTAGCCGCGCATTTCGCGGCGCCAAACTTCGAGAGGCTTCTCGATGTTGCGGGCCGCGTGCATCTGTTCCGCCCAATCATCCGCAATGGGATCGTAACCGACCCGAGGTGCATTGAGCGTTTCATAGGCTGATATGCCGATCTCGTCGTAGCGTTGCCTCAGGGCCCTGCTTTCAGCCTCGCTCGGGGCTGGTCCGGCGAAGATCTCCCGAAAGCGAGACCATCGACCGCTCGAGACGCGAGCACGATCGGATTTCGCTACTTTGTCCCACAGCAGCGTCTGTACGATAGTTCGGAATTCCGTTTCGTATCCCGGCTTCGGCTTGTTGCCGGGAAGCCAATCGAGTCCCATCGCATGTTGCCCCGATATTGGTTGCCATCCAAATTATAGCGCCGACCAGCCGAGGGCACGATTCCTTCGAAAAGGACTTTCGAAAAGGACATTCTTTCGAAAAGGCATTCTTTCGAAAAGGCAGCCCGGCGCTGATAGCGCCGGGCTTTGGTCTGTTGGGCCAGCCGCATTACTTCTCGGGTGCAGCCGGCGCCACGTCGTCGTGCCGGGCTTCCGGATCGAAGAATTCGCCGGCGGCGGCCAGCGCCTCGGCGGCGGCGTCCTGGTCTTCCTGACGGGTCGAGATGTCCTCGCCGCGATTGATGCGCGCGGCCTCGTCG
>NZ_JBAVNZ010000026.1:0-5870 GCF_049691595.1 Bradyrhizobium sp.
GCATCTATCTGTGCGCGCGGCCGCGGATGTCGCGGTTCTACGAAAGGCTGGGCTGGAGCCTCGTCGAACCGATGGTCGGGCCGCGCCAGTTGGGCGTATTTTTCCGGGACGCGGGCGCGGCCTGAGCCAATTTGGTTCCGCTCGAAAACGCTAATTCGCCGCCATGAAGATCGAGAGCCCGAAACCGGTGAGGTGGTGCAGCGCCTGATCGACCCCGATCAGCGACCAGAACCACGGATGCTCCGGCGTCACGCCGAACGTCGAGGTACAAAGTCCCTTGGCGCGATCGACCGTGATGTGAATGGCGAAGTCGATGAAAGCGACGAACCAGAATTTGGGCGCGACGATCAGGATCAGCAGCAGCGCGACGGCGAGGTGAACCAGGCAGTGGGCCACAAGCGGCAGCGCCCAGCCGGTCTTCTGGTCCTTGCCGATCGCCATCCAGGAACTCTGCAGGAAGAAATCCGCCACCACGTGCTTGGCGGTGAGAAGCAGCATCCACCCCACCAGCGCATCAACTGGAACCGACGACGACATGGCAGGAAACAACAAAGCTGACGCCCTTTGCTGGGACTGAAGAGGGGTGGCAAAAAGAAAAGCTGGACCAGGCCGTCAGCGCAACTTGTTCTCAAACCCGGACAAGTCGCTAATTATCGCCCATTTATGACACCTCCCGGGCCGGAATGCACCTGTGGGTAGTCCGAAAATCACACGATATGACCTTGCGGGGATACGCCCGGGGGCGTTCCGCACATACCTCCAGGATTAACGTTACCGGCGGGGCGTGATTTGCAATCCCGCGGCAGCCGGATATCATCGCTGGACTGGAAATTATCGTTCTTTTTTAGGTATTTACGAATTGATCGGGCGGTCCGCCCGCCGGTTGAGGCGGCAAAGCACCCCCGGAGACCGGGTATGAGCCATGAGCGCCGAAGCGCCCGCACCGCTTCCTGACAAGCCGCGCCCCCGCTCACGGGTCGTCAAAAGCAACCGTACGCAGATCATCTTGTTTTCGGTCCTGACATTGCTCCTGACGGCGGCGACGGTCTGGGGCGGCCGGGTCTGGCTCAGGAATTCGGAAACGCTGGTGTTTGCCGTCGGCGAGCCCAACGGCCGAGAGGCGCGTTTCGCCGCCAGGCTCGCCGCGGTGCTGAAGAACAACGCCACGCGGCTGCGGCTCAAGATCGTGCCCAACGCGGACAATACCAGGGCGCTCGCGCAGTTCGACCGCAAAGAGGCCAATCTCGCCGTGCTGCGCACCGACGCGAAGATTCCGCCGCGCGCCCGCGCCATCGCAATCCTCGAACATGATCTGGTGCTGGTGCTGAGCCCCGGCGGCAAGAAGATCAAATCGGTTTCCGACCTGCGGAAGAAGAAAATCGCGGTCGTGGCCGACGGCGACAACGGCGTGACATTCGTGCGCAAGGTCCTCGAGCTGTCCGACAGCCCCGACGCCGCGTCGCGGGTCCAGCTGGCGCCGCCGAACATGACTTTCGACAAGATGTTCGCGGCGGGCTTCGGCGCCGTGGTTGCGATCGAGCACACCTCGCGGATCATCAAGGACAAGGCCTACGAGCAATATGCCAAACGCGGCGGCTTCACCTTGAACCCGATCGACGCGGCCAAGGCGCTGGCCAGGAAATATCCCGCCATCTCGCAGGAAACCGTGACCACCGGCATGCTGTCCTCCTCGCCCGCGATCCCCGATGACGACGTCGACACCATCGGGCTGGAGTGGCTTCTGGTTGCGCAGTCAAACCTCGCGGCGACGACCGCGGGCGAGCTCGCGCGCCTTATCTATGAGAACAAGGCCGAGCTGGCGCTCGACGACGGCTTTGCCGCCAGGATCGAACCGGCCGCCACCGACAAGGACGCCTTCATCGTCGCGCATCCGGGCGCGGCCGAATATATCAATGACGACACCAAGTCGTTCCTGGATCGCTACAGCGACATCATGTATTTCGGCGCCGCCGCGCTCAGCATCATCGGCTCGATCTTTGCCGGCATCTATACCAAGGTCACCCGGGTCGCCCCGGAAAAGGCCGGCGAGCTCGCGACCGCCATTCTCGACATCGGCGAACGGATGGAACACGCCGGAACCCTCGACGCGCTGGACGAGTTGCAGGACGAGCTCGAGGCGATCTTGCGCGGCGCGGTGATAGGGCTGCGCGACGGCACCATCTCGAGCGACGGACTGGAGACATTCAAGCTTGGCTATGAATTCGTCCGTGACGAGATCGGCATGCGCCGCGATCATTTGAAACGGCATCCGCCGCCGCAGGACGACAATGTGGTGGCCGTGAAGACGGCGCACAGCGCGTGAACGCGATCACCCGGCCGCCGCGTTCGTCGCAGCCGGCGCCCGCGCCCTGATCTCCGCGATCTTGCGCTTCAGCGCCGCCTGCCGCGAATCTGGCAAGGCGGCGGCGCGGGCTTCCGCGATCGCACCGGCAAGATCGGGCAAGGCGAGAGCGCCGTCAAAGGTCGGTTTGACAAGGCTATCGATGATCGCATGCCAGTCCGCCATGCCCTGGCGGTAGGCGTCGCCATACCCGTTGACCATGGTCGCGGTCTGCGCGATCGCGGACGCCGCCCCGGGTTGCCTGGTCAGGCTGCGGTCGATCATGTGCAGCCAGCGCTCGACCCAGACCCGCTCCCTGGCATAGCGCACCGAGAACCGCCGCCATCGCCGCAGCGCCGCCTCGATCCTGAGCCGGCGAATGCCCCAGCGGCTTTTCGTGCTGAACCGGATCGAAACCGTCTTGCGCGCCCATCCGACCCGCGCCAGCACGTCGAGCACGGGATCGGCGACAATGGCGGGAAGCGCTTCGATCAGCTCGTCGAGCCGGAATTTTCTGACATCGTCGGCGGATTTGACCGGCGCGCGCCCGTCCGTCGCGCCGAGCTCGGCGAGTTTCAGCTGCGCGATCCGGATCGGATCTTGATAGCTCATGCGCGCCGCCATCAGCCGGGCGATGTCGCCGAGCAACGTGTCATCGACGCCGTGCCGGCCGACGAACCGCCGCAGCCGGTCGACATAGAGCTGCGCGTAGCCGACGCCCTGATAGTCGATCAGCAAGTGGATGGCATCGCTGGCGGCAAGCGCGACCGAGGCTGGCAGGCCTTCCGGGAGAAACGGCGGCGTGTCGTCATCGTCGCCGATGAAATCGGCAAACAGATAGCGCAACGAAGCCAGGATGCCCTTGTCCGACACGCCCGCGCGCCCCCCCCTGCTCACGCGGGCTTCGGCTCGGCCGCAGGGGCCGCCTGCTGCGCCAGCCGCTTCTCCAGCTTGTCGATGTTCTCGAACAGCCGGGCGCTTGTGAGGCGAAGGAAGTAGAAGCCGAAGGCCGGGTTTTGCACGTAGAGCTCCTCGACCTTGCTGTAGCTGACGCTCAGGATCAGCCCGGCTTCCACGCATTCCAGCGTCTGGGTGCGCATGTTCGACGGCGACAGCATGCCGAGTTCACCGACGATCGCGCCGACCGGCAGTTCGATCCCGGACTCGACCAGCTTGAACCGGCCGCTGACGATATAGAGCATGTCCTCGGCCTTCTCGTCCTTGTAGAACAGCACATCTCCGGCGGCGCAATTGCGCTCGGTCATGAACGGCTTCAGCCATTCCATCGACAGGTCGCTGTTGACCGATTTCTTCACGTCGCGCACCAGCTGCAGCATCTGGTGCAGCCGATAGGAATTGAGCAGTAGAACCACCGTCTGCACCAGGATGACCAGATAATTGGGGCCAGGAATCGCGGTCGCGATCAGGACGACGTTGGTCAGAATGCCGAAAATCCGCAACGGGATCATGGTCCGCATCGTGGTCGTGGCAACCACGAAGACGGACGCGAACAGGGTGCCGACGGTTCCTGCGTGTTCTGCCAGATGAGATGTATCCATTGGAGCCAACCAGCTTTGCATAATGAACGTTTTTGCGAACGGATATCGGCGCGCGCCCGACATCCTGATGTTCGCCAACCACCTTCGATATACGGGGAAAAAGCGACGTTTTGACAGGAATTCTCACCTATCCCGGGTAAAAATTCAGCCTTGGCCGGCTCCCGGCCGTTCCCCCGAACCGGATGCCGCCCGGCCTGGCAAGGCGCTTTGATCGGCCATCGTTGACGGCCCCCCCGAGGGCGGGCACCTTGTAGCCAGCGGTCACGCTTTGGTTTTGACCGGATCAGGCTTTTTCGCACCGACAGGCGGCCCCTTCCCGATGTCCAAGCGGCTCGTTCACCCGGCTCTGGCTCAATTCGCCGCCGCGACGGCTGGCCGCAACATGACCACGACGGCCTATGCGGCGGTAACGATCGGCGTCGGCACGATGGTGCTGCTCACCATCGCGCCGGCCTATGAGGCGGCGCATCACTGGGTCGATGCGGTGCTGTGGGCGTGCCTCGCCTATTTCGTGTTCGAATGGGCGGTGCGGCTGCACCACGCCGCTCTGTCAGAACGGGGATGGGCTTATGCGCTGTCGGGCCGCGGGCTGGTGGACACCCTCGCCGCCGTGGCGGTGCCGCTTGCCATCATCTGTGGTGTAGAACCCAGGACGGCGTGGCTGCTCTGCGTCCTGTGGGTGCTGAAGGTGGTTCCGGGAATTCCGGGACTGCGGCAATTGCGCCGCGTTCTGGCGCTGGAATCCGGCCCGCTGTTGAGCGTGCTGGTGATCTTCCTGATGGTACTGTCGCTGGCGTCGGTGGCGGTCTACTTCTTCGAACGCGACGCCCAGCCCGCGGCGTTCGGCAGCGTCCCGGCGACCCTGTGGTGGGCGGTCGTCACCCTCACCACCGTAGGCTATGGCGATGTCGTGCCGGTCACGTTGCTCGGCCGGCTCACCGCGGCGGTCGTGATGATCTGCGGGCTCGGCGTTTTCGGACTCTGGACCGGCATCCTCGCCACCGGCTTTGCCGCGGAGACCCGTCGCGACAATTTTCTGAAAACCTGGGAATCCGTCAGCAAGGTGCCGTTCTTCGCCGCGCTTGGCCCTGCCGCCATCGCCGACGTGACGCACATGCTGCGCACCATGGACCTGCCGGCGCGCACCATGATCATCCGCAAGGGCCAGGCCGGCGACTGCATGTATTTCATCGCCGCAGGCGAAGTCGAGGTCGATCTGCCCGGCAAGAAGGTGAAGCTCGGCGAAGGCGCGTTCTTCGGCGAGATGGCGCTGCTCGGCAACAATCTGCGCTCGGCCAATATCACCACCACGCGGGTGTCGCGACTGCTGGTGCTCGATCTCGTCGATTTCCGCCTGTTGATGGCACGGCACCCCGATCTGGCCGAGACCATCGATGTCGAAGCCAACCGGCGGGCGCTGGAAAACAAATAATGGGGACGACGATGCCTGAAGCGGCCGAGGCGGCCGGCGCGCCGGTGCTCGAGATCTCGGGCGCACGCGCCACCATCCGCCTCAACCGCCCGAAACATTTGAACCGGCTGCAGGCGGAAGACCTCGACGCGCTGATCAAACTGTTCGACCGGATCGAGGCCGATGCAGCGATCCGGGTGCTGGTGCTGACCGGCACCGGCCGCGCCTTCAGCGCCGGCTACGACCTCAACTCGGTCGCCGAGCGCGCCGCCAGCGCCAGCGAAGCGCCGAGCGCCGGTTCGGCCTTCGAAGCGGTCGTCAACCGGCTGGAGGATCTCAAGCTGCCGACCATCTGCCGGCTCAACGGCGGCGTCTATGGCGGCGCGACCGATCTGGCGCTGGCCTGCGATTTCCGCATCGGTGTCGATTCTGGCGAAATGTTCATGCCGGCCGCGCGGCTCGGGCTGCATTACTACACGAGCGGCATCCGGCGCTATGTGTCGCGGCTCGGTGTCGACAACGCCAAGAAACTGTTCCTGACCGCCGAGAGGATCAGCGC
>NZ_JBAVNZ010000027.1:0-1504 GCF_049691595.1 Bradyrhizobium sp.
GGCTGGTTGCAGGGCGGACATCGAAGGCGGATCCCTTTCCGAATGGCTGTCGATTTGGCAGCCAGCATTCTCCGCGGGGCATCAAAGCGCAAGCGGCAAATCGGCGGCTCCGTCTTGCATATTTTGCCGCATGGAATACGCAAAGAGGCCGCGCGGGCAAACCGGCTTGGCTTTCCTGCCCCCGATAGGTTAGCGTTCGGCACAACCGCCATTAAAAGCAAGATGAGCAGCTAACAGAAAGGCTGCCACAGGGAGCACCAGCCATGAAATCCCCGATCTGCGACATGCTGGGAATCGAGTTTCCGCTGTTCGCCTTCAGCCATTGCCGCGACGTTGTCGCCGCGGTCAGCCGCGCCGGGGGTTTTGGCGTGCTGGGCGCCACCGCGCATTCGCCGGAGACGATCGAGCAGGAACTGAAATGGATCGACGATCACGTCGACGGCAAGCCCTACGGGCTCGACGTGCTGATCCCCGAAAACATCTCGACCGCGGGCGAGAAGGACGTCACCTGGAAAAGCCTGGAAGCGCGGATTTCGCCCGCGCATCGCGACTTCACCCGCAACCTCCTGAAGAAATACGGCATTGAACTGACGACCACCAGCGTCGCCGACAACCAGCCGCAGCCGTTCGACGCGCAGCGCGCGCTGGAGGTGCTGGAGGTCTCCTTCACCCATCCGATCCGGCTGATCGCGAACGCGCTTGGCGTGCCGCCGAAGGCGATGATCGACATGGGCAAGAAGCACCATGTGCCGGTCGCAGCCCTGGTCGGCGCCAAGGAACATGCGCTGCGCCAGGTCGCGGCCGGCGTCGACATCCTGGTGGTGCAGGGCACCGAGGCCGGCGGCCACTGCGGCGAGGTCTCCACCATGGTGCTGGTGCCCGAGGTGATCAAGGCGATCAGGAATATCCGGGACGTGCCGGTGCTGGCGGCGGGCGGCATCATGACCGGGCGCCAGATGGCGGCCTGCATGGCGATGGGCGCGGCCGGCGCCTGGACCGGTTCGGTGTGGCTGGCCACAGTCGAATCCGAGACAACCGAAATCTTCCGCGAGAAGATGATCGCGGCCTCCTCGCGCGACGCCGTCCGCTCCAAAGGCCGCACCGGAAAACCGGCGCGGCAGTTGCGTTCGGTGTGGACCGACGCCTGGGATCGCGGACCCGACAGCCCCGGCGCGATGCCGATGCCGCTGCAAAGCATCCTCAGCCGCGACGCCTTCGACTCGATCGACCGCGCCGCTGCCGCCGGCAACGCGGCCGCGCGCGACCTCGTCAGCTATTTCGTCGGCCAGGGCGTCGGCCTGATCGACAGCGTCAAATCCGCCGGCAGCGTGGTGCAGGAATTCAAGGAAGATTTTGCCGAAGCGGTGGAGCACATGAACGCGCTGGTGGCGGAGTAACGCACGAAGGCTACCCCGTCATTGCGAGGAGCGCAGCGACGAAGCAATCCATCGTGCCGCGTAGAGGAAGAATGGATTGCTTCGTCGCAAGTGCTCCTCGCAATGAC
>NZ_JBAVNZ010000028.1:0-10207 GCF_049691595.1 Bradyrhizobium sp.
CTCGACCACCCGCCAGGCGCCACGATCGGCCATCAGGGCGGTGAGAACGGCGTGGTTGAGCTTGTGGCCGCCACGCACCGAGCGGTAGACGGCCAGCAGCGGCAGACCCGCCAGCGCGAGATCGCCAACCACGTCGAGCACCTTGTGGCGGACGCATTCGTCGCGGTAGCGAAGGCCTTCGACGTTGAGCAGACGGGTTTCGTCGAACACCACTGAGTTCTCAAAGGATGCGCCGAGCGCGAATCCGGCACTCCAGAGCCGCGCCACGTCGCTCATGCAACCGAAGGTGCGCGCGCGCGCGATCTCGCGACGGAAGCTTTCCGCGCCGAGATCGAGCGAATAACTCTGGCGGCCGATCACGGGATTGGCGAAGTCGATTTCGACCTCGGCACGGAACCCGCCGGCAAAAGGACGGAGTTCGCCCCAGGAATCGCCGATCGCGACCTGAACCGGCTTCAGCACCTGGATGAAGCGGCGGGCGGCGGATTGGGTAACAATGCCGGCCTGATCGATGGCGGCGACGAAGGCCGCGGCGCTGCCGTCCATGATCGGTACTTCCGGGCCGTCGATCTCGATGGTGGCGTTGTCGACGCCCATGCCCCGCAATGCCGCGAGCACATGTTCGGCGGTGGAAACGAGCGGGCCTTCACGGTCGCCCAGAACGGTCGCAAACTCGGTTGCGATCACGGCGCCCGCGGTAGCCTGAACTTCACGGTCGGCAGCGTCGAGACCGGTGCGGACAAAGACAAAACCCGCATCCTCGGGCGCGGGTCCGAGGGTCAAATTGACGGGTAAACCCGAATGGACGCCGACACCCGTCACGGTGGCTTGCGACCGAAGCGTTGTCTGGCGGCTGAATTTCATCCGATATTTGCCCACTAGCCGACTTAACTCAAAGCCCAATCGGCTCAATTCCCCGGCCGATTCGCTTCAAGTTCCCCAAGTCGCGGCGGACCATAGTCACTGCCCCAAACCGCGCCAACTCACGCTTTTTTACCGATTGTTACCCTAACTCTGCCGCATTCGCGCCAAATTAAGGCGCGCCCGGATCAGGTTGCGGCCGAACCATCCGACCACGGAATAAATAATTAATCATTTAACATCAGTTACTTGCCTGGAAGATTGCAAGACGGCACGGCGCAAAAGCAAAGGTCCCGGCTTCGTCAGCCGGGACCTTTTTGGTCGCCAGAATTGTAACAAACCTCACGTGGCCTGCCGGCGCAGGAAGGCCGGGATATCAAGATGGTCGTCACCCTGTGGCGCCACTGCAACAGGTGCCGGGCGGCCATGAACGTCCAAACCCTGGGGCGCCGGGCGCTTTGCATACTCAGATACCGGCTCGTTCCCCGTGATGAACTGGTTGGTCGACCGATTCGGCTTGCGTTCGGAAAGCGGCGGCAGCGGCGCCATCGCCGGACCCGAGGCACGGGCCGCGATCGGCGGTTCGGTGTCTTCGTCGCGACGGCCGAGGCCGACATTGGCCAGTCGCTGCAGCAGCGACAGCCGGTTCTTCTGCGGGTGCTCTTCCCCGTCGTCGCCGTGCGCCTGCCGGATTTCGGCCTGCGCCGGTATCGGAAGGTCCTCGAATTTCGGCATCCGCTGGGCACGGACCGGCGGACGTTCGGCCGGCTGCGGAATGAAGTTTTCGGGAGTTGCCGGTTCCTGGGGGGCGGCCTTGGTGACGTTGCTGTCCGGAAACAGTGAGGGTTTCTGCGCGATCGGGCGAACCGTGACGTCGCCATAGGACGCAGACTGCAGCGGCGCGGCTGCCGCCGGCTGCGAAGCGTTCGGCGCGACCGCGGCGGCAATCGCCGCCAGAGCCGCGCGTTCGACGCTGTTGGCCGGGCGCTGGGCGGCCGGAGCCGGAGCGGCCGCCGCCGGGCTCGAGGATTCGAGCTTCTGGGCGCGTTCGGCAAGGCGCTGGTTGTCGGCGCGCAACCGCGCGGTCAGGTCGGCAAGACGGCTGTCCGGCGTGGAGGCAGTGGTGGTGGTGGTGGGCGCTGACGTCGCGTTGCGCGCGATCTGCGCCTGTTCGATGCCGGTGGCAACCACGGAAACGCGGATGATGCCGTCGAGGGTCTCGTCGAAGGTGGCGCCGACGATGATGTTGGCGTCCTGATCGACTTCCTCGCGGATCCGGGTGGCGGCCTCATCGACTTCGAACAGTGTCAGGTCCTTGCCGCCGGTGATCGAGATCAAAAGGCCGCGGGCCCCCTTCATCGAGGAATCATCGATCAGCGGATTGGCGATCGCCGCCTCGGCCGCGGTCAGCGCGCGCTTCTCGCCGGTCGCCTCGCCGGTGCCCATCATCGCCTTGCCCATTTCGCGCATCACCGCGCGAACGTCGGCGAAGTCGAGGTTGATCAGGCCTTCCTTGACCATCAGGTCGGTGATGCAGGCAACGCCCGAATAGAGCACCTGGTCGGCCATCGCGAAGGCGTCGGCGAAGGTGGTCTTTTCGTTGGCGACCCGGAACAGGTTCTGGTTCGGGATGATCAGCAGCGTATCCACCACCTTGTGCAGCTCGGCGATGCCGGCCTCGGCGGTGCGCATCCGGCGCTGACCTTCGAAGTGGAACGGCTTGGTGACGACGCCGACGGTGAGGATGCCCATCTCGCGCGCGGTCTTGGCGATCACGGGCGCGGCGCCGGTGCCGGTGCCGCCGCCCATGCCGGCGGTGACGAATACCATGTTGGCGCCGGAGAGATGATCGCGGAGTTCGTCGATGACCTCCTGCGCCGCGGCGGCGCCGACATCGGGCTGGGAGCCTGCGCCGAGGCCCTGGGTGACCTGGGTGCCCATCTGCACGATGCGCTGGGCTTTCGACATGGTCAGCGCCTGGGCGTCGGTATTGGCGACGACGAAATCGACGCCCTGCAGCCCCGCGGTGATCATGTTGTTGACGGCGTTGCCGCCGGCGCCGCCGACGCCGAAGACGGTAATCCGAGGTTTCAGCTCGCTGATGTCGGGGGGGGTCAGATTGAGTGCCATGGTTGCCTCTCGATTACGCGCGGGTGGGTTCGCCCCGGCCGGCGGCCGCAGGATCTGGTGAAAATCGTATGAACCGGAGACCGGTCATCAGAAGCCCTCGCGAAGCCATCGTCCGACCTTTCCGAAATAGCCGTCAGTCCCTGTCCTGAGCTGCCGCGTATGCCGCGGTTCGACATGTTCAAGATGAGCGTATTGCGGATAGACCAGCAGGCCCGCGGGCACGGCGAACGAGGCGCCCTTCGCCTCGCTGGGCAGCCGGCCGAAGCCGAGCGGGCGGCCGATCCGGACCGGCCGGTTGAGAATGCGGGTGGCAAGCTCGACGGTGCCCGTGAGCTGGGCTGCGCCGCCGCTCAGGACAACCCGCGCCCTCGGCTCGGCCGCAAAGGGGGAATCTGCGAGCCGGTCCCGGACCATTTCAAAAATCTCCTCGGCGCGAGGCCGGACAATGTTTCCGATCGTGGCGCGGGAGACGATCTGCGGAACATCAAGTTCGTCGCCGGCCGCCGGGACGGACATCAGTTCGCGCGCGTCCGACCCGCCGGTCAGCACAGTGCCGTATAAAGTCTTGATTCGCTCGGCATCCGCAATGCATGCGCCGATGCCGCGGGCGAGATCCATCGTGATATGTTGCCCGCCGACCGCAAATCCGCTGGCGTGGACGAACCGGCCGCCCGAATAGGTGGCGATCGTGGTCGAGCCGGCGCCCATCTCGACCACGGCGGCGCCGAGATCGGCTTCATCGTCGGTCAGGACCGACAGACCCGCCACATAGGGGCTCGCCGCCATGGCCTCGACGTTGAGATGGCAGCGCTCGACCACCAGCATCAGGTTCTTGGCCACCGTCGCATCTGCCGTGACGACATTCATGTCGACGCCGAATTGCCGGGCGACCATGCCGCGGGGGTCGCGAATGCCCTTGACGCCGTCGAGCGCATAGCCGACCGGCAGCACGTGCAGGACGGTGCGGCCCTCGCCGGTGGCGTGGCGCATGCCGGTGGATGTCACGCGGGTCACATCCTCTGGCGTGACCGAGCCGCCGCGAATATCGGCGGCGGCCTCGACCAGCTGCCCCTGCAGCCGGCCGCCGGAGACCGAGAGCAGCACCGACTCGACGCGAACCCTGGCCATGCGTTCGGCCAATGCCACGGCCTGGCGAACCGCCTGTTCGCATTCGGCGAGATCAACCACCGCGCCGGCCTTGACGCCGCGCGATTGAATCTGGCTGTAACCGATCAACTCGACGGCATGGCTGCGTCCGCGCAAGGCATCGTTTGACGGGCACGGCGTCAGCCGCGCGATCATGCAGGCGATCTTGCTGGTGCCGATATCGAGGGAGGCCACCAGCGCGGTGCGGTTTTGCGCCATCGGGCGCGTCTTCGGCGTTTGGCTGCGATCGAGGCCGGTCATGCGTCACCGGCCTTTTTCCTGGTCTTCTTGTCCCTGAACAGTTCTTCGCGGGCCCTGGCCGCGTCCTCGGACAATTGCACCGTCAGCCGGTCCGGCAGGCGCATGTCGACGGCGACGATGTCACGCGAGAACAGCTTGTCTTCCCTGTCGAGCTTGCTCAGCGCTGCCAGCGCATTGCCGACGTCGTTTTCCGGCAAGCGGATATCGAGTCCGTCCCTGAGGCGCAGATTCCAGCGCCGCTCGCCGACCAGGATCGCCGCCCTGGTCACCGCGCGCACCTGCGGATAACGGTCGAGCAGCGCGAGGAAATCCCTGGCTCTGACATCGGCGCCCTTGCCTACCACCAGCGGCAGCGCGGCAAAGCGGCGCGAAACATAGGGTTCGAGCACCGCGCCGTCATCCGATATCACGGACAGGCGGCCGTCCTGCTGCCACAGCGCAAATGCCGAACGCTCGACGATGTCGATCTTGAGCTGGCCGGGATAAAGCTTCAGGATCGTGGCGTCCGATATCCAGGGATTGGCCTTCAGCCTGTCACGCACGACGGCGGCGTCGAGGAACAACAGTGACGAGCGGCCATTGACGCCACCGATCGCCAGCACCTCGTCCTGGCTTAATTGCCTGCGGCCGTTGATTGCGACCGTGGTGATGCGAAATCCGGCGGAATTGGCCAGCGCGTTGCGGGTGTCGCTTAGCGCGGCAAACAGTTCATCGACATGGCCGCCCTTGACGACGCCGAAACCGACACTGCCGAGCAGGATCAGGGCGGACGCGGCAACGCCGGCACGGCGCGGCAGGTGACGCTCGAGCAACAGGACGAAGCGAGGCGCCGGCCCGCGGTCTGGCGAAGGCCTGGCGCGGGGGCGATCGAGGCCCAGCCGCTCGCGCAGCAGCACGACCGCTCCAACAGCGGCGGCTTTCAGGTCAGCCTGGGGCCCCAGCGATCTCAGCGATCGGGCGAGGCGTCCTGCACCATCCATTGCACGGGCTCGTCAAATGTTGTCCCGCAAAAACCTCGCGGGATCTGGCACAAATAACGTCTCGGTCGTGCCGGGCGGGATTTTTGACCTCAGCCAGAAAAGGTCCCTGTTCCCTCGTCGCGGTCCGCGAAGCGGAAATCCGCGACAGCTCACGCCCCGGCAGCCAAGCGCCACATGCGCCGCCGGCGTTAACCTTCGGGCTTACTGGTAAACAAAGGGTAAATCCGGTCCGCCAGGTGGGTGCTTTACCGGGGTTTGTTAGGATTTTAGCAATGGAACCGTGCTGGTCCGGACCGGCTCCCTGCCAGGGGCAAGGCCTGGCCAAGGCACCCTATTTTGCACGCGCTTGTCCGCCAAGGCGATCTGATCATTCAGGAAATCGGCGAATTCGATACCCTGCGCCTTCAGCGCCTTCGGATAGAGCGAGGCCGCCGTCAGGCCCGGCAGGGTGTTGGTCTCGAGATAGACCGGCCCGTTCGCCGAGACGATGAAATCGGTGCGGGAGTAGCCGGTGCACGACAGCGCGTGGTGCGCCCGCAGCGCCTGGTCCATGATCGCGGCGCTGATTTCAGGTGAAAAGCGGCCGGGGCAGATCTCCTGCGTCGATTTGAGCAGGTATTTGGCGGTGTAGTCGAACCCGCCCTCCGCCGGGACGATCTCGATCGGCGGCAGTGAAAAAACCAGACCGTTCGCCTGCTCGAGGACGCCGCAGGTCGCCTCGACACCGGCGACGAACGGCTCGATCAGGTAGTCCTCGCTCCTGGCCGCATCGCGCACGGCAACGAGATCCTGTTTGGCGTTGACGAAGATCAGGCCGTAGCTCGACCCGTCCCGCGCCGGCTTTGCAATCAGCTTGCCGTACTTGGCGAACGCCGCCTCGATATCTTCCAGCGCGATGCCGGCCGGCGCCTTCACCCCCGCGATGGCCACGAAGCGCTTTGCCGCCACCTTGTCGAAGGTGAGATGCGACGACGCCGAGCCGGATCCGGTGAAGGCAATCCCGCGCATTTCGCACATCGCCTGCAATTCGCCATTCTCCGCCCTGCCCCCGTGCAGGCCAAGCACCAGCACGCGGTCCTCGGCCCTGGCCTGATCCAGCGCCGCCTCGAGCTTGATGCCGCGATCATCCGGCTTGAACGGATGCTCGAACGGCCGGGCATGATCGAGCAGCTTGCGTGACGGGATTTCATGCACGGTATCGGCCACATCCCAGAACCACAGATCGGCCTCCGGCAACGCCCGATGCATCGCCTGCGCGCTCGCCACCGAGACCAGGCGCTCCTTGTTGGTGCCGCCGAACAGAATGGTAATCCGTGTCACGCTTGCCCGATCCCGATCCGCTTGATTTCCCAGTTTAGCTCAATTCCGCAATGTTCTTTCACCCGTCTGCGCACGGTCTCGCCCAGCGTTTCGATATCATGCCCGGTGGCGTTGCCGATATTGATCAGGAAATTGCAGTGCATTTCGGAGACCTGGGCGCCGCCGACGCGCAGGCCGCGGCAGCCGGCGGCGTCGATCAGTCGCCAGGCGCTGTTGCCGGGCGGATTCTTGAAGGTCGACCCGCCGGTCTTTTCGCGGATCGGCTGCGCGGCCTCGCGATGGGTCTGCACCTCGTTCATGCGGGCGCGAATGG
Source organism: Bradyrhizobium sp. (assembly GCF_049691595.1). Classification (GTDB taxonomy): domain Bacteria; phylum Pseudomonadota; class Alphaproteobacteria; order Rhizobiales; family Xanthobacteraceae; genus Bradyrhizobium. The sequence goes on from NZ_JBAVNZ010000028.1 coordinate 7,012, forward strand.
CTTCGGGGTCGGTGATGGTGCCGCGAAAGCGCGCGGAGGTGAAAATGATGGCGGCGTCGATGCCGCTGCTGCGGTAGGCGAATTTCATGTCGGCGTTCGTGAAGGCGTGCGTGGTGCCGTCGCGCCCGATACCGGTTGCTTCGATCAGCACATCCCTGGTCTCGCTGCCATTGGCGCCGGCATTCATCCGCAGCGCGCCGCCGATGGTGCCGGGAATGCCGAACAGGAATTCCATTCCGCCGATATTCGCTGCCGCCGCGGTCTCCGCCACACGCCTGTCGAGCGCCGCGGCGCCGGCGCGGACCACCTCGCCTTCCACGCTGGTATCGCCGAAGGCGCGCGGCGACAGGCGGATCACCACGCCCGGCATGCCGCCATCACGCACGATCAGGTTGGAGCCGACGCCGACGACATAGACCGGCAATTCACCCGGCAACTGTTGGAGGAAATAAGCGAGATCGTCCTCGTCGGCGGGCGTGAACAGCACCTGCGCCGGACCGCCGACGCGAAACCAGGTCAGCTCCGCCAGCGACTGGTTTGGCAGCAGCCGCCCGCGCAATCGCGGCATCGCGGCTTTGAGATCGGCGGTGATGTCGGGGAACGCTGCCACCTCTAACCCAGCGCCTTCAGCTCGCCCGGCAGCGCGTAGGCCCATTGCGTGATGTTGCCTGCGCCCAGGCAAACGACCAGATCGCCCCGGCCGGCAAGGCCTTTGATGACACCGGCCAGATCGGACGATCTTGGCAGCGGGATCACTTCGCGATGGCCATGCGCGCGCAGGCCGAGGACAAAATGATCGCGATCGATTCCATCGAGCGGCGCCTCGCCGGCCGGATAGACGTCCGCCACCACGACCGCATCGGCGTCGTTGAAGCAGGTACAGAATTCCTCGAACAGCGATTGCAGCCGGGTGAAGCGATGCGGCTGCACCACGGCGATGACCTTGCCGCTGGCGGACTCCCGCGCCGCCTTCAGCACCGCGGCGATCTCCACGGGATGATGGCCGTAATCGTCGATGACGGTGACGCCGTTCCATTCGCCGGTCCTGGTGAAGCGCCGCTTGACGCCGCCAAAACCCGCGATCGCCTTGCGGATCGCATCATCGGAAATGCCGAGCTCGTGCGCCACCGCGATCGCGGCCGTGGCGTTGAGCGCGTTATGCCGCCCCGGCATCGGCAGCCTGATGTCGGCGATCTCGTGCGCGGCGTCGGTCTTGCGGTCGCGGAACGCGACCTTGAAGCGGGAGCCGCCGCCGATCGGCGCGAGATCGACCAGCCGCGCATCGGCCTGCGGGTTCTCGCCATAGGTGATGATGCGGCGATCCTCGATCCTGCCGACGATGGTTTGTACGACGGGGTGATCGATGCACATCACGGCAAAACCGTAGAACGGCACGTTCTCGACGAAATCGCGGAACGCGTCCTGCACCGCCTCGAACGTCCCGAAGTGATCGAGATGCTCGGGATCGACATTGGTGACGATGGCGACATCGGCCGGCAGTTTCAGAAACGTGCCGTCGCTCTCGTCGGCCTCCACCACCATCCAGTCGCCGGCGCCGAGCCGCGCATTGGTGCCATAGGCATTGATGATGCCGCCATTGATCACGGTCGGATCGAGATCGCCGGCATCGAGCAGCGCCGCCACCATCGAGGTGGTCGTGGTCTTGCCATGGGTGCCGGCGATCGCGACGCAGCTTTTCAGCCGCATCAGCTCGGCCAGCATTTCGGCGCGGCGCACCACGGGAATGCGCTGGGCGCGGGCCGCCATCAGTTCGGGATTGTCGCGCTTGATCGCGGTCGACGCCACCACCACGTCCGCGCCGGCGACGTTCTCGGCCTTGTGGCCGACGCAAACCGGGATGCCCTTGTCGCGCAGGCGGGCGACATTGCCGCTCTCGGAGGCGTCCGAGCCCCGCACGGCATAGCCGAGATTGCTCAGGACTTCGGCGATGCCGCTCATGCCGATGCCGCCGATCCCGACGAAGTGGATGGGCCCGATCTCGCGCGGCAGTCGCATGCTCTAATCCCCGGCGTCATCGCCTGCGGAGGCGGGCGATCCAGTATTTCGCGCAGTCAGTCAAATCAGCGGCGTGGCGTACTGGATGCCCCGCTTTCGAAGGCGCTGACAAGAGGCAATTTGCGCGCAAGCGGCTAGATTCCGGCAACTTTCACAACCAGATCCGCCAGCCGTTCGGCCGCATCCAGCCTCCCGACGCCGCGCGCGCCGGCGGCCATCGCGGTCAGCCGCGCGGGTTCGGCGGCAAGGGCTGAGATTTCCGCCGCCAGCCGGTCGGGCGTGAATTCCGCCTGCGGAATCCGCAAGGCACCGCCGGCCTGTACCAGCACGCCGGCATTGGCGAACTGATCCTGATCGATCGCGCCCGGCAGCGGCACCAGGATGGCGGGCCGGCCGACGGCGGCGAGTTCGGCGACGGTACCGGCGCCGGAACGCGACACCACCAGATGGTGTGATGCCAGCCGTGCCGGCAGATCGGAAAAGAACGGCGCCAGCTCGGCATTGATCTTGAGCCGGTCATAGACGGCGCGCACCCGCGCCATGTCTTCCTCGCGCACCTGCTGCGTCAGGACCAGCCGGCTCCACAGCACAGGCTCCAGCCGCTCGATCGCGCCGGGCACGACGTCGCTCATCACCCGCGCACCCTGGCTGCCGCCGATCACCAGCAGGCGGAGCGGCCCGTTCGGCGCGGGGGAAGCATATTTCTCCGCGGCGGCGGCAAGGATCGCCGGCCGCATCGGCGTGCCGACGGTGGTGGTCTTGCCCGCGAGCGAGGGATCGCGATCGAGCACGCCGGGCAGCGCGGTCGCGATCGCGTCGACGCGGCTGGAGAGAAAACGGTTGGCGCGGCCGAGCACCGCGTTGGCCTCATGAATGATGCCGGGCACGCCGAGCAGCTTTGCAGCCAATAGCGGCGGCAGCGTCGGATAGCCGCCGAAGCCGACCACGGCCGAAGGCTTCAGCCGCCGCACCAGGCGGGCGGCGACCACGGTGCCGTAGCCGAGCATGATCGCGGTGCGGGCGAGCGACCACGGGGTGCGGCCGCGCACGGTCTCGCTCGGCACCACGTCGATACTGTCCCTGGAGAACAGTCCGCCGTAGCGCAGCGCGCGGGCATCGGTGGCAAGGCGCACGCGATAGCCGCGTTTGATCAGTTCGACGCCGAGCGCTTCGGCGGGGA
>NZ_JBAVNZ010000029.1:0-2748 GCF_049691595.1 Bradyrhizobium sp.
CATAATTACGATTGCTGGGACACCACGCGCAACACCACCAGCCTGCTATTGGTGCTAAGGGAATGGCGGCTGCTCAAATACCATGGGGTCGGCGATCCGCATTATCGCGGCAATGCGCTGGCGCTGCAGACGCCGCACAACACGGCGGTGCTGGTCGAGCGCGCGACCAAAGTGGAATGGGTCGTCGACCTCTGGCCGCGCGGCTATCTGCGGCCGCCGGATGTCATGACCGTCGAGAGATGGGTGAAGCAAAACTGAGCGGCCGGATTGGCGCAGCCATTCGAATCCGCGCCAAAACGGTGCCCGCTCCGCCGAACGCTCACAGAGTTTGAGATTTTTCTGGAACCCACTCCCGGATTTTTTCCGAGAGTGCGCCGTTGCCGTTTCGCGCGCTTGCGCTAGACCTTGAGGTTCTCGGCCGAAGTCTTGCCGCGATTGGCGATCTCTTCGTACTCGACCGACTGCCCTTCATTGAGCGTCGAAAGACCGGCCTTCTCGACCGCCGAAATATGAACGAAAACGTCCTTGCCACCATTGCTGGGCTGGATGAATCCATAACCCTTGGTCGGGTTGAACCACTTCACCGTACCTTTAGCCATTCACGTCGTCTCCGCGGAATCAAAAATAAAACGGACCGCCGGTCCCCGCACACCCCGGCACGCCCGCGCGCGACAGGATACGCAGATTATGGCGAGCTTGATAGCTCAAACGGCGCGGGGATTTTGGCAGAAACGAACTTTATCGTGGCGTTTTTGCGGCTTTTTGGCCGTTTCCGCATCATCTGGCGCTGCCGCAGCCCCGGCACTTCAAGTTTTGTTGCAGCGGGAATTCGGTGCCGCTCGCCCGCGCAGCCGCGCGCACGACCGGGCCACATCCCGATTTCAGTAGGTCGCGGTGAGGTAATCGACGATCTTGCCGACATCGGAATCGTCGATCGGCGCGCCATAGACCTTGATCATCTTGGTCACTTCGGCCTGCCAGAAGTCTTTTCTGAATTTCTCGCCGCGCGGCTGGGTCTGGACGTAATCGGCGGAGTGGCAGGCGGTGCAATTGTTCTTCACCACCTCGACATTGGGGCCGGGCTTGAACGCCGAAGTTTCCTCCGGAAGCTTGTAGGACAGCGGCGCCGCATCGGCGGCAACAAGGCCGATGACGGCGACGGCGGCGAGCGCGAGAAGGATCGGATACTTCATGACCATTCTCCTCACGCCGCGGTGACGCGAACGGTTTCGACGACGTTGCGGAGATAGCCGGCCGGATTCCACAACGGCTCCATCGGCTGGGTATCGCCGGCATGGTTGGTGGCGCGCGCCATCAGCTGGTGATTTCCCGCCGCGAGTCTTACCGGCAGCTTCCATTCGCGGAACGAATATTTGCCAATATCCTTGCCGAGTTGCGCCGGCGTCCAGCTCGTGCCGCCGTCGATCGAGACCGCGACTTGCTTGATGCCCTTGCCGCCGTCGAACGCGACGCCCTTCAGCATCGTGGTGCCCGGCTTCAATCTGGCGCCGTCGGTGACGCTGGTGATGAAGGAGCGCACCGTGAAACGGTTGATCGGGATCGTCGCCTTCGGCGCGGTGCCGGGCTCGACGCAGTTGCAGGGCGTATCGGGAATCCGGTAGGCGGTCTTCATCCAGAAGCCGTCGAACACGCTGTCGATGACGGTGATCTCGTTCAGATGCTTGACCCAATAGGTGCCGTAATAGCCGGGCACCACGAGGCGAAGCGGAAAGCCGTTGAGAACCGGCAGGTCCTCGCCATTCATGCCATAGGCCAGCATCACCTCGCCGTCGCGGGCGTGATCGACCTCGAGCGCCTTGACGAAGTCGGGCGTCTTGTCGGTCACCGGCCCGTCCATGCCGTTGAAGGTGACTTGCCTGGCGCCTTGCTGCACGCCGGCCATGTCGAGCACGGCTTTCAGCGGCACGCCGCGCCAGCGCGCATTGCCCATCGCGCCGTGGCCGAGCTGCCCGCCGGCGACCCGCGGGTTGGAAAAGCCGCGGCTGTTGCCGGAACATTGATTGACGGCGACGATCTCGACCGCTTTCAGTTTTCTGATGTCCTTCAGTGACAGCTTCAGCGGCCTGTCGACCTTGCCCTTGATCTCCAGCGTGAACTTGTCGGGATCGATATTGAGCGGCACGTCGGCCAGATGATAGCGGACAAAGAACGCGTTATTCGGCGTGATCGGCCCTTCGTTGAAAACGGCGAACGGGGTTTCAAGCTGCGGCGGCCGGCTGGTCAGCCCGATCATCGGGCGCTTCTGCGGAACTTTCACCAGCGGCCGTTCGCCATTGTCGAACGGCAAGGTCACCGTGTCGAGCGCCAGCGCCCGCGACGAACCTACTCCTGCCAGCAGCACCGCCATCCCGGCGCGTTGCATCAGCTCTCGCCTGTCGATCATCGTGGTTCCTCCGAAGCTTCTTCCCTGGGGCCGGTCTTCACCGGCGCATGCGTGAAATGTCGCGCCGGGGAACGCGGTGTCAATCGATTTTTTCGCAGCAGCTTGCGTCGCGACAGGCACGATTGAAGCGTCGTCCAGTCGGCGGATCAGCGAAGCAATCCGCTCCCCTTCCACAACACCGGTTCAGCCAATTGTATTCCGCGCGGTGGGCCGAATTATGGTTGCGCGCTCGTTCCCGAACCGCGGATTGCGGTCGGCGCCTGTTATCGGGCTGCACGTTGCGCGGACCCGTTGAGCTGTATCCGCCCTGACGGGATCAATGAACGTAAGAGCTCGTATCGTAG
>NZ_JBAVNZ010000030.1:0-40425 GCF_049691595.1 Bradyrhizobium sp.
TCGGATACTTTCTGGTGCCCGACCGATCGAACAGCAATCATTTCGACCGCCACGCTCCCGAGCGGGGCGAGTATGCCGCCGAACTGGAGCTGCGCTACTCGCTGTTCTCGCAAGCCGGCAAGCTTCGGTTTTTTGGATGGGTCAATCGCGCCAACATGGGCAGCTATTCGGAAGCGCTTGCGCTGCCAATCACGTCTCCCGACTATCCCGACATCACGCTGACTCGCCGGGTCCGCACCAGCTACGGCATTGTTGTCGGCGCCGAGCAGGCGATCACCGAGGATTTTGGCGTCTTTTCGCGGGCGAGTTGGACTCCGGGCTTGTTCGAAGTCATCGGATGGACCGATGTCAGCAACAGCTTTTCGTTCGGCGGGGTATTGAAAGGAACCTCCTGGGGGCGCCCGAATGACAGGATCGGTATTGCCGGAGTGACCGAAGGCTTGTCGCGTGATGCCCGTTCGTATTTCGAAGCGGGCGGTCTCGGGATATTGATCGGCGACGGCCGTCTCAACTATCGGCGCGAAAATGTTCTTGAGGCCTATTACGCCTACAGCTTCGACAAGTGGACGACGCTGACCTTCGACTACCAGCTCTTCAACAATCCGGCATATAATCATGACCGCGGACCGGTTTCGGTATTCTCGATCAGGGCTCACGCGGAATTTTGAGAGCTATATCGGTCGTTGCCGTTATTGGTGCCGTGAAAGAAGGACGCTATCGCAGCCGCGTCGGCGAGCTACCCCAGCAACACCGCGTCGGCGCCGTTCACCGCTTCGGCGCCGTCGGTCACGGTCTTTTCCAGCGAGCCGGCCTGCACCGTGATGTTTTCGGCAAAAAACCTTGCCAGTGCGACATAGCGCTGCGGATCGCCGCCGGCCTCGCCCTGGCTGCGAGCGGCGAGGGCCTCGGCGGCAAGCATGCAGCCGCCGAGCGTTGAACCGAACAGCCGCAAATAAGGCGTCGCGCCGGCCAGCGCGTCGTTCGGCGCTGTGGCTGTGCGCTCGAGCAGCCAGCGGCTGGCGCGGTCGAGCGACCCAAGCGCATCGCGCAGTTTTGTGCCGGTGGTGCCGAAGGCGGGATCGTTCGAGGTTTCCACCTGCTTGACGATCCCGGAGAGTTCGTCGAGCAACGCGAAAACCGATGCGCCGCCATTGGCGGCGAGCTTGCGCGTCACCAGGTCGATCGACTGGATGCCGTTGGTGCCTTCATAGATCGTGGTGATGCGCGCGTCGCGATAGTGCTGGGCGGCGCCGGTCTCCTCGATGAATCCCATGCCGCCGTGGATCTGCACGCCGAGATAGGCCACCTCATTGCCGATATCGGTGGCGAAGGCCTTTGCGATCGGGGTCAGCAGCGCGCCGCGGGCGGCGGCTTCCGCCCGCACCCTGGGGTCTTTCGCGCGCATGGCGACATCGAGCGCGACGGCCGTGGCGTAGCAGATGGTGCGGGCGGCCGCCGTCAGCGCCCGCATCTGCATCAGCATGCGCTTGACGTCGGGATGCACGATGATGGGATCGAGCCCGTCGCCCTGCTTGCCGACGGCGCGGCCCTGACGGCGCTCCTGCGCAAAGGCCAGCGCCTGCTGATAGGCGCGGTCGGCGATCCCGACGCCTTCGAGGCCGACGCCGAGCCGGGCCTGGTTCATCATCGTGAACATGCATTGCATGCCCCGGTTTTCCTCGCCGATCAAATAACCGATAGCGCCGCCGCGGTCGCCCATTGTCATGGTGCAGGTCGGCGAAGCGTGCATGCCGAGCTTGTGCTCGACGCCGCTCGGATAGATGTCGTTGCGCTGCCCGAGCGAGCCGTCGGCGTTGACGAGGAATTTCGGAATCAGAAACAGCGAAATGCCCCGGGTGCCCGCGGGCGCATCGGGTAATCGGGCCAGCACGAAATGCACGATGTTGTCGGTCATGTCGTGGTCGCCATAGGTGATGAAGATTTTCGTGCCGGTGATGCGATAGCTGCCGTCAGCGGCGCGCTCGGCGCGGGTGCGCAGCGCGCCGACGTCGGAGCCGGCCTGCGGCTCGGTGAGCTGCATGGTGCCGGTCCAGTCGCCGGACACCAGCTTTTCCAGGTAAATCTTCTTCAGCTCATCGCTGCCATGGGCATCGAGCGCCTCGATCGCGCTCAAGGTCAACAACGGGCAGAGGCCGAAGGCGACATTCGCGGCGCTCCAGATCTCGGTGCAGGCGGCGTTGATCGCAAGCGGCAGGCCCTGGCCGCCGAACGCTTCCGGACCCGAAACCGCGTTCCATCCGGCCGCGGTCCAGCGCCGATAGGCATCGGGCCAGCCCGGCGCGGTGGTCACTTTGTCGGCCTCGAGCTTGATGCCGTGCTCGTCGCCGACCCGGTTGAGCGGCGCCAGCACGTCGCCGGCGAATTTGCCGGCTTCCTCCAGCACCGCGGCGGTGATGTCGCCGTCGAAATCGCCATAATGGCCGGCCTTGAGGGCCGCCTGCAGCCCCGCACCATGATTGAGGGCGAGCAGGATGTCGTTGATCGGCGCGCGGTAGGTCATGGGGATCGTCTCGCTTTTCCGGCAATAGCGGCTGCCGTCTTCCCACGAAACCGGGGTTCTCTCAACTCTCCGATGGGCGGTCGCGGGCCGCACCGGGAACGGCGGCCATCGGGGGTGGCGCTGCTGTCCGGCCCGCGCGTCGGTTTGCGGCAGAATAGGCCTTCTGGCCGGTTGAAATAGCGCAACGCCCTCTATAGACCGGCGGGGCCGAAGGAAACGGCGCAGGGCCCAGTCCTCCCGCATTCCCGGCCTGTTGGGGCGTCGCCAAGTGGTAAGGCAGTGGATTTTGATTCCACCATACGGAGGTTCGAATCCTCCCGCCCCAGCCAGGCAATCTCGTGTCCGTTCCGGACACATGGATTACCCCTCTCTCAGGAGGGGCACTTGCAACTGCAGATTTTTATACCAAGAATCCTGCATTCCGGGTTGAGGTTTTCGGCACATTCAAGACGCTTGCCGCGCGCCGTTGATCATTGCTGAACGGCTCGAACAGATGATAGCGTCACCGAGGCAGGGGCATGTTGATCAAACCGCGAGGAGCGATGCGATGTGCGCAGGTGACGACAGGACGTGTCCGGAATTTGAACTGCACCACCGAAAATTCAAGGAAACGCTCGATCGAGAGCGACGGTCGTTCCTGAAGTCGAGCTTCGCCGCGGCCGGCGGCGCAGCGGCGCTCGGCGCCGGCGGTATTTCACTGGTGACGCCGGAGATGGCGGCCGCCGCCGAGAGGCATCAGCCGGCCAGGCGCGCCTATCATCATTTGCCCGCAAACGCCGGCACGGTGCATTGGGGTTATTTCAGCAAGAAACTGAAGCCGCAGGTCGAGATCGATTCAGGTGACTTCATCACCATCGAGGCGTTGACCCACCATGCCAATGACGACGCCGAGCGCATGGTCAAGGGCGACCCCGGTGCCGAGAGCGTATTCCTGTGGAGCAAGGAGAAGAAGGGTGTCGACCGCCGTGGCGCAGGGCCGATGGATGCTTCGCTGTTCGGTCGCGGTGCCGGCGAAGGCCTGGGCGTCCATATCCTGACCGGACCGGTCTACGTCCGCGGCGCCGAGGAGGGTGATGTGATCGAGCTGCGGATCATCGATGTCGCGCCTCGGCCCTGCGCCAATCCAAAATATCCCGGCAAGGCGTTCGGCAGCAACGCGGCGGCATGGTGGGGTTTTCACTACAAGGATCTGCTTACCGAACCGAAACCGCGCGAGGTGATTACCATCTACGAGGTTGACGCCACCGGCGAGCGCAACTGGGCGAAAGCAGTTTACAATTTCCAGTGGACGCCGCAGACGGATCCTTCCGGCGTGGTGCACAAGACCATCGATTACCCCGGCGTGCCGGTCGACCACGCCACCGTCAAGGAAAACCATGGCATCCTGAAGAATGTTCGTATCCCGATCAGGCCGCATTTTGGCGTGATCGGGCTCGCACCCAAAGAGGCTGACATGGTCGATTCGATTCCGCCGACCTACACCGGCGGCAACATCGATAATTGGCGGATCGGCAAAGGCGCGACCATGTATTATCCAGTCGCGGTTGAGGGTGGCCTGCTGTCCGTAGGCGACTCGCATGCCTCGCAAGGCGATTCCGAATTGTGCGGTACAGCGATCGAATGCTCGCTCAATGGCACCTTCCAGGTCATTCTTCACAAGAAGCGCGATCTGGCCGGCACCGCGCTCGAAGCTCTTGATTATCCGATGCTGGAGACTCAAAACGAGTGGCTGGTGCACGGCTTCAGCTTTGCCAATTACCTCAGCGAGCTCGGCGCCAAGGCGCAATCCGATATCTACTCGAAATCGTCGGTCGATCTCGCCTTGCGCGATGCGTTCCGCAAGATGCGCAGGTTCCTGATGACGACCAAGAAGCTGACGGAGGATGAGGCCATCTCCCTGATCACGGTCGGCGTCGACTTCGGCATCACCCAGGTGGTCGACGGCAACTGGGGCGTCCACGCCGTCATCAAGAAGGACATCTTCGCGGGTGGCGAGGCCTGATCCGTTTCTGCCGGTGCCGCTTTGAACGGTCCCGGCTCCATCGTCAACGCGGATGCCGAGCAGCACGGCGCCGGGCTCGACCGGCTGTCGGATGCCGAATTTTCCGCGTTCGAGCGCGTCAACAACGCCTGTCGCTCGAAACTCGGCTTCCGCTACCGCCCTTGGAAATCCGGTTTGAAAGTCATTGGAACAACCGGTCGACCTGACTGCGCAGCGCATCGAACGGTTGCCAGTCCGCGGCCTTAGCCGACGGGCTCGCAGTCGTTTCGGTTTTGACGGGTAATCGCGTTGCAGCCGTCCACCATGAGAAATGCTCCTTCGACTTTGATACCCGCGTATCGGGACTGGCCTCCCTGGTTCTGTTCGCGAGCGCCTGCTGGTCACCATGACAGCCGAGGCATATGGAGTTCGCAGGCGTGAGCCGCGGCGGCCGCTCCTGATGGCATTGCATGCTTTTCAACCCGATCGCGGTGCGTCTTGATCGCATGCGAGTAATCGTCCGCGTGCACGGCCGCCGTCGTCGCGATGGTCGCGATCGGGATTGGCGTTGCCATCCACGCCGTTTTCATTTTTTGAATCGGTGAGCAGGCAGCGATCAGCCCGTGGAGCAGGATCAATTTCGACGCCAGGTCCGTTGATTTGCGATGGAATGTGGTCGACGAACTCCTCGTTCGCAAACGCAGCATGATGTTTTAATGAGGCGCGCGGTTGATCTGCCTCAATGACACGACCCAAAGGTGGGTGCAGCTTTTAATTGGGAGCGCAGCTAACTGCGAGCTTATCGGATCGGGAGAAATGCCATGGCTGATCGCAACGACGCGCATGCGCGTGACGCGCAACGGAAGTCTCCATCTGCTACCCGACGTAATTTCCTCCAGGGGCTCGCCGGCGCCGGCGCCGCGATCTCACTCAGCAGCAGAATCGCCAACGCACAGGGCGCGATCGGTTTCTGGGCCAAGGATCTCACCGACGCGCAACTGACCGGCATGTTCGGTACCATCCTGCGGATCCGCTGGTACGAGCGAACGCTGGTCGACAAGATGCTGACCGATTCCAACTACCGCGGCTACAACCATTTCTATGTCGGCCAGGAGGCGGTCGCGACCGGCGTGTGCGCCGCCTTGAAGAACTCAGGCGGCGTGATGGAGGCCGATCTCGTCTACAGCACGCACCGGCCGTCAGGCCATGCCATCGCCAAGGGCGCCGACATCAGGAAGATGGCGGCGGAGTATGAATTCCGGGCCACCGGCCTCAACAAGGGCTACGCCGGCGAGATGCACATCTCCGACAAGTCGATCGGGTTCATCGGCGCCGACGGCATGATCGGTCCGGGACCGGTGATCGCAACCGGCTCCGCCTTTGCGATCCGTGCCCGCGGCAGCAAGCAGGTCGTCGTCAATTTCGGCGGCGACGGCACTTACGCCACGCCGCACTTCCACAGCGCGATGAACAACGCGGCGCTGCTCAAGCTGCCGTTCATCTACGTCATCGAAAACAACCTTTATCATCAGTATGCGCATTACTCCTGGTCGTGCCCGATGAAGGATATCGCGGAGGCCGCGGTGCCGTACGGCATCCCCGGCGTCGTCGTCGACGGGCAGGACGTTATGCAGGTCTACAATGCCGCCAGGACCGCGGTGGAGCGGGCGAGGGCGGGCGAGGGGCCGACGCTGATCGAGGCCAAGACCTACCGCTACTACAATCACTGGGGTGCGCCCGGCGCCAAGCCCGGCGAACTCGGCGCGTTCGGTTACGACCCGCTCGCGATCTCCTCGTTCCGGCCGGAGCGCGAATTGCGGGCGTGGATGGCACGGGATCCCGTCGACATCTGCCGCACCACCCTGATCGGCTGGAAGGTGCTGGACGCCGCCAAGGCGGCCGCGATGGAGACCAGCATCAAGCAGGAGGTCCTCGACGCCGTGGCGTGGGCCGACAAGCAGCCCTTCTGCAAGCCGGAGGACGGTCTGAAGAACGTCTTTGTCGAAGGCAGTGTGCCCGCCCGCCAGTTCGGCTAGGCGAACGCTTGTCAATTCGTCCAGACGTCGCGACTTCGCACAGCGGATTAGAATTTGGAGAGACACCATGGCACGCAAAAGCTTCATGTACGCGGTCCTCGAGGCGGTTCAGTACGAAATGCGTCAGGACAAGAATATGATCTGGATCTTCGAGTTGACGCCGCCGGTTGCGTCCAATCCGGGCCGGCCGGTGATCAATCTCGAAACCGAATTCGGCCGCCTGCGCGTGGCCAACACCGGCATCGACGAGAACTGGATGGCAGGGTGTGTGCTGGGCGCAGGCCTCGCCGGCTCGAAGGCGCTGACCTACATCCCCTATCAGGGCGCCTGCATGCCGTTCCAGATGATCCAGAACCATGCGGGCAAGCTGCGATCGATGACCGGCGGCGATGCTTCGATGCCGGTCGTGTTCATCATGGAGATGACCGGGCAGACCGCCGGTTTCGCCGGCCAGCATTCCGATTACGAGATCGACACCTATTACGCCCACATTGCGGGCGTGAAGACGGTCATTCCGTCCACGCCGGCGGACGCCAAGGGCATGATGGTCTCGGCGATCCGCGACCCCGATCCCGTCGTGTTTCTCTATGCGGCGGGCTTGCGCGAACTGGTCGAGGAAGTTCCGGACGAGCAGTATCTGACACCGCTCGACAAGGCCGCGGTGCGCACGACCGGCGGTGACATCACCATCGTCAGTTCCGGCGCCGGGATGCCCGACGTGCTCGATGCCGTCGAGAAGCTGCAGAAGGCGGGAATGAAGGTCGACGCCATCGATCTGCGCTGCCTCAAGCCGATCGATACCGAGACCCTGGTCAAGTCGGTGCAGAAGACCAAGCGGCTTTTGACCTTCGATCAGTCCTATTACACCTTGTGCCCGGGCGCCGAAGTCATCGCCCGGGTGGCGGAGAACGTCGACGGCGCGAAGTACAAGCGCATTGCGTTTCCGGATGCGCCGCCGCCGGCGGCTCCTGAAATGTTCAACTGGATGCGGCCGAACGCCGACCACATCGTCGCCGCGGCGAAGAAGTTCGTCAGCTGAGTTGTCATGCGGCCGCAGCGATCGGGGAAGTCGGCGGGCTCAACCGTCGGCTTCGCATCAACAGGGGTCCGTCATGTCCGTTGAGTATTCGAGAGGCGATCAGCCCGGCGCGGTCGCCGTATGCCCAAGCTGCGGCAGCTCCGACATCGGCATGGCCGAGGTGCGTTCGGCGTTTTTCCACGGCGATCGGCTGGTCGTGGTCGATGACATCCCGGCATTGGTCTGCTCCTACTGCAATGAGCAGTTCTACGATGACCGGACGGTGGTGGTTCTCGACCTGCTGCGCGGCGAAGGATTTCCGGCGGAGAGCGCGCGGGGCGAAATAAAGGTGCCTGTGTTTTCGTTCCGCGACCGCCTCCTGACCGAGGCGGAGTGATGCGTGCGTCCGCTCGCCTGCTGCTGGTTGCCTTGAGCCTCCTCGCCTTGGGTGCCTTGCCGGCGAAGGCCCAGGAGGACGAGGCGTTCATGCCGAAGGGCGGCAAGACGCTGTTTCTCGGGTTAAAGGACACGCCGCGCGCCGAGGAGCTTCGCGAGATCGGTGGTTTCAAGCGCAGCGAGGCGGAATGGCGCGGCTTTTTGGTTGAACGGCACAAGCAGCTAGGCGAGCGGGAGGTCAGCGAGCTCGCGGCCTATCTCGCGGTGAATCTTCCGCTACCCGAGGGCGCGGTTCAACAAGCCGAAAGCCAGGGTGGTATCGCCTCGGCTTTGCCGCCTGACGGCCGTGAGCTTGCCTGGACGCAGTGCCAGTTCTGCCATTCGCTCTTTACCAGCTATCTGATGCAGCAGCGCGACGCGCAGGGCTGGCGGAGCGTCTTCCTGTCGCCGTTCCATCGCGGGTTGAAGATGACCGCCCAGCAGCGCGAAACCTTCGCGCGCTATTCAGCCATCAACATGCCGATGAAGGTCGACGACGTCCCGGCCGCGCTCCGTTATTGAACGCGGCTCGAGCCGCCGTCGTCGGGGTGACAGGCAAATGACGGAATGAGAGGCAGGCTATGGGTTGCATTCGGGTATCGCTTGGTGGCGCCCTGATCGTGTGCGGCGCCTTGCTGGTCAATCCGCTGCTGGCGCAAATCAAGGATGTTTTTGCGTTCATTCCGGTCGGAGGCCGGACCCTGTTCGCGCAGGTGGTCGCAAGCCATCCGCCCGCCGACGAATTGCAGGCGATCCTGACCGGCAAGCGCACGCGGGATGAGTGGCTCAGCTACCTCAAAAGCAAAACCAGGCGCATGCCGGCGCTCGAAAAATTCAGCGAGCAAGAGCAGCTCACGCTGGCGGATTACCTGTCGTTCAACATGCCGCTTTCCTCGGGGCAGGGGCCGGCGGATCTGGCCAGGGCTGACCCGGAAAAAGTGTTGCCGCCGGACGGGCGCGACTTCGCCCTGGAGAAATGCCAGGGCTGCCACATCATCACGGTCGTCATCACCCAGATCCGGCCGGTGCCCGCCTGGCTCGGCACCATGAACAAGCCGAGCCACGCCCGGATCAAGCTGTCGCGCGAACAGCGCGAGGCGCTCGCCAGTTATCTCGTGCTCAACGGCGGGATTCCGATCGACGATGTGCCGGAGGAGCTGCGGGCCGGCGGCGCGTCCTATTGACGTCCTATTGAGATGAGAACGAGACGGCATAAGGCCAGGGCAAATGCTGTTCACGTCGCTTGAATTCTTCGCCTTCCTGCCCCTGGTCCTGCTGCTGTTGCAGGCGACGCCTGCCACGCAGCGATGGGCGGTGCTGCTGCTCGCGAGCTACCTGTTCTACGGCATCTGGCAGCCCTTCAATCTGGTCTATCTCGGCGCCGTGACACTGGTGATGTACGGCTGCGGCCGAGGGCTGCAACGGACAGAACGCCCGGCCATCCGGAAAGCGCTGCTGGCCACCGGGCTGGTCACGCTGCTCGGCTCGCTGGTCGCATTCAAGTTCTATGATTTCATCGCGGCCGAGCTGGCGCGCTCGCTTGCGTCGACATTTCCGATTGGCTTGCCGAGGCTCGGCGTCAGCACGCCGGTCGGATATTCGTTCTACGCGTTCTCGGCCGCGAGCTACCTGATCGACGTTTACACCCGGCGGCTTGGCGGAATCCATCATGCCGGTCATGTCGCGCTTTATGCCGGGTATTTTCCAAAGATCTTCGCCGGTCCGATCGAGCGCGCAACGGCATTTCTGCCGCAACTGGTCGCGGGCCTGCGTCTGGAGCCGGGACTTGCCATTCTGGGTCTCCAGCTGATCGGCTGGGGCCTGTTCAAGAAGGTCGTCATCGCGGACAATCTGGCGCCGCTGGTGGACCGCAATTTCGGCATCGTGGCATTCGCCTCGCCGATCGAACTGCTGGTCAGCGTGTATTTCTTCGCGTTCCAGATCTACTGCGATTTCTCCGGCTATACCGACATCGCGGTCGGCGTCTCCATGCTGTTCGGCATCAAGCTGATGGAGAATTTTCGCCGGCCTTATCTGTCGCGCAGCACCGCCGAATTCTGGGGCGAGCGGTGGCACATCTCGCTCGGGCGCTGGTTCCGCGACTACCTCTATATTCCCCTGGGCGGCAGCCGTTCGGGGCATCTTCGCCGGTATCTCAACATCATGCTGGTGTTCGTCGTCAGCGGGCTGTGGCATGCCGGCCTCGGCTATGGCGTGGGCTGGACGTTCCTGATCTGGGGCGCGCTCAACGGCGCCTACCAGTGGATCGGCCTGGCGACGCGGCGGTTGTGGGACCGGCTTGGCGCGGTGATGCCGGCGGTGCGCCAAAGTGCTGCGCTGTCGCTGGCGCGCATCCTGCTGACCTTTCATCTGATCGCGATTTCCTGGATCTTCTTCCGCGCCAGGTCGGTCAACGACGCTCTGACCGTCATCAGCAAGATCGGGACCAACCTGCTCGAACTCCCGTCCCTGATTGTCCAGTATCCTTTCACATCGGAGCACGGTTTCGGCCTCGGCCTGATCGCCGTTCTGCTGGCGGTGGAAACCCTCGACGAACGCCGGCCGATCGCGCAGCGCCTCGCCGCCGCGCCGTTGGTTCTGCGCTGGGGTTCTTACTATCTGGTGATTTTCGGTTTGCTGATTCTTGGTCGATGGCAGGCCAGGGAATTCATCTACATGCAGTTTTGACGTGGGTGAACGATCATGACGCGTCAGGGCCGGGCGGCAATTGCCTTCGTCGGAATTGGTCTGTTGATCTATGCCGGCGTCTATTTCGCCGCCGAGCGGCTGCTGTACCGCAATGGTCACAGCAATCCGTTGTTCAAGATCGCGACATCAGAGGTGAGGGCATTCGATTGGGTGATCGTCGGCGCGTCGCACGCCATGCCGCTCGATTTCGCCGATTTCAACGCCGTCATGCAGGGCGAGGCGGGCCTGAAGATCATCAATCTGGCATCGCCCGGCACCGGGCCGCTCTACCAACGCTTTGTGCTGGAGTCCTTTCTGCGCGATCACACCACGAAGAACCTGCTCTACGTCGCTGATTCCTTTGCGTTCTACGCGCGCAGCTGGAATGAGGATCGCTTCGGCGATGCCAAACTGCTCAGGGCCGCACCGTTCGATCCGGCAAACGCCTGGTTGCTCGCGCAGTATAGCCGCAACGAAGGCGTCGATCCGCGCGCACTCGTCGACTACCTCGCGGGGTTCTCGAAGATCAACAACAGAGATCGCTTTCAGAAGGATATCTGGGAAGGCGAGCTGCAATTCGATCGTGTCTACCGGCCTTCGGCGACGGCGGCCAGGAACCGGATCGCCTATCTGTTCCCGGATTCCAGCCGGGAAGCCGCGCTTGCGCACTATTTGACGGAATTCACGCGGCTCTTCGAACTTGCCGGGCAACGAAACATTCGCGTCGTCGTGATCAAGATGCCGACGCCCGGCCAGTTCCGGGCGCTCGTTCCGAACGAGGCGGCGTTTGATGCAGCGATAACCGCGGCGACCGCGAATCACGGGATCGGCTTCCGCGATCTATCGGCCGAACTGGACGAACCCCGCTTCTATTTCGACACCGACCACCTCAACAGGGTCGGCGTTGCGGAACTGTTCGCACGTCATCTTAAGGCGATCCTGATGGCGCCGGCGAACTGAGGATGCTGGCAGGTGCCGCTCAAACGGGACAATGTCCTCAAAAGCCGGGCGGTCACCACCGGCAATCAGGCCAAAGCCAACGGCTTGCAGCACCCGCGGGAGGGGATGCTGCAAGCCGAAACATTCAGGAAATCGTCAGGCGATCTTCGACTGAGGCGACGCCGGCCGCCGACCAGGCGGCATTTTCAACCGCCCGACGCTCGTCCCAATTGTCGACCTTGCCTTCGAGCACGACCTTGTTGCCATTCTGCACGGTGACACGGATCGCCTTCGCCTCGACCTCGGCGTGACGTTTCAGCGCCGACTCGATCTTGCTCTTCACGTTCGAGGAATCGACCCGCGGCTTGATGACGATCTTGTTGGTGACACCGCGCACGCCCGAAAGCTTGCGGACGTCATCCTCGGCAGCGGTCTTTTGATAATACCAATCCGCGTTGCCGCTCAGCGTGACCCAGCCGTCCTGGACCAGGACATCGATCGTGTTGCCGGGAACCAGGACGTCCCAGTTCAGAATGTCGTTGGCGCGCTTGGCGATCTGGTCGTCCGCCGTCTTGTTCTGGTAGGGATAGCGAACCTCGATGCTCTCGGCGATGGCATGTACGCCTTTGACCCGCCGCGCCGCGGCGATCGCCGCCAGCTTTTCCGCGTAACTATTGACGTGACCGGAGAGGCTGACGACGTTCTTGTCGACGGCTACGCCGATGTGCACGCCATCGAAGCTCGGGTCGAATTCGAGCTCGTCGATGACATCCTGCCGGAGTTGAGAGTCGGTCATTTGATCCTCCTTGGGTGAACTTTGCTTGGAAAATTGTCTACCCGGCAAAAGGACCCGGCATTGATCCGAATCAAACAGCGAAATCCGTTCCGGGCCCATAAATGGCGCTGTTTCGTCGCGTCGAGGGTTGATCGGAATTAATCGATCGAGGTTTTCAGGAACTCCCGATCGTTGCCCGCATTGGTCCGGTCACCTTGCCCAGCAGTTCCGATCTGGCCGGAGATTGAAATGGAATCGGACTCGTCGTCGCGCAGGCAGACCGTCGCAATCGGATATGTTATCGCCGCGGTCATCGGCACGGTGTTGCTGCAATGGATGGTGGCGACCTACAATACCGTCGACACCATTCCCTATAGCGAGTTCGAGCAGCTCGTCGCCCATGGCAGCGTCACCGAGGTCGCCGTCGGTCAGGATGTGATCGAGGGCAAATTGAAGGACAAGCTCGCGAGCGGAAAGTCGGCCTTTGTCACCGCCCGCGTCGATCCGGCGCTGGCTGAAAAGCTGGCGGCAAAGGGCGTCGTGGTGACCGGCGTGCCCTCGGGCGGGCTGTTCCAGACCATCCTCTCCTGGATCGTGCCCGCGTTGATGTTTTATTTGATCTGGATATTTCTGCTGCGCCGGCTGGCGGATCGCCAGGGTTTTGGCGGATTGATGTCGATCGGCAAGTCGCGGGCCAAGGTCTATGTTGAAAAGGACACCAAGGTCAGGTTCGCCGACGTGGCCGGCGTCGAGGAAGCCAAATTCGAACTGCAGGAAGTGGTGTCGTTTCTCAAGGACCCCAAGAGCTACGGCCGGCTCGGGGCTCACGTTCCCAAGGGAATTCTGCTGGTCGGACCGCCAGGCACCGGCAAAACCCTGCTCGCCCGCGCCGTCGCCGGTGAAGCCGGGGTCGCGTTTTTTTCGATATCGGGTTCCGAGTTCGTGGAAATGTTTGTCGGCGTCGGCGCCGCCCGCGTCCGGGATCTGTTTGAGCAGGCGCGCAAGGCGGCGCCCTGCATCGTTTTCATCGATGAGCTGGATGCGCTGGGTCGAAGCCGTTACCCCGGCGCGTTCGGCGGCTATGACGAAAAGGAGCAGACCTTGAACCAGCTGCTCGCCGAGCTGGACGGCTTCGATCCCAGCGTCGGCGTCATTCTGCTGGCTGCCACCAACCGGCCCGAAATTCTCGATCCCGCGCTGCTGCGGGCAGGGCGGTTCGATCGACAGGTGCTGGTCGATCGTCCCGACAAGAGCGGTCGTGTCGCCATCCTCGAGGTGCATGTCAGGAAAATCCGGCTTGGCGGGGATGTCGATCTGGACAAGATCGCGGGCCTCACCACCGGCTTCACCGGCGCCGATCTTGCCAACCTGATCAACGAGGCTGCCATCGCCGCGACCCGGCGCAATGCCGACGAGGTTTCGTTCGACGATTTCACGGTCGCGATCGAGCGGATCGTTGCCGGAATCGAAAAGAAGAGCAGGGTGCTCGGCAAGGCAGAGCGCCGGAGGGTGGCCTATCACGAAATGGGCCATGCCCTTGTCGCCGCGAGCTTGCCGGGCGTCGATCCCGTGCAAAAAGTGTCGATCGTTCCCCGCGGCGTCGGCGCGCTCGGTTTCACCATGCAGCGGCCCACCGAAGACCGGTTTCTGCTCGCGGCAAGCGAACTCAAGAACCGGATCGCGGTATTGATGGGAGGCCGAGCCTCCGAGCGGCTGATCTTCGATGGTGACGTTTCGACCGGCGCCGCCGACGACCTGCAGCGGGCCACGGAGATCGCGGTCGAGATGGTCGCCAAACACGGAATGGACACCAAAGTCGGGCAGCGCACGTATGCGCCGCGGCCTCAGGCCTTCCTGCCGGCGATGCAGGATGCGATCGTTGGTGCCTCGGAGGCGACCAGCCGCGAGATTGACCTGGCGGTGCGCGATCTGATCGAGGCGGGCGACGCCTGTGCACGCGAAATCCTGGAAAAGCGCCGGGGTGATCTCGATGCGGGCGCAGAACTCCTGATCGCAAGGGAGACGCTGACGGCGGATGAATTCGCGCCGTTGCGCCCGGTCGCCGCGCGCGAGAGAAAGCAGCCGGCGGCTGCGGCCCAGCCGTCTCGCCCTTGATGTCGATCAAATCCATCGGCCTGCAATGATCTTAGCTTGCTCATCCACTGGATGATCGGTCGTCAGCGGGGCTGGTGCAATGATCAAGGGATGTGGGAGCCGACGTCATGGGATCTTCGGCATTGAAGGAAATCCGTTCCAGTGAGCTGAAATCATTTTCCGCGCTTCGCGAGGAGATGGTTAGGCGAAATATCGTGGCGCGTGGCGTGCGCGACGACCTCGTTCTTGACGCGATGCGCAAGGTGCCGCGCGAGCTGTTCCTGCCGGAAAACCTTCGTGAATTCGCCTACGAGGACTCGCCGCTCCCGATTGCGGGCGAGCAGACGATTTCCCAGCCCTATATCGTCGCCTTCATGGCCGAAGCGTTGATGCTCAAGGGCGGCGAGAAAGTTCTCGAGATCGGGGCGGGCTCCGGCTATGCCGCCGCGGTGCTGTCGGAGATTGCCGCCAATGTCTACACCGTCGAGCGCCTTGGTCAGCTCGCGGACAAGGCCGCGGCGACGCTGGCCGATCTCGGCTATGACAATGTTCACGTCCTGCACGGCGACGGCACCCGGGGCTGGCCGGAACATGCGCCCTACGATGCCATCGTCGTCGCGGCCGGCGGGCCGCAGGTTCCAGAGTCCCTCAAGGAGCAACTGAGGATCGGCGGCCGGCTGGTGATCCCGGTTGGAACGGATCAGCGCAGCCAGGAACTGATCCGCGTCACCCGAGTCTCCGCCAACGAATATCGCAGCGAGGACATCGCCGACGTTCGCTTCGTTCCGTTGATCGGAGAGGAGGGCTGGGCACCCGCCAAACAAGGCGGGGATCGCAAGCCCGTAAGCCGGGCGCCGCGGCCGGCCTCGCCGGCCGAGGAGGCGCTGGTCCGAAACCTTGCCGATGCCGCGGAATCCTTTTCATCGATAGAGGCCGCCGATCTCAGTCCGCTGATGGAGCGGATCGGATCGGCGCGCATCGTGCTGCTTGGCGAAGCCACCCACGGCACCAGCGAGTTCTACCGGATGCGCGAACGCATCACCCGCGACCTGATCGTCAAGAAGGGCTTTCGCTTTGTCGCGATCGAGGCCGATTGGCCGGATGCGGCGCGCGTCGATCACTATGTACGACATTTCCAGTATCCGCCCTCGGAGTGGACCGCCTTTGCGCGGTTCCCGACCTGGATGTGGCGAAATACCGAGGTGCGCGATTTCGTGAGCTGGCTGCGCAAGCACAACGGCGCTACCGAACGCGACAAGCGCGTCGCGTTCCACGGTCTTGATCTCTATAGCCTCTATGACTCGATCCGATCGGTCCTGAACTATCTCGATGAGGTCGATCCGGAATCGGCAAACGTGGCTCGCGAACGATATGGCTGCCTGACGCCGTGGCAGCGCGATCCCGCGACCTACGGCCATGCGGCGTTGAGCGGATCCTATCCGACCTGCGAAGCCGACGTGGTACGGACGCTGACCGATCTGCTGGCGAAGCGCCGGGCCTATGCCGAGCGCGATGGCGAGCGGTTTCTTGATGCCGAGCAGAATGCCCGGCTCGTGGCCAATGCGGAGCGCTATTACCGGATCATGTATTACGGCTCGCGTGCGTCGTGGAATCTGCGCGACAGCCACATGTTCGAAACCTTGAAGAATTTGCTGGCGTTTCATGGCGCGGACAGCAGGGCTGTGGTGTGGGCGCATAACTCGCATGTGGGCGACGCGGCCGCGACCGACATGGCCGCGCGCGGCGAGCACAATATCGGTCAACTCTGCCGCAAGCAGTTCGGCGACCAGGCGTATCTGGTCGGCTTCGGCACCCATGGCGGAACGGTCGCCGCGGCGTCCGAATGGGATGGCCCGATGGAAATCAAGCAGATCCGGCCGGCGCTTCCCAACAGTTACGAGCAGTTGTGCCACGCGACAGGGTATGCGCGTTTCATGCTGGGCCTGCGCGGCCGCGGCGATTTATGCGGTCCGGCAGCGCTTGGCAAGCAACGTCTCGAGCGGGCGATCGGCGTGATCTACCGGCCCGAAACCGAGATGGCGAGTCATTACTTCCAGGCCAGTCTGCCGCGCCAGTTCGACGAGTATATCTGGTTCGACAATACCAAGGCAGTCACTCCGCTCGATACCGCCGAAGTCAAGGGACTTCCGGACACCTATCCGTTCGGGGTGTGATGCAGGCAAAGCGGCGAGGCGGCAAATGTGCTCGACAAAGCGAACATGGATTTCCCGGAGGCTGATATGAACAATCTGAAGATTCCGCACGCAGCATTGGTGTTTGTCGGCGATGGTCGAAAGGCGTTGTTCCTGCGCAACGACGGCGATGAAAAATTCCCTAACCTCAAGACCGAAAAGGTTTTCGAGGACGAGAATCCGCCTACCCACGAGCAGGGCAGCGAGCGGCCGGGGCGCGTCAGCAAGGCTTCCCAAACCGGTGGCCGAAGCGCGGTCGAGTCGACCGATTGGCACGACATCGAGGAGCATCGCTTCGCGCGAAAGGTCGCGGCCGCCCTGGAACATGTCGTCCGCACCGGAAAGGCCAAGGCCCTCATCGTCGTTGCCCCGCCGAGGACCCTCGCCGAATTGCGAACCGCATTCCACGCCGACGTAAAGGCATGCATTGTTGCCGAGATCAACAAGGATCTGACCAAGCATCCGATCGGGGAGATCGAGAAACATCTCACGGCCGGTCCGCACTGAAGGGTCGCCCACAAGGGGCCACGAACCCGCGTGTCGACTCACACATGCGCGCCGGACGTGACGAGCTTGGTATCGTTCGCCAACCGGCCGTCGACAATGTTGATTCGGCGGTGCATCTGGGCGGCGAGATTGAGATCGTGGGTGACGGCGACGACGGTCTTTTCCCCAAGCGCCACCAGATCCTTGAGGATTCCAAACACCTGTGCCGTGGAGATGGAATCCAGGCTGCCGGTCGGCTCGTCGGCCAGGATCACCGGGGGATCGTTGGCCAGCGCCCGGGCGACGGCCACGCGCTGCCGCTGGCCGCCGGACAATTGATCCGGCATCTTGTGGCGATGGTCGCCAAGCCCGAGCGATGCCAGCAATTCCTCCGCGCGCGCGGTGATGGCGGGTGGCGACAGCTTGCCAAGCGCGCGCATCGGCAGCGCGACATTTTCGGTGATGCTGAATTCCGGAAGCAGAAAATGAAACTGGAACACGAAGCCGAGGCGGGCGAGCCGCACCTCCGCGCGTTCGTCCTCCGCCATCCCGGTCGTGGACCGGCCGTCGATCAACACCTCGCCGCTGCTCGGAAGGTCGAGCAGTCCCAGCAGGTACAATAGCGACGATTTCCCCGAGCCGGAAGGGCCGGTAATGGCGACGAATTCCCGCGGCATGATGGTGAGATCAATATCCTGGACCAGCGTCACCGGCACCACCCCGCCAAGGATCTTGGTCGCATGCCGCGCCTCGATCAGCGGCGCGCTCATGTCGCGCCCCTGATGATGTCGACCGGGTGCAGCCGCGCCGCGGCACGGGCCGGAAAATAGCCGGCCACGAGACTCGAGGCGAGCGCGACGGCGGTGGCCAGCAGATAATGCTTCACCGAGTAGAGCACCGGCAGATGATTGTAGTCGGAGAACGGCGTCTTGAATTCCAGCGATGCCAGCCCCCGGGTCAGCAGATAGCCCAATATCCAGCCAAGCGCGGCGCCGACCAGGCCAACCAGCAGCGCTTCGACGATGAAGATCGCGCGAATGGTTCGATCCTTGAAACCCAGCGATTTCAGGATGGCGATATCGCGGGTCTTTTCATGGGTGATGGTGGAAATGATGTTGTAGGTCCCGAAGCTCGCGACCAGCAGGATGGCGCCGACGATGGTATACATCAATACGTTGCGCAGCGTGATCGCCGACAGCAGGTCCTCCTGGGCCTCCTGCCAGGAGATCGATCGATAGCCGGTCTGCTCGCCGATCCGCTCGCTGATCAGGCGGGCTTCCATCGGGTCGCGGGTGCGTACGCGAATCTCGTTGACGATGCCGGTCTGTTTTTCCAGGATCTGCGCGGTCCTGAGCAGGACATAGCCGGTGGTCTCGTCGGTGGCGCGAAAGCCGGAGTGGAAGGTGCCGACGACGGTGGCGTTCATGCTGGCGCCTTCGGCGGAAGCCAGCGTGACGTTGGAGTTGACTCGCGCGCCGATCTTTTTGGCCAGGCGATCTCCGAGCAGGATCGCGTTCGATGCACGATAGAGCGAGGTCAGCGTTCCTTGCCGCATGTGGGTCGCCAGATTGGAAACGTCGGCCTCGGTGCGGGGGTCGATGCCGACGATCGAAATGGTCAGGTTGCGGCCGGCGAAACGCAGCACGGCCTTCGACTGCACCGATGGCGTCAGTGCGCCGTGCACCCAGCTTTGCAGCGACGCGATGGTGGCCATCGGGTTCTTGATGCCGGGCCGGCGCACCTCCGGGGTCAAGCCGTGGAACTCGGCGGCCCGATAGATGATGTCGGCAGGTTGCCGGGTCGGCTCACGCAATTCGTCGGTGACGGAAATATGCGGCAATGCATCGACCAGAGTCTTGATGAAGTCGTCCTGCGATCCCTCCATCATGGCCGCCATCATGATGGAGAAGCCGACGCCGGTCATGACGCCCGCGATCGCGACCAGCGTTTGACGGGCGCGGCGGCGGACATGCGTCCAGGCGATCGTCAGGATCAGGCTCATGGTGCCGCCGGCTCCATCTGCAACGAACGGACCCGCGAGCCGTTCTTGATGTTGGCCGTCGCGGGAGAGGCGACCAGTTCCCCCTCGCTTGCGCCTTCGACGATCTCCACGAAGCCCGTCCCGCGGATGCCGATCTCGACCTTGCGCAGGCGGGCGCGGTCATTTTCGATCAGCAGCAGGCTGTTGTTGATGACGGCATTGGCGGGGACAAGAATGACG
The DNA here is from genome assembly GCF_049691595.1 of Bradyrhizobium sp. Classification (GTDB taxonomy): domain Bacteria; phylum Pseudomonadota; class Alphaproteobacteria; order Rhizobiales; family Xanthobacteraceae; genus Bradyrhizobium. Next base: position 19,387 of record NZ_JBAVNZ010000030.1, read on the forward strand.
TCCGGCTTTTCCCGGCTGACGATATTCGCCTCGACGCTCATCCCGACCCGCAACGGCGTGTCATCGGGCAGGCCGACCCTGACGCGGAAAGTTTTGGAAACCGGGTCGCCGGCCGGCGTGATCTGTTTTACGGATCCAGCCAATACCTGATTGGCGAACGCGTCGGTCCGCAGCAACGCCTTCTGGCCGACCCGAACCCGAGGGATGTCTTCCTCGTTGACCTCGGCGACAACCCAGAGCGGCTTTTCCAGGCCGATGCGGTAGAGGATCGTGCCGGGATCGACCATGTCGCCGACCTCGCCGTCTTCCTTGAGGACGGTGCCGTCCATCGGCGCCACCAGCCTGTAGTACTCCAGCCGCTGGGTCTGAGCCGCGATCTGCGCCCGGATCCGCGCGAGGTCGGTCTCAGCGCGCTGATAGGCCTGTGAGGTCGCAACCCCGCGCGCCAGCAACTGCGCCTGGCGGTCGAACTCCCTGTGCTGAAATTCTTCTTGCGCGCGCAGATCATTGAGGGCGGCCTGGGCTTCCTTGTCGTCGAGGCGGGCAAGCATATCGCCGGCGCGGACCGGCTTTCCTTCGCACCGGCAACGTTCGATGATGCGGCCGCGGACCAGCGGTGTCGAGCGCGACCAGGTCTCCGGTTCGACCGATCCGGTTGCATAGACGATTTCCGCGGCCGCGCCGCGCGTGACACGAACGACGGTAATGGCCGGTCCGCGCGACAGCCACCATGCGATTGCCGCCAGCGCTGCGGCAAACAAAACCACGATCAGCAGCTTCCACGGGTATCGACGCCGATCGTTCGCTGCGCGCCTGGCCGCGGCTTCCGCGGCTTCAACTGGTGTAACCCGCATATCCATGATGAATTACAGCCGAGGTGGTCGCGGCGGAGTGTCAGGCATTGATGCGTTCACCCGTTGCGGCTTCCATGCCCGAACCTGTGATCGCTGATCCAGGTGGTAACGGAAGTGGGCTGGCATGGTTCCGTCCTCACGTCCTCAAGAGAATGATCGACCGGGCCAAGACCATTTTTCTATGGCAGCTGCGGCATTGCCGGTTGATTCAGGTCAATCGACGCAGCCCGGTCTCACATCTGATGAACGTCTTGGGTTTCCCGCCATTGCCTCAACATGTTGACTTAACGCAACATCGGTGTCTCACGGCTGGATAGATTTTGATAATGAGTTCCGAAGCCGAAGAAGCATCGTCGATGACGTGGCGCGACGTGCCGAAAAGCGTCTGGGCGCTCGGGTTTGTCTCCTTGTTGATGGACGTATCGTCCGAACTCATTCATAGCCTGCTGCCCCTGTTTCTCGTCACCGTGGTCGGCGCTGGTACGGCGGTCGTCGGCCTGATCGAGGGCGTCGCCGAGGCCACCGCGGCGATCGCCAAGGTGTTTTCCGGCGCGCTTTCCGACCGCATCGGCAAGCGCAAGCTTCTGGTCGGCCTCGGTTATGGACTGTCTGCCGTCACCAAACCGGTGTTTCCGCTCGCCGGCACGGCGTGGGAAGTCCTGGCCGCGCGGTTTGTCGATCGCCTGGGCAAGGGCATCCGCGACGCGCCGCGCGACGCGCTGATCGCCGACGTCACGTCTTCCGCGATCCGCGGTGCCGGCTACGGCATCCGGCAGGCGCTCGACACGGCGGGAGCGTTTGCCGGGCCATTGCTGGCGATGGCGCTGATGGCGCTTTATGCCAACGACTTCCGCGCCGTGTTCTGGTGGGCGGCGGTTCCGGCCGCGCTTGCCGTGTTGCTGGTCGTTACCGGCGTCAAGGAGCCGGATGGCGTCAGGGGAACCGCGACGCGCGGCTTGCCGATCCACAAGGAGGAACTCGGGCGGCTGTCCCCGGCATTCTGGATGGCGGTCGCGGTTGGCGTGGTGTTTACCCTGGCGCGCTTCAGCCAGGCCTTTCTGGTGTTGAAGGCACAGGCCGAAGGACTTGCATTGGCCTTGATCCCGTTGGTGTTCGTCTGGATGAACCTGATCTATGCGGTGACGGCGACGCCGGCCGGGATTCTCTCGGACCGGATCGGAAGGGAGAAGTTGCTGTCGTGCGGACTGGGCGCGCTGTTCGTCGCCGATCTCACGCTGGCCCTGGCTCCCGGTCTTGCCGGCGTATTCGTCGGCGTCGGCCTCTGGGGCCTCCATCTCGGCTTTTCGCAGGGGCTGCTGTCGGCGCTGGTGGCCGATACCGCCCCTGAAGATCTGCGCGGCACGGCCTTCGGCCTGTTCAATCTTTTGACCGGCAGCGCGCTGTTGATCGCGAGCGTCCTTGCCGGCTGGCTGTGGCAGGCCTTCGGATCGACGTCGACGTTTCTCGCCGGCGCGGTCTTTTCGGGCTTTGCGGTCGTCATGATATTGGTCGCCATGAAGGCAGCGACGAGACCAGCCGGCTGATATCGTCCCGCCAATGCCACGCCGAGCCGAAAGCCGATCGCGCGCGATCGGCAAATCCCGGGAATGTTTTCCGATGCATGAGGACCTCTTGGCGAAACTGGAGCAACGTCTCGGACGCGTGCATGCCAGGCAGCGGCTGGGGATCGAGGCCGACCACGAGGCGCAGGCGTTCGGCCAGGGCCTGACTTTCTTTCACATCGAGAACTGGTATTCGGTCCATTCAGTGATCCGAAACACGCTCAAGCTCGCCGGTCTCTATCGGCGGGGAAGAAGGAATGCGCAACGCGTTACAGTCAGGCACAATGACGTCTGGTTCAGGGAATTGCCGCCCTTGTTCGATGGCTTCACCCTTCTCCACATCAGCGATATGCATGTTGACATGAATGAGGCGGCCATGGGCCGCCTGGTCGAGCTGGTTGCTGGCCTGCGGTATGACGTGTGTGTTCTGACCGGCGATTTTCGCGGCAAGACGTTCGGACCTTTCGAGGCCACGCTGGATGGGGTTTCGCGGGTCCGCGCGCATCTGCAAGGGCCGGTTTACGGGGTGCTCGGCAACCACGATACCATCCAGATGGTTCCCGGGCTCGAGGCCATGGGAATCCGGATGCTGCTTAACGAAAGCGCGGCGATCACGCGCGAAGGCCAGCGGATTTACATCGCTGGAATCGATGACGCGCATTTCTTCAGGGTGGACAACATCGAAAAGGCCGCGTCGCAGATCCCCGATGGCGAGTTTTCCATATTGTTGTCGCACACGCCCGAAATCTATCGCCAGGCAGCCCATGCCGATTTCAATCTTCTGCTGGGCGGACACACCCATGGCGGCCAGATCTGTTTGCCGGGCTCGATCCCGATCACGCTCGATTCCGTGTTGCCGCGGCGCATGGGGTCCGGCGCCTGGCAATATCACAACATGATCGGCTATACGTCCGTAGGGGCGGGATCGAGCATCGTCGCCGTGCGCTTCAACTGTCCTCCCGAAATAACCCTGCATCACCTTCGGCGCGACTGACGGTCGGTCAATATGGCTCATCCCGCAGATGGGCGCGGTAGAGAATCCGGGATAACACGATCTCGCCGACAAAAAATATCCCGACGCCAAGGGCGATGTCGATGGCCGTCAGCGAGAGTGCGGTACGGCATGCCAGCAGCGGCAGCAGGGATTCCGGCAATTGATCGAGGCCAAGCGCCTGGCTGCTTGACGGGAAATTCAGGCGGCGTTTTGCGAAACTGGAGCAGAGATCACCCGCCATGGCGGTCGCCGCGGCGATCGCGCCGACGCCAAAATCCAGGCCGATCAGCGGCGCGCCCGCGGTCGTGACCAGAATGGAGAGCACAATCCCGCGGATCGTCTTCGATGGTCCGAACAGCGGTCGGCCATCGAAGAATGTGATGCCGGCATCCAGCGGAAGGGCAAAGGACCGTCCAAGAATCTTCTTGGCGATGACCGGCGTGCCGTTGGCCAGCGTCAGCAAAATCAATGCTTGCAGGATTGGAAACATCTGCATCTGAAAGATCAACCAACGCGCTGATTATCAAACATCGGATCCTCGTTGAGACAGTCAGTCGCCGCGACCGCCGCGCTTGCGCAGGTCCTCAATCCAGCGCGCGGGCGGCCCAACCTCCGCCCATGATCGCGCCGGTGAAACCGTCGCCGGTGAAGGCCGAGGCAAGGTACAAGGCGGCCCCGCCGAAACTCTGGTTGCGCTCAAGCACCGGAACCCCGTGGCCAGCGCGGGCAAACAGCGTCGCCGCGGTCAGGCCGCCCAGCCCGGATCCGATAACGATGGCGTCGAAGCTTCGGGACATCGATCGAGCCCGTCGTTACCGCGCGCGGCGAGGCCGCGTGATCGCCACTACGCCAACCGCGATCAGCAACAAAGGCCACCATTGCGCCAGCAGCCGTTTCAGTTCTTCGGCGGGCGCGATATCGAGATTGATCAGAAGAAAAACAGCACCCAGCAGGATCAGGATCGCCGCACCGATATGCAAACGCATATTCGCCTCCACAAATGCGTCCCTCACTATCGATGTGCTGCCGGCAGGACGCTTTGACTTACCTCAAGCGAAGAGGGGAGAAATCCGGCTGAAATACTTATCAAGAATGGGAAATGTCCCTGTCATATTTCGCTCGGGTAACGGATCAGATGGCTCAAGCCGCTGAATAGGGAATTTATCGCACCGAGCGAATGCTCGCCTTCACCGATGGCGTGATTGACGGAAGTGCATCGGGGAATCACGGTTGCTGCTTCGGCCAAGCGGAAATTCAAGGGCTGCACATTGGAAGGCCGATTGGCGGCTTCCGCCAATGCGACCAAGCCCGAAGCGCCGGCTGGGAATTTGATTTCATCTTTTTCGGGATTGCCTGCTGCTGATTTGACCCACGTCAACGACCTTGTCATGCATGACTGGGTACTTTGTTAGCGTTGGAGGCGTTTCCTAATCCGCGATTGTTGAAAGGGCAGCATCATGAGCAACGTTGGATCGCTCGATCGGATCGTACGGATCGTGGCGGGGCTTGTTCTCATCGCCTTCGCCATTCCCATTGGCTTCCCCCAGACTGACTGGAACTGGGTCGGCTGGATTGGCGTCGTGCCTCTGCTGACTGGCGCCTTCGGATATTGTCCCGGTTACGCGCTGTTTGGCATGTCCACCTGTCCTGCCGAACAGAGCTGACGGGACCGCTGTTCAATCGAGCGCGGGCGCGCGGGGCCTCGATCTCTCAGACCGGAGAAAGTGCCATGGCTGCCAGGTTCAAGACGGTGCTGATCGTTTCCTTGGCTTTGGGAGCCGCCGCACTGCTGGCGACGGCCGCCGCACAGCCTTACGGTCCAGGGTCGGGAGTCATGGGTCCGGGCATGATGACAGGTCCAGGCATGATGGGGCCCTGGATGATGGGCCGCCGCGGTTTCGGCGGCGCATGCAATCCGGCCGCAAGCGGCTTTGCGGAGTGGCGCGCCGACCGGCTCGCGGAACTGGTCAAACCAACCGACGCACAGCGCACCAAGTTTGATGAATTCAAGGCGGCCTCGATCAAGTCGGCTGAGCTCATGCGCAATGCATGCCTGGTCGATGTTCCCCCGACCATCATAGGTCGAACCGAAGCCATGGAAAAACGCATGGACACGATGCTGCAAGCGATCCGGATCATGCGGCCAGCGCTGGAGGATTTCTACGCGTCGCTGAGCGACGAGCAAAAAGCCCGGCTCAATTCAAACTACGGTCGGGACCGGTTCTGGCGCTGGCGCGATCACTGGTAGAGCAGGGCGAGGCGCGTTTGCAGAAGACCGCGGCCGGAGCAAGCTTCGATCTACATGGCGTCGCGGGAACGGCTCGCGGCAGCGCTTGAGGCGACGGTGTCGCGCGCAACGAGGTCGAGTACTCTCGGGTAACAGGGCAGGCCGAGCAGCGACTGTGCAAATGCCCCGGCCGCGATCTCGGAAAGCGCCGCAATGCCGGTGCGCCAATGCCAGCCGCCTACTCGAAACAATGTCGGCCGATAGCGCCGTGCAATTGGCGGAGTCGATCTCGTTGCTTCCATGTGATGGAACAATTCATGGGCAATAAAGGCGTCTTGCAGGGTTGCCGGTCCAAGCAGCCGCGCAGCCAAAGGATCGACAAGCATGCGATCCAGCGGGGCGAGGCCGCGGGAGTAAAGCAAAATGCGCGACGGCCGCGGCTGGTATTCGGCAAACCGCCAGAGCGAGCCGACCAATGGATCGTCGTCCGTCGAATGGATCGGCAACCCGAGCGCGTGGGCGATCTCCCGTGGTGTGAGGCCGGGAAATTGCGCTCGCAAATTCCCGGCTGCTGCTGCTCCATCCCCCAGCGCATCGGCAACGGCAGCCAACCGTTCGCTGCGATCCAGGCGCCAGCCGTGCGGGTCGGCCTCAAGCATCACGAGCCCGAGCGTTTCGGGCGAGGCGGCCATGATCTGCTCGAGCCAGGGCATCTCGGTCGACCCGTGCGGCATGATTACAGCCCACGCGATGGAGGAATCCCGATCAGCGCGATGGAGGTATCACTGGTGAGCCCGTCCAGCTCGCTTCGGGTCACGGCGGCGGCCTGATCGATCGAGTTGACGCCCGACAGGTCGATCAATTGACCGCCGACGATCACGAAAATATCCGGGGTGATGGTGCTGTCGCCGTTATAGATCGTCGTGTCTTCCCACAGTCGCCGCAGGCCATCGAGCGCAGTCGCCGCCGAGACCGGGCGGACGACACCATGGCTGCGCTGCACGCGGATCACGCCATCGAGATCGATCGCTCGAACCGGGCTGCGGCGCTTCCTGAAAAATCCCCAGGATCGCTCTTCCACCTCACCCTGGAAAACCCGCATTCTCGGCGTGGCGGCGGCAAGCGTCACGCGCTCCGGATTTACGCCCATCGCCTTCGCCGCTATTTCCCGGGCCTCGCTCTCGCCGACCTCGTCCCGGCGCTGGCGGGCGCGCATTTCCGAAGCGCCAATCGCGATGGCGCGAACCCGATGGGTATGCTGATCGACCTCGATCGTCACTTCGACATGGTCGGGCGCGGCGCCAAGCTTGACCGCGGCTTCGAATGCCTCGCGACGGATTCGCTTCAGGTCCTCGGGCTGCGGGTTGGGTATCACGCGCTCCACCACATCGCGCACCAGCGCGAGCGCAACGCCGATCGAGGAGATCACTTCCGCGTCCCTGGAGATTTCGTGGTGGAGACCGGTGCGGCTGGAAGCGTGCGGGATCAAGGCCGCGGCGCCGCCGCCCTCGCCGACCAGCACGGCCTGATCGCGGTCGAGCCGGTATTCCGCGATCAGATCCTCGACCACGGGGATGACCTTGTCGGTCGCGATATCGAGAATCGCGCGCGCCGTATCCTCGATGGACTTGCCGATGAATTCGGCGAGCGCAGCGATAGCGCGCCGCGCCGCCTCCGGGTTGCCGTAGGCGTGCAGTCCGGGCCTGGCGTAACCCAGAACGTTGGCCGCGCAGGTGTTGGTGATGGCATAGCGGATGCCGTTGGCGGCGCGCACGGCAACATAGTCGGCGGGATCGTCAGCTTTGGGCTGGAAGAATTCGATCCTGGGTTCGGCGATATCTTCCGGCCGCGCAAAGGCGGCGTAGGGAAGGCCGGCGATGTGGGCGCTGCGCGGGCCGACGTCGACGAGCTTGTGATCGCGGGCGCGAACCATGCTGCCGCCGGCGATGCCGATGACACGGACATCGAGCGAGCTGACATAGGTTTCGTGGCCGCCGACGCGCGCGTATTTGACCGTCGGCCGCCCGTTGCGGATGACGCCGATGTTGGTGCTGGTGCCGCCGACCTCGAAGTAGATGCCGTCGGAAACCCGCAGGTACATCAGCGCGCCTGCGACGCTTGCGGCCGGACCCGACAGCATCGTCATGACCGGGCGGCGGCGCATCTCGGCAATATTCATGACGCCGCCGTCGCCGCGCATGATCATCAGCGGCGCCTGAATGCCGGCCTCGCGAACGCTCGCCTCGGTCATGAGAGCGGTGTCGATCATTTTCGGCAGGATACTGGCGTTGATGACGGCGGTGCGGGTCCGGGTGGTTAGACCGTAGAGCTTGGTGATGTCGTTGCCGCAGGTCGCGGCAAGTCCCGCCTCGACTACGAGACGGCGAACCGTCTCCTCGGCTTCGTTGTCGTCGACCCCGAAGGCGGAACTGGCGACGATAACCTTGGCGCCTTCCGCCCTGAGTTCGTCGATGGCTTTCCTGATGCCGCCGTCGGTCAGCGTCTCCTTCATGAGGAACCGGTTTGCCGGCCTCATGTGGCGGCCGGGGGCGAGTTCGATCGGCTTCATGGCGCTTTGGCTTTTTGCCAGCAGCGATTCCAGGCGGGTTGACATGCCGATCACGCCGACGCTCGCGACATCGCCCTCGAGCAGTGCATTGGTAGCCTGGGTGGTCGAGTGGGCGAGGAAAATGACCTCCTTGGGATCCACGCCCGACTGCTCGAGGACGTTGCGGAATACGTCGACCACGCCCCTTGCCACGCCGCGCGGGTCGGAATGCGTGGTCAATACCGAGAAGCGTCCCACGACCTCGTGGGTCGCATTGTCGATCAGCACGGCCTTGGTGAAAGTTCCTCCGACGTCGATACCAATTCGATAGGCGCGGCTCGACGCAAGAGGCTCCGTCATCGTCTCTCTATCCTCTACTGCAGCGAGCCCAACATCAGGTAGCAGATCAACGAGTTGACCGCGATCATCAGGCAACCAAAGGGCAGGGCGGTGCGCAGGAACAGCCCGTGGCTGACTTTGGTATGCCCGATGGTCCAAAGCGTCCAGGAGTTGGTCGGATCCATGCTCCCTTGCAGCACGGTCGGCGCGAGCCAGATCGAATAGAGATACGGGATCGGTATGTCCTTGTTGGCGAGGATGATGGCAAGCAATGCCGCGCCGGTGCCGATCACGACCAGCGGCCCGCGATAGATGCTTGCCACGCCGCCGAGCACGCCGAAAAATATCGCGGCCTGTAACGGCGTGTGCGGCAGGACCGGCGCGAACAGCGGTTTCAGGGCGCCCGCCACCTCGGGAGTCTGGCCCGCGACGATGATCATGCCGCAGATCGTCCACAATGCGGCGATGGTCGCGATGTCGGGGAACGCATCGGAGAACGTCTTGTTGAACAGATTGAGATGGCCCTGCAGGGTGCGATCCTTCCACGTCAGCCCCAGCGCGAGCAGGATCGAGACGATGAAGGTCGGAATGATCTCCCATTTGAGAACCATGATCATGATCACCGGAAAGATCGGCACGATATAGGTGTAGTAGGGCGTCCGTTTGCGAACCGGGGCCGCGCCGCCGTCGGCGAGGTCGATGGAGGCCAGCCGGCGTGCGCCATTGCTGCGCAGGTAGAAGGCTGCCAGCAGCCAGGCCGCCAGGATGTAGACGCACATCCCGACAATCCAGTAGGTCAGGTGCGCGCCCTCGTATTTGATGCCTGGAAACAGCTTTTGAAACGTTCCGAATTGAACGAGGTTGACGAAGGTGCCAGCGCCTATCCCCATCGTGAATACCGGTGCGGCGACATTCGGCGGAATGCCCTGGCTCATCATGATCGGCAGCGCGATGACGCCGATCGCGATGGCGGCACCGACGCCATACATGGACGTGAACAGAAGAGCGGTCACCAGCGTGACGGTCATCGCGGTCGCCAGCGGCCGGTCCCCGGCAAGCTCGACCGCGGAACGGATCACGCTTTCCGCGATGCCGGTCTGAATCAGCACCTGTGCGAACCAGGCGCCGAACACAATGATGATGACGGCGCTGGCATATTGAACCCCGCCGCCCTGGATGATTTTCTTCTGGATGTCCTCGACGCCGATACCGGCGATGGCCGCCCAAAGGACGGCAAGCACCAGCAGCATGATGATCGGACTCTGACCGCGAATGATCATCACGACCACTGCGAGAAACGCGATCATCAGTCCGAGACCCGTCGCGAGCTCTGTTGTCATTGAATTCCCCCTCGTCCCAGCGCAGGCATGTTCAAATGCAGCCTTTGGCCGGATCAATCTGGCACAAGAGTTTGCCGCTGGCGAGACCGGCGGGACAGTGTGACAGTCATGCGTTCGGCCTTGCTTCGCGATAGGGCTGCTGCAGCGCAGCAGGAGAATCAGTTTTGGCTTTGGCGTGTCCCTCACCCAGGGTTTGCGTCGGCCGGCAAGCGTGGCCGCTTCCCGGATGCGGTGAAGCGGTGTCGCAGTGTGGCGCGGTACGATGCGAGTGCCCTCCCGGAATCGCGGTCCTGCCGCGCGAGCCCCGCTTCTTGACAGGGCCAAACGGGAGGCTCACTTTCGATCGAGCGCTTGCTGCCGCGTGAAGGAAAGAATACCCGGGGGAAGACCGATGACGAAATTGCTGAGCGAAGGCGAGGTTGAGAACTATCGCCAGCGCGGCTATCACTTCCCGATCGATGCCTTGAGCGAGAGTGAAGTCGCCGGCTTTCGCCGCAAGCTGGAAGACTATGAAGCCGAGACCGGTGGCCCGATCAAGGGTGAGATGCGCCATCGCAGCCACGTGCTTTTCACCTGGATCAACCAGATGATCCGTCACCCCAGGATCCTGGATGCGATCGAGGATCTGCTCGGGCCGAATATCCTGTGCTGGAATACCAGCTTCTTCATCAAGGAGCCGCATGACCCGGGCTTCGTTTCCTGGCACCAGGATGCCACCTATTGGGGCCTCGACAAGTCCGACGTCGCCACCGCCTGGATCGCGATGTCGCCGGCCAACAGGGTTTCCGGCTGCATGAAGTTCATCGCCGGAACCCACCAGCAGCAGGTCCGGCACGAGGACACCTTCGACCAGAACAATTTGCTGACGCGAGGCCAGGAGGTCGCGGTCAAGGTCGACGAGTCAAAAGCGGTCTTTGTCGAGTTGAAGCCGGGTCAGGCTTCGCTGCATCACGTGCTGCTGTTCCACGGGTCGGAGCCGAACCGCTCCGATGACCGCCGCATCGGCCTCGCCATCCGCTACATCCCGACCCATCTCAAGCAGGCCGTCGGTCAAAGGGATTGGGCGACGCTGGTGCGCGGCAAGGACGCTTATGGCCACTTTCAGCCCGAATATGTGCCGAAGCGCGACCTTGAGCCGGAGGCGCTGGCCTTCCACAAGGCGGTTTCGGAAGAGCAGGTGCGGGTGCTCTATCGCGGCACAGGCAAGACCGCCTATCGTGCCTGACCCGATACGGGCCGACTACAACCGTTGTCCGTGTCATGGCCGGCAACGGGGTCACGCGGTCCGGCGCGATGGTCCTAACGCGGTGAGGCGTCGCGCCGAACACCGCCGGCGGATTCGTCGCGCTTGACTTCGGGAAACAGCCACATCGCGAAAATCATGAAGAATCCGAGGAAAGCAACGACGTACTGGATGCGGTCGTGGCCAAGGACGTGCTGATAGTAGGCCGCAACCGCCGCTACCAGAACGACCAGCAGTGAAAGTCCGAGCTTGATCCTTACCGGCATCTCCGCATCCTCTCGATCGTCACGACATGGCGGCCCAGAACGGTCCGGCAACCTTGGCCAGCGCGGCGAGCGCCACCACCTGAACGCCAACCAACAGCGCAAGTCCGGTGTTTCCGTCGCGAAGCGACGATGGCCAGACTTCGAAGAGCCCGGGCGCAAACAGCACGACGAGGCCGGTCACGACAATCAAACTGCTCCATCTCAGTTCGGCGTAACCGTAAGCTCCCGTGCCCGCCAGAAGCGCCGACAGCAACAGGGCGTTGCCGACGATCAGCACGGTCGCCGCGCCGGTTCGCGCCTGGTCCGGGCGCGAGCGGAGCGGAAACATGCCGGCCACGACCAGGAAGGCGAGCGTGCAGATCGTCGCGAACACGGCAAACCAGAGCAGGGAAATCCAGTGCGGTTCGATTGCCTCCATCGGTCCTCCTCGGCTCGCATGCCTGACGAACGAGCGGCGCGCGATTATTCGGCGGGCGCGGCAAAGCCGGTCGAGGACCGTGCCATTTCGGGCCTCGGCGTGCGCGAGGTCCTGCGCATGTTGGCCTTGACGAAGCGGGTGTCGTAGCCGTTCAGCAGGTGGCCGATCAGCCCGCGATCCAGATCCGAGGTGCCGAGCAGCCAATCCATGATCGGAAACGTCAGGTTCATGTTGCGCTCCATCATGATCGACTGATTGTGATGGGCGGTGTGATGACGCCGGATGGTGTTGACGAAGGGGACATTGCGCACGAACCGGTTCTCATCGACGTGACAGCAAAAGTGCATGAATTCGTAGATCAGATACATCGACGTCGTGGTCGAGATCAGCAGCCAGCCGACATTCGGCGAGACCAGCCAGCCAAACACCAGAGCCGGCGGGATCGACATCATGGTGAAGGTGACGAGCGCATAAGGCGGGAAGAAAGTCACGCGCCAGTCGTGATGGTCGGCGAAGCGCATCTCCTGCTCGGTGAAGAACTGGTGATGCATCAGCGTATGGCGATTATAGATCGCACGAAATGCCTTCAGCTGCGACGGGCGGTGCATCACGAAACGATGAATCCACCATTCGAAGAAATTTGCGCAAAGGAAAGTCACGGGCACGATCGTGAGCTCCCACCAGCGCAGGTCGCCGACATTGGCAAAATACACCGACAGCGCCGTGAACCCGATCAGATAGATGACGAAGGCATGCAGCCAGCCATTGTACCATCCTGCGATGCGGTGGCGGTAGGTCGCCCGGTAGTTCCGCTGCCGCTCCGTCATCGGACTTGCCGATAATTCCATCGCGCCGTCTCCGTCTGTCGCAAGGTTGATCTGTCGCCAGATTATCATCTAATATATTACCAGCCTATCAGGCCGGCAAGCGACTTTCATGCGGCCTCCCAGGGGGCGTTGCCCGAAGAAACCGCTTGATGCGAAGTCGCTGATATATTTATCATATGCCAATAGCGCGCGACAGACGCGCAACATTGACGGGAGGCACCGATGAAGCTCACGCGTCGCGATTTTTCCAAGCTTGCAGCTACCGGCATTCTGGCCGCGACGGCGCCCCCCCGAATATTTTCACCGGCTTTGGCGCAGGACAAGCCGCTGCGGATCGGAATCATCGCGCCGCGCTCCGGCGCGGCCGGCACGGCGGGCGAATGCGGAATTCGCTCGGTGCAATGGGCTGCCGAGCGTATGAACAAGGACGGCGGCATCGCCGGTCGCAAGTTCGAGCTGGTGTTCGAGGAGGAAACCAACCCGAAGGATACGATCGAGCGTTTCCGGCGCCTGATCCTGCAGGAGAAGGTCGAAGCCGTCCACGGCCTGATCTCGACCGGGGTCAGTCTTGGCGTCGCCCCGGTCGCCGAGGAGGAGCAGGCGCTCACCGTGATGTGGGATGGCACCACCCAGGACGGCGTCAAGGAAACGATGCCAAGTCCGAAATACGTCTTCCGCTCGACCGATAACGAATGCGAAGCGGTGATGGGGTCGCTGCTCGCGATCAAGTATTTCAAGGGCAAGTTCAAGCGGGTGGCCGGCATCAATCCCGACTATTCCTACGGCCGCAACAATTGGGAAGCCTTCAGGCAGATCCTGGCGCGGTTTGGGGTCGAAGCCGAGTTCGTCGCCGAACAATGGCCGAAGGTCGGGACCATGGATCTGACGTCGCATATCGCGGCCCTCAACGCCGCCAAGCCGGACCTGATTTTCTCCTCGATGCTGTTTGCCGATCTGCCCGTGTTCATGAAGCAGGGCCATGCGGCGGGTCTGTTCGACGGCGTCAGGCTGGTATTGCCGGCGGCCGGCTGGCAAATCAATCAGTTAAAGAAGGAGTTCATGCCGGAAGGCATCATCTTCGGCCATAACACGCTTTACTTCGATCACCCGCAGGCATCGCCGCTGCAGAAAGCGTTCGTTGCCGATTACATGGACCGCTACAAGGAAGCGCCGCATTGGGAGGCGGACCGGGCGTATTTTGCGCTTGCCACCTACAAGGCTGGCGTCGAGGCGGCGCAGAAGGCGGCGGGCAAATGGCCGACCCCCGAGCAGGTGGCGGCAGCGATGCCCGGCCTCGAAGTCGAGAGCCTCGGCGGCAAGGGGCGCTTCCGCAAGGACAAGATTGCGGAGCAGGTTTTCTATCAGGGCCCCTCCACCAACACCAACAAATACGATTTCCCGACGCTGGCCGCGATTGATACCTACCGGGCGGAACAGTTGCAGAAGCCGCCCGGCGCGGATTTCTGGGAGTGGATCAAGACCGCCAAGATGCCGGTCTGAGGTATGACGGAACTGATGGATGTCGTCCTCGGCGGGACGTTCCACGCCGCGGTGCTGTTTCTTGTGGCGGCCGGACTTCAGCTCGTGTTCGGCGTGCAGAAGATCGTCAATCTGGCCTGCGGTTCGTTCTATGCATTGGGCGCGTATTTCGGGATTACCGCGGTCGGCATTGCGATCAAGCTCGGCATGCCGCCGCTTTTGTTCTTTCCGGTACTGATCGTCGCCGGCCTTGCCATCGGTCTGGTGGGCTTGCCGATCGAGCGCGTGCTGCGCACGATCTATCGCCGCGACGAGAGCTATCAGCTCCTGATCACTTTCGGCTTCCTGCTGATGTTCCAGGATGTATTTCGCTTCCTGTGGGGCGCGACGCCAAGGACCATGGATAACGTCTATCTGGTCTATGGCACCGCCCATTTTCTCGGGGTCCGGGTGCCGACCTATAACCTGCTGGTGATCGCGGCCAGTCTCGCCATCGCCGCGGGGCTCGGCCTGTTTCTGGAGCGAACACGGACCGGCCGTATCGTGCGCGCCACTGCCGAAAACCGCGACATGACCGAGGGTCTCGGCGTCAACGCTTCGAGGATATTCGCGCTGGTCTTTACCGTAGGCTGCATGCTGGGCACGGTCGGCGGCGCGCTGGTGGTGCCGTCAGGCGCGGCATCGCTCGATATGGCAGTTGAGCTCGTGGTGGAATCATTCGCCGTGGTCGTGATCGGCGGCCTTGGCAGCATGCGCGGCGCGATGGCGGGCGCGCTGGTCGTAGGGCTGATGCGCGCGGCGGCAATTTCGCTGGTGCCGGAGCTGGAGATGTTGTCGGTCTATCTTGTCGTCGTCGTCGTGCTGATTCTCAGGCCGGCCGGCCTGTTCGGGAAGGCAGCCGCGTGAGCCATCCGTCAATCGACATTGCCTCCGGGACGGCGGCGCGGCGAATGATGCCGCGGCCAGGCGGATTGTGGGTTCTGCTCGGGCTGATCGTCATCATGGCGCTGATGCCCCTGGTCGCCTCGCCCTATGCGCTGCTGCTGATGCTGCCATTCGTCGGCTACGGCATCGCGCTTCTGGGGTTCAATCTTCTGTTCGGCACCACCGGCCTGCTTTCGTTTGGCCACGCGCTGTTTCTCGGCGTCGGGGCCTATAGCGCCG
The DNA here is from genome assembly GCF_049691595.1 of Bradyrhizobium sp. Taxonomy (GTDB): domain Bacteria; phylum Pseudomonadota; class Alphaproteobacteria; order Rhizobiales; family Xanthobacteraceae; genus Bradyrhizobium. The sequence goes on from NZ_JBAVNZ010000030.1 coordinate 34,648, forward strand.
CGGCGCTGACTTCGAAATACGGCGTGCTGAGCTTTGAAGCCCTGCTGCTGACCGCGGCGCTGCTATCCGGGCTGGTTTCCCTCGCCGTCGGTGCGCTATGCGTCCGCTACACCAGAATTTTCTTCGGCATGCTGACGCTGGCCTTCGGCATGCTGTTTCACTCCTTCCTGTTCAAATTCTACGGCATCACCGGCGGCGATCAGGGCATGCGCGTGCTGCGGCCGCTGTTGCTCGGCATGGAGTGGCGTGGCGGCAAGACCGCATTCCTGACCGGCCCGTTCTACTATTATGTGCTTGTCCTGTTTGCGCTGTCGGCCCTGGCGATGTGGCGGATCACCCGGTCGCCGTTTGGTCTGCACCTGCGCGCGATACGCGAGAACGCCGGCAAGGCGGCCTATGTCGGCGTGGAGATTTTCCGGATGCGGCTGACCGCGTTCGTCATTTCCGCGGTTTACGGCGGTATCGGCGGAACGATCCTGGCGGTCACCACGGGACTGGCCGATCCGGAATTGGCTTACTGGACCCATTCGGGCAACCTCGTCTTCATGGCGGTTCTTGGTGGCAGCGGCACGTTTGCCGGCCCGGCGATCGGCGCGCTGGTCTTCGTCGTGCTGCAGGATTTCGTGATGTCAGTCACGCAATATTGGCGCTTTGTGATGGGCGGCGTGCTCGTGCTTCTCGTGGTCTTCATGCCGCAGGGCCTGTCGGGCACGATCGAGGCTCTCGCCAACCGTCGCCATGGAGCGCGATGAGATGCAGCCCGACCACGCCGCCGATACAGCCCCGCTGTTCGAGACCATCAATGTCTCGAAGTCGTTCGGCGTGTTCAGGGCCATCAGCAATGTGTCGTTCCGCGTCAGTGACGGCGAATTTGTCTCGATCGTCGGGCCCAATGGCGCCGGCAAGACCACGCTTGTCAATGTGGTCACCGGCCTGTTGCGGCCGACGGCTGGAGCAGTGCGCTTCCTGGGCCGCGATATCGCCGGTATCGGCCCGGTTGAGCTTGCAAGGCTTGGAATGTCGCGCACATTTCAGCTCGTCAACATCTTTCCGGCACTGACCGTGAGGGAAACGCTTGCTGTCGCGGTGGCGTCCCGCTTGCGCCGGGTCGGCAATCCGTTTCGATCGCTCGGGCGCGATGACGCGCTGCAGGCCGACGTCGAGCGGGTCGCCGAAGTCCTGGGCCTGCGCGCCCGGCTTGAAACGGTAGCTTTGGCGCTGTCGCAGGGCGAGAAGAAATTGCTGGATATCGCCAGCGCGTTCGCCCTCAATCCCGTCGTTATCCTTCTCGACGAGCCGACCAGCGGCGTTTCGACCGGCGACAAGCATGCGATTATGGGAGTTCTGGTGGCGGCGGCGAAAGCCGCGGGGGTGCGCGCCATCGTCCAGGTCGAGCACGACATGGACCTGGTCGAGCGCTATTCGCATCGCATCGTCGCGCTGCAGGAAGGTACGGTGCTGGCCGACATGCCGCCCGACGCATTCTTCAAGGATCCTGCCATGATCGCCGCGGTGGCCGGAACGCGTCCGCAAACCCAGAGAAAGCCGCATTGATGCTCAAGCTGGCGGACCTGAAAGTCGACATCGAGGGCAGCCGCATTCTCAACGGCATCAGCCTGTCGGTTGCGGCCGGCGAACTTGTCTGCCTGATCGGGCGCAACGGCGCCGGCAAGACCACGACGCTTCGCAGCATCATGGGATACCGCCGCCCGCTGTCGGGCGCGATCACATTCGAGGGCGCTGATCTGGCCAGACTTCCGACATGGCAGATCGCACAACGGGGCATTGGATTCTCGCCGGAGGAATCGGAAGTCTATGCCGACCTCACGGTGGCAGAAAATGTCGAACTCTCGACCTGGACCCGGCCTTCCGGCCGGCCGGCCAGGGTGCGGATCGAAGAAGCCTACACGGTATTTCCAAAACTTCGCCAGTATCTTGGGCGTGGAGGGGCGCAGTTGTCAGGTGGCGAGCGCAAAATGGTATCGATCGCCCGGGCGCTGACGCTCGACCCCAGGCTGTTGCTGCTCGACGAGCCTTTCGAGGGTCTGTCGCCGGCGATCATTCCGGCGATCGCGGAGGGCGTTGCCTCGATCCGCGCGATGGGCAAGGGCGTTCTGATCGCCGAATCGAACGTGCACCACATTCCGGATTACGTCGATCGCCTCTATGTTATCGAGCGCGGTGAAGTGATGTTCTCCGGCCCGCTGGCGCAGGCCTATCGGGACCGCGACGTCATGCGCGTGATCGCAGGTCAGATCGAGGTCGTCCCGTGATCACGGTCAGCGATTTGGGAAACGAAGCGGGAGGGTAACATGAAGCGCTATGCGGGAGACCGCACCATCGACGGCGTCAAGGTAACCGTCGATGGCGCGCCGCTTGATCCTTGCACCGATGTCATCGAGTTCAGCAAGAACGGCTTCGAGTGGAGCTATGAAGGTCCGGAGCCGCGCCAACTCGCGCTGGCGTTGCTGGTCGACCATCTCGGCGACAGGGCCGGGGCAAAGGCCTCGGTCGAGCCGTTCATGCGCGAAGTTGTGGCGAATTTCGGCAACGAATGGGAGATGACTTCGGCTGACATTGAAGCGGCTCTTGCCGCGCTTTCCGGCAAGGCGGTCGCCTGATGGCCCTGCAGTATCGCGCTGCGGTGCTGCATGCGGCGCAAACACCGCTGTCGATCGAAACGGTGACGGTGGCGGATTTGAAGCCCGGCGACGTGCTGGTCCGGATTCGGGCCGCCGGACTTTGCCACACCGATCTCGAAGTGATCGAGGGATCGCTGCGCTATCCGCTGCCGATGGTGCTTGGGCACGAGGCCGCCGGCACCGTCGAGCGGGTCGGCTCGGCCGCGCGCGGGGTAAAGCCGGGCGACCATGTCGTCCTGTCATGGAATCCGCATTGCGGACATTGCTTTTATTGCGACCGCGACGCGCCGATCCTTTGCGAGCAGTATCTCGGCGAGGGGCCGAGGGGGGTGTCATTCGATGGCGGCACGCGCGCCCGGCTGGCCGATGGCCGTTCGCTTCAACAGCTGATGTTCCTGGGATCGTTCGGCGAGTATTGCGTCGTCGCCGACCAGCAGGCGATCCCGGTTCCGAACGAGATTCCATTCGACCGCGCCTGCCTGATCGGTTGCGGCGTCATGACCGGCGTGGGCGCCGCGCTCAATCTCGGTGCGATCGCGCACGGCGATACCGTGATGGTGATCGGTTGCGGCGCGGTGGGTCTCGCCGCGGTGCAAGGCGCGCGGCTCGCGGGCGCGGGATCAATCATCGCAGTCGATATCGATCCGGCCAAACTTGTGCTCGCCGCGCGAATCGGCGCCACGCAGGGCGTGGATGCGTCGAAGGATGATGTGATTGCGGCAGCGAAGCGCGAAACCGGCGGCCGCGGAGCCGATGTCGTGATCGAGGCGGCCGGCCACGCATCGGCTCTTCGGGTTACCGCCGAGGCGGTTCGGCCCGGCGGCCAGGTTATCTGGCTCGGCAAGATCGACGTGAACAAGGACGTGTCGTTTCGCTGGGGATCGCTGATGCAGGAGAAACGAATCCGCCGCGTCAGCTATGGCAACGCGCGCCCGCGTCGGGATTTTCCGCGGTTGGCCCGGGCCTATCTCGAAGGGTCGCTGATGCTCGACGAACTGATCTCCCGCCGCATCACGCTCGAGGGGATCAATGATGGTTTCGCCGCGCTGAAGCGGGGAGGGGTCATTCGCAGCGTCATTACATTCGATTGATGCCGTCACGCATCGAGCGTCTTGCGCGCGAAATCCTCGATATAGTCGATCAAGCGGTCCGACTCGGTCGCCGCCGCCTTGGCCTTTCTCTGTGAAATCGCCCGTGCCACCGCGGCGTGCAGCTTGGCGGCGAGCGGCAGATCCGCGACCTGCTGATAGTGCTGATACCAGAACCGGCGCGACAGCGCATTCATCAGCCCGATCGAGCGGCGGGCGAATTCGTTTCGTGCCGCAGTCGCGACCAGAATATTGAAGCGTTGGTCAAGCCGCATGAAGGCGATGTCGTCAGCCCTGGCGGCGGCCGCCAGCATGGCTTCCGCCACCTCGGCGAATTCGCGGCGTTCCTCCGGCGTGGCGCGCTCCGCCGCGAGGCTCGCCATCAGCCGCTCCAGCACGCGCCGAACTTCGAGAAGCCGCAGTTGCAGTCTCAGATTGATCTCGGAGACCATGATGCCGCGTCGCGGCATGATGACGACCAGTCCGTCCCGCGCCAGCCGTTGCAGGGCTTCCCGGATCGGGGTCCGGCCGATTTTCAGACGAACGACAAGAGCCTGCTCCGACAATACCGTTCCCGGCGACAATCGCAGCGTAACGATCATCTCTTCAAGTTCGCGATAGGCGCGATCCGTCAGCGTCCCTTCCTTTGTCTTGACCGTGCGGGACCGGCGTCTTGTTGGCGTTCGCGTCAACTCATTCCCCACATAGGCCGGTTCAATCGCTGACTCGGCCCAATACATTCATCCCAAGCGTATATCGGCCATATATCATGAGGCAATACCGCAGGGATACCGCAGGGGGACCGGATCGTTTCGACAAAACCGGGGTTACGGGAATGCGCGGCGCCCCGACATCCGAAAGGCGGCCCGATCAAAATCCGGATTAGTCTTGCCGGCCTGGCGCCGAAGCCACCGCGCGCCTGACGATAGGGCTGGCGTCACCTTGCCGGGATATGGCGTCCAGTAGGGATCCAGTGGACCGCGGGAACAGCCGGCATCAGGACCGCGTCACCAGCTGGCCGGCCGATTCCATGCGTGCGCAAGCGGCCGGCCCTCTGCGGTCCGAAATCGCGGAAAGTCCCTTTGTGACTTCCTGCCAGCAGGGAATTTGCCTGGCGCGCGCGATGCAGGCCTTGAGGTGGGATGCAGGCCTCGAGGTGGATTGGCGGCTGGCGGGCGCGCCTTCGCCAACCATGGAATGCCGGCCGCCTTATCACGCTGAAACTACCGCTATGACCGCGGTTTGACGACGCGCAAGCGCACCGCGAGTCGCGGCGCTCCGCCGGTGGCGATTGCCACCACCGGCGGACGCACGATTGGCGGATCAAGCCGCTTTGGATTTCGCCGCATGGGTGGCGAGTGCATCCATCAGCGCCGGCGACAGGCAGTCATAGGGCTCCAGCCCGAGTTCCTTGAGACGAGACCGGATTCCTCCCATCGCCTCGGGTTTCGCGCCGGACTCGATCACCGACGACACGAACGCCGCAAACCCCGGAGCCGCCGAGCCAGCTTCCTGGAAAAGTTCGGGGTGGATGAAGTCGAGGCCGTAGAACGCATGCCCCTTGTTCTCGATGCGGCCATACATATGCGTGCCACAAACCTTGCAGGCGTGTCGCTGGATCGTCGCCGAAGCATCGATGATGTGAAGCTTGTCGCCGTTTTCGAGCACCTTCAGATTATCGCGCGGAACCACGGCGACGACGGAAAACGTCGCGCCGGCCGGCTTCCAGCACTTGGTGCAGCCGCAGGCATGGTTGTGAGCGACATCGCCCTTGACGCTGACCTTGACCGGCTTGTCCTTGCATTTGCAGACCAGGGTTCCGCCGGCAAAGCTGCCTGAACCCTTCTTGACCCCGCTGTCTACCGATGGGTGGATATTAACAGTCATAGGCCTATCCTCCTTGTGTTTGACGTTTTTGGTTCAGAAAACGACGACCGAGCGGATCGACTTGCCTTCGTGCATCAGATCGAATCCCTTGTTGATCTCCTCCAGCTTGAGGACGTGGGTGATCATCGGATCGATCTCGATCTTTCCGTTCATGTACCAGT
>NZ_JBAVNZ010000031.1:0-3812 GCF_049691595.1 Bradyrhizobium sp.
ACTCCGAGTTCGCGAAGCGCCGTTAGAATGTGCATCACCCGGTCTTTGTCCTCGATCAAGATCGATTCGGTGACTTCAAGCTCGAGTCTGTTCGCTTCCAGACCGGTCTCCTCCAGAACGGAAGCGACGAGAGCCGTGATATCGCCGGAGCGAAACTGAAGCGCCGACAAGTTGACGGCAACCCTGATGGGTCGTGTCCAGGAGGCGGCCTCCTCGCAGGCCGCGCGCAGGACATATTCGCCGATGTCGAGGATGATGCCTGTTTCCTCTGCCAGCGGAATGAATTCGAGCGGCGGAATGAAACCTTTCGTAGGGTGATTCCATCGGACCAGCGCCTCGCAGCCCTCGACCCGTCCCGTCGAAATATCGATGAGCGGCTGGAAGAAGACGGCGATATCTTGCTTTTTCAGCGCGTCGCGCAACTCGATTTCCATCAGGCGACGCGATTGCCTGAGTGCGTTCATTTCGGCGGTGAAATATGTGTACCGCGCTTTGCCATCGGCCTTGGCGCGATAGAGCGCTACGTCGGAATTACGCAGGAGGCTATCGGTGTCCATTCCATGATCCGGCGCCAGGGCGATGCCCACACTGGCGCCGATCAGGATTTGTTGACCATGAATTATGTAGGGCACGCCAAGGGCGGCAATCAGACGCTCCGCCAAGGCACCGGCATCCGAAGCTTGCTGCGCAGCAGTTCGCAGGATTACGAATTCATCGCCACCGAAGCGCGCGGCCATATCCGTTTTCAGCAACAATTGCTCGATACGCCGCGCCACTTCGAAAAGGAGGAGATCGCCGGTGTGGTGGCCTAGCGTGTCGTTGACGTTCTTGAAGCGATCCAGATCGAGACTCAGCACCGCGACTATGCCCGAGTCGCTCTCCAAATTGTTGAGGGCGTTGGTCGTGTATGTGCGAAATTGAGATCGGTTCGGCAGGCCCGTGAGTGAATCGTAAGACGCCATCTGGACAATACGAGCGATCAGGCGGTGAAGCGCGATTAGCGCTATTCCGGCCAGCGTGATGCTGGTGACAATCGAAGCCAGCAGCAGCATATCGGCATCGTTGGAGAAGGCTTCAATGTCGTCGCGAGCTCTTAGGCCGACGGCCGAGTTGCCGTCGGCCAACCTGTCCAAGGCTTGGCCGATCATACCCAGCCGGGACGGCAGTTCCGTCGAATTCCCTTCGAGATCGGCGAGCGCGAGGATATTTGCCCTGATTTCGAGTCCCAGGGTGCGGGCCTGGGAAGACGCCGACCGTTCAATCGCGACATCCAGCTCGATTAGCGCGCGCTCCAGATCTTGATTGGCCCTGGAAATCTCGACCGGACCAACGGCGCGCAAGCGGTCGTTGGCAAAATGCTGAAACGATTTCTGCGCGAGATGAACATAGTTGGTGGAAATGAAGGCGGTGTCGTATATCTCGACGGCGAAATCCATAATTGCGTGTTGCTGTTGGCGAGCGAACAGGCCGACCGCAAGATTGATTATTAGCACGCTCATTGCGCCCATTGCGAGCCGACGACGAAAAGATCTGTAATCTCTGCCGGCGCGACCGGATTCGAATTTCGAATCTCCCGCTCCCGTATCGTTCTTGCCAAGAACCATGCTGTCGCCCCCAACTCATACCTGGTGGAAAACGATAGGCTAAAACCGCTAAATATTCGGTATCGGTAAGATTGGCGGTGGCCTCAACATCAAAGCGGTGACCTTTCGCGCCCCTGCGCTGTCGAAATAGCCGCACAAACCCAGCCTGGCTGCGGCCCGAAATCTAACCGTTCGTTAACCATGTTTTGATTTGGTGGTCGCGCCTGTTCGATCTGCGAAACGGGTTGCCGGGCGGGATTTCAAGCTTTGCTCCCCACAGAGAAAACAGTCTTTGGGATTGGGATTGCGGCCGGACCGAAGGCCAATCGCGCATCAACGATCGCCTTCATACTTTCTGGCAAAGGTTTCCTGATCCTGCTGTCAGCATCGGCGGTCCTGAGGACGGATCCGGCGCTCGCCGTACCGTCTTTCGCGATTCAAACCGGCCAACCCTGCGCCGCCTGCCACATCGGGGCGTTCGGACCGCAACTGACGCCCTACGGGCGCGACTTCAAACTGCACGGCTATGTCGCCAGCGATGGCAAGGACCACGGACTGCCTCTGGCGATGACCACGCAATCCTCATTCACCCACACCCTGCAGCCGCAGCCTGGCGGAGCCGCGCCCGGCTTCAGGCCGAACGACAACTTCGCCGTCGATCAGTTGTCGCTGTATTATGCCGGACAAATCGCACCCAGGCTCGGCGGCTTCGTCGAGCTGAATTACGACGGCGTGGCACAGCAGGCCGCACTGAACAACGTCGATATCCGCTATGCGAGCGAGGGTGATTTGCTTGGCCAGGAAGTGCTCTGGGGCATCACAGCCAACAACAACCCGACGGTACAAGACCCCTGGAACTCGACGCCGGCCTGGGGATTTCCGTACAACCGATCGGCGCTGGCGCCGACGCCGATGGCTTCAACTCTGGTCGATGGTGGTCTCGGACAGCGCGTCGCAGGCGTGGGCGTCTATACACTGTGGAATGACTTCCTTTACCTGGAGGGTGATGTCTACAAGGGCCTCAACGCACCTACGTTGAGGGCACTGGGCCAGATCCCCGGCGATGGCGACCAAACCACCGCCTTTGTCCCCTATGCACGGGTTGCCCTGATCAAAGACTGGGGGAGCAAGAGTCATCACGCGGAGATCGGCGCCTACGCACTGTCCGCCAATGTCGTTCCTGGTGGCGACCAGACCCTCGGCTTCACTGTCCGCAAGACCGACATCGCGGTCGATGCGAACTACCAGTACATCTCGGATCCCGCCAAAGTAACCAGCGACAGGCTATCCGCTCATGCGACTTATATCCGCGAAACCTCCAAAATGGCGACCGAGGCGCTCGCCCTGACCGGGGCGCTGCCTCAACACTGGTTGGACACCATGCGCTTTGATGTCTCCTATAGCATCGCGGCCACGGTTACGCCGTCAGTGCAGTATTTCCGCACCACCGGTACGGCCGACAGCAACTACTGGACCACGCCAAATGGCAGCCCTAACTCGGACGGCATGATTTTCGAAGTCGCCTATGTACCCTGGGGCAAACCGGATTCGCCGTTTCAAAACATGAACCTTCGGCTGGCCGCGCAGTACGTAAACTATTTCAGCTTCGACGGAAGCCACGCGAACGCTGGCAGAAACAATCACTTCTATTTCAGTCTTTGGACAGCCGTGAAGTTCTAGCCATTCCTGTCACTCCATTCGCGGACGAAGAAAGTCATGCCGATCCTGATGCCGATTCGCCTCGCAGCAACCACTGGCTTTCTGATGGGGATCATCGTCGCCGTGCACGCCGCAACCACGATTACGGTTGACCAGCGCGGACTGGCCATCAGTCAAAAGTCGGCGTCGTTGGCAAAGGGCGACCGCTTGATTTTCACCAACAGCGATGACGTTATACATAACATCCACATTTTCGGACCCGGAGACGACGATTCGATTGACCTTGGGCTACAGAAACCGGGCGCCGCGCTGAGCCATAAATTCGACAGGGCCGGCTCATACAGGGTTCGGTGCAACATCCATCCGTCGATCAAGATGGCTGTGACCGTGAAGTGAGGACCGCGACGCCGAAACCTGATCGTCTGGGTTCGGCCGTGGCGCGCCGCCAGAATTGCCGGTTGAACGCGGCGAGCCCCAAAAAGGGGTCATTGGTAACCAACAGCCACTTCGCACGCTTTTCATTGCCAAGTTATGAATTGCGCCGTTGCACGTGCCCGCAGGATTCCCACC
>NZ_JBAVNZ010000032.1:0-9005 GCF_049691595.1 Bradyrhizobium sp.
GGAGCGAGCTGACCAGAGCGTCGCGGCCCGGCACCCAGCCGCGCCGCGACAGCGGCAGCACGCGATAATGCTTCTCGCTCACGGCCTGCCGGGCGCGCGCGATCGCGGCATCGAGCCGGGCGATTTCGGCGCTGGCGCGATCCGGATGCCGCACCACCTCCCCCATCTCCCGGATCTGGTCCTTCACCTCGTCCAGCGTGCGCGGCACCGTGAATTCGACGAGATGCAGGCCCTTCGCCCTCAGAAGCTCCCGCGTCGAGCGTTTGTCGAACAGGCTGGCGACGACGATGTCGGGCTTCCGCACCAGCACGTCCTCGGCGCCGCCCGACAGGGTCGGATAGCGGCGCGCGTCGCCGGCCGCCCAGGATTGCCAGGCATCGCGCGAGAACCGGCTGAGCCCGAGGATCTGCCCGGGGTCGGCCAGCGTCAGCAGCAATTGATCGGTGCAGACATTCATCGACACGATCCGCGGCGGATCGGCTGCAAGGGACGTGGTCGCGGAAATCGCCGGCGCGACGATCGCGAGCAGGCATGCAAGACGCCGGCGCATCAGATTTCCGCCCACGGCACGATCACCGCCTCGCGCTGATATTCGGCGCGATAGGCGCTGATCCGGAACACGTCCGCCATCACCCGCTCGGACAGCGCCTGCGCCGGCGTGCCCTGCGAGGCCAGGCGTCCTTCCGAAAGCACCAGCACTGAATCGGCAAATCGCGCCGCCAGCCCGAGATCATGCGTCACCACGACCACCAGCACGCCGTTGTCGGCCGCCGCGCGCAGGCCTTTCATGACCTCGAGCTGGTGGCGCGGATCGAGCGAAGCGGTCGGCTCGTCCGCCAGAATGACCGGCGCTTCCACCGCCAGCACCCGGGCGAGTGCGACGCGGCTGCGTTCGCCGCCGGACAATTCGGTGACGCGGCGTTCGCTGAACTCGACGACATCGACCGCCTGCATCGCCCGCAGCACCGCCTCGGCATCGCGCGGCGCAAGGCGCGCCGGATCGGTGGCGCCATGCGGATAGCGGCCGAGGGCGACGATGTCGCGCGCCGGCAGCGGCCAGTGCACGATGTGTCCCTGCGGCAGGTAGCCAAAGCGTTTGGCGCGCTCGCGCAGCGGCAGCCTCGCCAGCGCATCGCCGCCGACATCGATCGCGCCGTCGGACGGGAGCAATCCGGCCAGTGCGCGCAGCAGCGTGGTCTTGCCGGCGCCGTTCGGCCCGACCAGCGCCACCAGATGGCCCGCTGACAGCGAAAGCGAAACATCCTTCAGCACCGTCCGGCCGCCCAGCGCGACGCTGAGGTTTTGCGCGCGCAGATAGGTCATGCGACGCCTCCCGCGAGCGCCCGGCGCTCGCGCATGATCAGATAGAGGAAGAACGGCACGCCGATGATCGAGGTCAGCACGCCGACCTTGATGTCGCTGGTCGAGGGAATGATGCGCACGGCGATATCGGCCGACAGCAGCAGCGCCGCGCCGGCCAATGCGCTCGGCAGCAACAACCGCGCCGGATCGTGGCCGATCAAGGGCCGCATCAGATGCGGCGCGACCAGGCCGATGAAGCCGATGGTGCCGGTGACGGCGACCGCGCCGCCGACGCCGAGCGCGACGCCTGTTATCACGGTGAGCCTCAGCCACCCGACGTCGACACCCAGGCTTTGTGCCGTTTCCTCGCCAAGGCTGAGCGCGCGAAAAGCGTTGCGCTGGCTGAACAGGATGATCGCGCCGGCCACGATGAACGGCAGCGCCAGCATCACATGCACAAAGCTGCGGTCTTCCAGCGAACCCAGTAGCCAGAACGCGATTTCCAGCACCACGAAGGGGTTGCTGGACAGATTCATCACCAGCGCGGTCGCAGCTCCCGCAAGGCTCGAAATCGCAAGGCCGGCCAGAATCAGGATCAATAGCCCGGCGTTGCGGCCGGCGATGGTGAGCAGCACGAACACCGAACCGAAGGCCGCCACGATCGCCGCCACCGGCAGCGCGTAGGACCGCACGTCGGCAAGGCCGAGCGCGATTACCAGCACCGCGCCGAAGGCGGCCGATTGCGGCGCGCCGAACAGCGAGGGCGAGGCCAGCGGATTGCGCAACAGGCCCTGCAGCGCCGCGCCCGACAATCCGAGCACGGCGCCGATCGCGAGCCCCAGAATCGTTCGCGGCAGGCGGATTTCCCGCACGATCACCTGCGACACGTCGCTGCCGCCGCCGCATATGGCTTCGATCACCGTCAGCGGCGACAACCGCACCGGACCGATGCCGAGCGAGACCAGCACCAGCAGCGCCACGAGCGCGGCCAGCGCCGCGGTCAAGCCGATGCGCCGGCGCGCGGCGATATCGGCCGCTGTCGTCATGTTCCAAACGCTCATCGCGCCATGCTCATACAGCGATTGAGGTGGCATACAAGCGACAGGCGAACAAAAAGCGTACCCTGCGGTGCCGGGGTTCGCCGCCGGGATTGACTCTTCGTCCGGCACAATTCTAGATGTTTTCGACGGTTCCCTTCTCGGGGATCAAAAGGGAATGCGGTGCGGGGAGAGATCCCCAATGCCGCGGCTGCCCCCGCAACTGTAAGCGGTGAATCTTTCGTCACAGGCCACTGGGAATCTCGGTCCTGGGAAGGCGACGAAGGGTAACGACCCGCGAGCCAGGAGACCTGCCGTCAGCCGTGGTCACACGCGAAGATGTCGGTCGGGGAGTACAGACATTAGCTTCACCCAGGCTGCGCAAGCACGAGGGTGAGACTTGGTTCGCTGTGACGTGCCACTGACGTCATACCGAGGTTTGAACCATGTCTTGCATCCGCATCGCCGCACCGCGGCGTCGCAACTATTTGCTCGCTTCCAGTGTTCTCGTACCCCTGCTCTCCCTGGGCATTTCCGGCGCGCAGGCACAGCAATTGGCAGCGGCGGACCAGTTGCCGCCGATCGAAGTCAGTCCGCCCATCGACCAGAACCGGACGCGGGCCAAACCGTCAGATGACGAGAGTTCGGGTCCGCACCGCACGGCTCCGAATCTCACGCCGACCACCGACACGAATCCTGCGCCGTCAGGCGGCTCCAGCGTTTCGCCGTCCGGCACATCGCCGTCGGGAGCAATCACAGTCCGGCAATTCAGCGGCATTGTGGGGGCGTCATTGACCGTGATCACCGCGGAAGATATCGCCCGCTCTCCGGCGCAGACCGTGCAGGAAATCATCGCGCAGACCCCCGGCGTCCAGCTGACAAGCCTGTTTGGCGGCGTGAATGGCGCGAAGACCAGTGTGGACCTGCGCGGATTTGGCGCGTTCGCCGCCTCCAATGCCCTGCTCCTCATCAATGGGCGCAGGGTCAATGACGTCGATATGCAGGGCGTGGACTTCGGCACGATTCCACGCGATTCGATCGAACGGATCGAAATCACCCGGGGCAACAGCGGCGCCGTGCTCTATGGTGACAACGCCGTCGGCGGCGTCATCAACATCGTCCTGAAAAACGGCGTTGGCGGCCCGCCGGTCGCGATGCGCGGCGAAGCGGGAGCCGGATCCTTCAACCAGCGCATGGCTTCGGTCTCCGCCGCAACCAACTCCGGACCCTGGTCCACGTCCTTCTACGGCAACGGCATCAAGTCCGACGGTTACCGTGTCAACAATGCACTCGACCAGCGCAACGGCGTCGGCAACGTCAACTACGCCACGCCCGGCCTCACCGCGTTCCTGACCCTTTCCGGCGACGATCAGAAACTGGGCTTCCCGGGCGGCCGCACCGTCGATCCATCGATCGGATTGAATCAGCTCGTTACCGATCGCCGGGGCACCAACACGCCGTTCGACTACGGCAACCAGCAGGGCGCCAACGCCACCGCCGGCTTCACCAGGACATTGTGGAACGGCGCCGAACTCATCGTCGATGGCGGCGTGCGGGACAAGAAGCAGCAGGCCGGGTTCTTCGGCAATTCTCCGGCGATTCCGTTCAACTATGTCGACACCCATCTGCAGACGTGGTCGATCACCCCCCGCTTGAGCATCAAGAACGTGATGCCGGGGTTACCCTCTGCCATTCTGACGGGCGTGGACTATTACGATGCGACCTACCATTCGGATCGACCCGAGTCCCGCGGCGCGCCGCCAATTCACGTCTACGACCTCAATCAACGTACGCTGGCTGGATACTGGCAGCAGACGATCGGCCTGTTGCCAACGACGGACTTTTCGTATGGCGGCCGAATTCAACGCACCAGCCTCAGCGCGCGAGATCGCTACGATCCATTCGCGCCGGGAGCCTTCAGCGCCGAGGCGACGCCTCTCGACAGCGAGGAGACCCAACACGCCCTGCATATCGGCATCGAACATCGCTTTAACGCGGTGTTCTCGATGTTCGGACGCGCCGCTCGCGCGTTCCGTACGCCGAATGTCGATGAAAGAGTATCCTCCGGCCCGGCCTTCGATCCTTTCTTCAATCCCCTTTCCGGGAACTTCAAACTGAAAACCCAGACGTCTCACGATATCGAAGCGGGTTTTCGGATCAGGTCCGGGCCGTTCGAGATACAATCGAGCGTCTACACGATGGACCTCGAGAACGAGATCCATTTCATCCCCGCGCGGTTTTTCAACGTCAATCTCGATCCGACCCGGCGTTATGGCTCGGAGACCAGCGCGTCGCTGCGCGTCAGCGACGGCGTGCTGTTGCGCGGCGGCTTCGCCTATAGCCGCGCGGTGTTCCGCGAAGGGACGTTCGCCGGCAATGACGTTCCGCTGGTGTCCCGCTACACGGCAAGCGGCGGCGTGAGCTGGAACATCTGGCAAAACTATCTCGTTGCGGACGCGACGCTGCGCGCCTGGAGCGAGCGCTTCATGGACAATGACCAGGCCAACACCCAGCGCCGGATTCCGGCCAACGCGACGGTCGATTTCAAGCTGAGCGGAGCCTATCAGCACTTCTTCTGGTCGCTCTCCGTGAACAATCTCTTCAATGCGCTGTATTATGACTACGCGATCGCGAGTTCATTCACCGACGGCCGCTTCAGTGCCTATCCGCTGCCGGGCCGGGCCTACATGGTAAAGGCCGGCGCCACGTTCTGATCGGAACCGCCGGTTTGGAGACCCTCCAGACCGGCCTGTCGGCCCTTCACCACGATGGCTGATTTCCTCAAAAAGGGCCTGTTTCCGTGACAATATGAGCCCAAAGAACCCCCTCCGGCCATCCGATGCATGATAGGATCGGAACCGGGCCGCCGCACGGCGATGTGCGCCATGACATGAAAGGCAAGCGATGAATGACGAGGTGAAAAGCGCTGCCGAACTCAAGCAGATCCGGCTGAATCGAAAGCTCGCCCAGCAAGTCGAAGGCATCAAGGCGATGGCCGACATCGCGGCTGCCGACGCTGCGATACGAAAACGCACAGCGGCACTGCGCGAACTCCGGCTGGCAAAGGAAGCCGCCGACCGCGCCAAGCCGCCGGAGGCAAAAGCCAAGGTCAACAAAAAGGCCCAGCCCAACAAAAAGAAGTCAGCTTAAATGACCAAGGAAGATCGAGACCGCGCCGGAGCGCGGGTCAACAAGGCGGCAAGGACAGCCCTGGATGCCAGGACCGGCAAGACTGATCGCGACGCCGTCACAAAGTCCGTGCTCGACAACATGGCGAGGCTGAAGGCCTTGCGACTCGCCCGCGAGGCGGCCGAGCCTCCACGCCCGGCGCCCGCGCCCAAGAAGGCGCGGGCCAAGCCGAACAAATCAGCGGAAAAAGGCCCGGCGCTGACGGATTGGCTGGCAAGCCGGCAGGACGGCGGACGGCGGACTTGATTCCGTCCGGTTCTGATCGGATCAGAACCGGAGATTTCACGTTTTTGCTGTGACGGATTTTCCTGGCGCGGACCGGTATCCGCCGCGCTATCCAGGTGCCGGGCAGGCCCTGGCTCAAAAACCGATCAGGACGGCGCCGGCCACTCGATCATCGACCGCGTCCTGGTCTCGGCGTCGTAAACCTGAACCTGAAGCATCTGGTATTGATGCTTCAAGGCCATGCCCGCCTCTTCGGCGGCCTCGACGGTGTCGTGGTGTGATTTGAAATGACCGTCGACCACCAGCGAATAGCCGCTGGTCGGTGGCTTGTCGGCGCGAACGATATGACGGGGCTGCTGCGCTTCCAATTCGAGCTTGGGCTTCTTCATGAATGATCCTTTGTTGTGCCTCCCTTTACACCGAACAACGGAAAAAGGCAGGAAAGTTCGCCCGGTTAACGCTATTGTGTCGGCAATGTCGGTGAGATTGAGGTCAGGCCACGAATGTCACGGAATGGCTGGCCAGAGATCGGCCGATGCTATCAAAGGCAAGGACATGGGTGGAATCGGAAAAGACGGTGGGCCTCGCAAGGAAAGCGACGACAAGACGAGGAAGCCTTCGCCTTTGCCCCCGCCTTCGCCTGACGAGGACGACGAGTTCGAGGACGGCGACATCGCTACGCCGAAGCGTGATCGCACCGGCAACGACGACGAGCCGCTTTAGACACGGCGTGGTCGCAGGGCAGGCAAAGCGACTTGTCCGCCGTACCTCAAAGCGCGAAGGCGGAAAGCGTGTCCACCGGATCACGTTGACCGTTTAGATCGGTGGTGGGCGCAGCGCGCGGGTTTGCCCGCCCTGCACGTCAACGCAGCCCTCGCGCTCCATCCGCGGGATGCTTTATCCGCCGCACGCGAGGGCAGCCATGCAGCGGCATTCATGGACAAATAGCAGCCAGCCTCTATTTTCGTCAGGCTTTGATTTTCGTCAGGCCTTGCCGGGCCGCTTATCGAGACGGAGCTTGTGACAGACATGGCCGACGTTCTGGCTGCACCGCAACAAGTGAAGACGGACGGTTCGCTGCGAACGCTCGCCGCGATCTCGGTGGCGCACTGGGTCAGCCATTTTCATCTGTTCGTGCTGCCGATGCTGTTTCCGTTCCTGAAGGAGCAGCTCGGCGTCGGCTATATCGAGCTTGGCTTTGCACTGACGGTTTTCGCGGTCGTGTCCGGCCTGACCCAGGCCCCGATCGGCTATCTCGCCGACCATATCGGCGCCCGCAAGATCCTCCTGATCGGCCTGACCGTCGGCGGCCTGGCGCTGATCGGGCTCGGCATGCACCTGAGCTATCCCTCATTGATCGTCAGCGCCGCGCTGCTCGGCCTCGCCAACAGCGTCTATCATCCGGCCGATTACGCCATCCTCTCGGCGCACATGGATGAAGCGCGGATGGGCCGCGCCTTTTCGATCCACACCTTTGCGGGTTTCCTCGGCAGCGCAGTGGCGCCGGCCATCGTCGCCGTGCTGGTGGCGTCGGTCGGCGGCCTTGGCGCGCTGATCGTGGCCGGCGCCGTCGGTCCGCTGGTGGCGCTGTCGCTCATCCTCGTCGGCATTCCCGACGCCGGCGCCGACAAGCGCAGGACCGAGGACGCGCCGACACAGCAAGCCAACGTGATGACGCCGGCGATCATTGTGCTGACCGTGTTCTTCATGCTGCTCAGCCTGTCGAATGCCGGCATCGGCAATTTCGGCGTGGTGGCGCTGATGAGCGGCTATGGCGTGTCGTTCTCGTCGGCCAATATCGCGCTGACGGCGTTTCTCGGCGCCAGCGCCGCCGGCGTGCTGGCCGGCGGCTACCTCGCCGACCGCACCCGGCGCCATGGGCAGGTCGCCGCGACCTGCTTTGGCATCAATGCCGGCATCGTGCTCGTGGTCGCGCTGGTCAACCTGCCGCCGGTCGTCTTGACGGTGGCGATGGGGGCCGCCGGATTCCTCGGCGGCGCTATCGCCCCCTCGCGCGACATGCTGGTCCGCAACGCGGCGCCGGCGGGAGCTGCCGGCCGGGCTTTTGGCATCGTCTCCACCGGTTTCAACCTGGGGGGCATCGTCAGCCCGCTGCTGTATGGCTGGATCATGGACCAGAACATGCCGCATTGGGTGTTCGGGGCTTCCGTGGCGTTCATGCTCCTGACGGTGCTGCTGGCGCTGGCTACCGACCGCAGGCCGCGGGCCGCTTCCGAGGCGCCGGTCACGGGGCTGATGCATTCCTGAGCCCCATCCCCGGCGGTTGACAGCATCGGGGGCCCACCCATGATGCCGGCAACGAAGCCGAACCGGGATGAATCGCCATGACCTCCAGCCATGACCTCGTGATCCGCGGCGGCAATATTGCCGATGGCCGTGGCGGCGAATTGTTCGAAGCCGATGTCGCGATATCAGGCGGCCGCATCACCGAAGTCGGCAAGGTTGCTGGGACCGGCAAGGAAGAGATCGACGCCAGGGGCAGACTGGTGGCGCCGGGTTTTGTCGATGTCCACACCCATTATGACGGCCAGGTCACCTGGAGCCAGGACATCACGCCCTCCTCCCAGAATGGCGTCACCACCGCGATCATGGGCAATTGCGGCGTCGGTTTTGCGCCGTGCCGGCCGAGCGACCATCAGCGGCTGATCCAGCTGATGGAAGGCGTCGAGGACATTCCCGAACCGGTGCTGAGCGCCGGCATTCCCTGGGCCTGGGAAAGCTTTCCGGATTACATGGAATGGCTTTCGAAACGTCACTTCGACGTCGACATCGGCGCGCAACTGCCGCACGCCGCGCTGCGCGTCTACGTCATGGGCGACCGCGGCGCGCGCCGCGATCCGTCCACGCCGGACGACAACAAGGCGATGGCGGCACTGGCGGGCGACGCGGTGCGGGCCGGGGCGCTGGGCTTTTCCACCTCGCGCACCCTGAACCACCGCACCTCGACCGGCGATTTCACGCCGACGCTGAAGGCCGGCGAGGATGAACTGACCGCGATTGCCGGCGCCATGCACGGCGTCGGCCGCAGCGTGCTGCAATTCGTGCTCGATCTCTCGACCATCAACGAAGACCTGCCGATGATGCTGCGGGTCGCGGAGAACACCAAGATCCCGGTTTCGTTCTCGATCACGCAGAACGACAAGGCGCCGCGGCGCTGGCGCCAGACGCTCGACACCATTGCGAAGGCTTCGGCGCGCGGCCTGTCGATCACGGCGCAGATCGCCGCCCGTC
>NZ_JBAVNZ010000033.1:0-3380 GCF_049691595.1 Bradyrhizobium sp.
GTGGATATCAGGCACCTTGGAGCAGCCGACGCCCTGGTCGATCCAGCGCACCACATAGCCCAAAATGCCCTGGCAATTGTTGTCGATCTCCTGCCTCACATCGTCGGGCGCCCAGTTCGATTGCGATACCGGAATGGTGAGGATGTCGGACAGTTTTGCGCGCGGGCCGCCCTTGGCCAGTTGCTGCTGGCGTGCCGGCACATTGACCTGATGATAATGCAGCGCGTGCAGCGTGGCGGCGGTCGGCGACGGCACCCAGGCGGTGGTGGCGCCGGCCTGCGGATGGCCGATCTTCTGCGCCAGCATGTCCGCCATCTTGTCGGGCGCGGCCCACATGCCCTTGCCGATCTGGGCATGGCCGGGCAGGCCGTCGATCAGGCCGATATCGACGTTCCAGTCCTCATAGGCCTTGATCCAGGGCTGCGCCTTCATGTCGTTCTTGCGGATCATCGGACCGGCCTCCATCGAGGTGTGGATCTCGTCGCCGGTGCGGTCGAGGAAGCCGGTGTTGATGAACATGATGCGTTTCGAGGCGTTCTGGATGCAGGCCTTGAGGTTGACCGTGGTGCGGCGCTCCTCGTCCATGATGCCGACCTTCATGGTGTTTTCCGGCAACGCCAGCATCTTCTCGACTTGCGCGAACAGGTCGCAGGTCAGCGCGACCTCGTCGGGGCCGTGCATCTTCGGCTTGACGATATAGACCGAGCCGGTGCGGCTGTTGCGCACTTTCGAGTTGCCCTTGAGATCGTGGATCGCGAGCAGGCCGGTTACCGCGGCATCCAGCAGCCCTTCCGGAATTTCCTCGCCTTTACTGTCGAGCACGGCGTCGGTGAACATGTGATGGCCGACATTGCGCATCAGCAACAGGCTGCGGCCGTGCAGCGTGAGCTCCTTGCCGTCCGGCGTCTTGTAGACGCGGTCGGGATTGAGCGCACGCCTCAGCGTCTTGCCGCCCTTGTCGAAATCGGCCGACAGCGTGCCGTTCATCAGGCCGAGCGTGTTGCGATAGACCAGCACCTTGTCCTCGGCATCGACCGCGGCGACGCTGTCTTCCATGTCGAGGATGGTAGAGACCGCCGATTCCAGGATCATGTCGGCGACGCCAGCCGGATCATCCTTGCCGATGAAATGGCTGCGGTCGATCCTGATCTCGATATGCATGCCGTTGTTGACGAGCAGGACCGCGCTCGGCGCCGCGGCATCTCCCCGATAACCGGCGAATTGCGCGCTCGATTTCAGCGCGGTGGCGTTGCCGCTCTTCAGTTTGGCCGCGAGCTGGCTGGCGATGACGCTGTAGGAAGTCACATCGGTATGGCTGCCGGTTGCCAGCGGTACCGCGGAATCCAGAAAGGCTTTTGCCTTGGCGACGACCTTGTCGCCGCGCGCCTTGTTGAAGCCCTTGGTCGCTTCGCCGGTCTCATGCGGGATCGCATCGGTGCCGTAGAACGCGTCGTACAGGCTGCCCCAGCGCGCATTCGCCGCGTTCAGCGCATAGCGCGCATTGGTCAAGGGGACGACGAGCTGCGGCCCGCAGATATTGCCGATCTCTTCGTCGACATTGGCGGTCTCGACCTTCTGCGTCGCCGGCTCCGGCAAGAGGTAACCGATCTCCTTGAGGAAGGCGGTGTAGGCGTTGATGTCGAACGGCTTGCCCTTGTGGGCGCGGTGCCAGCCGTCGATCCTGGCCTGCAAGGTGTCGCGGAAGGCGAGCAGCTCGCGATTCTTCGGCCCCAGTTTCGCGATGATCGCGGCAAGCCCGGCCCAGAACGCATCGGGCGAAATCCCGGTTTTTGGCGTCGCCTCCCTGGCGACGAAATCGAACAGGACAGGGGCAATTTTCAGTCCGTGGGCCTCGACACGATTCATGATGGGTTTTTCTCGCGGGAACCGGCGGTTATGCGCTGTTTTCAGGGTGATGAGAGGGTAAAAAGCGCCGCAAAGGGCAGCGTTCGCAGCCCTTTTAGCGCCAAAGTCGGGTCGATGAAAAGGGATGAAAAGTCAGATATTTGCGGCGAGGTCGACGACTTCGTCGAACAGAATTCCGGTCGCGGCCAGCATTTTTTCGATCGCGTCGGTCGCCTCTGCAATCGAGCGCGCCGAGGTATCAATCTTAAGCTCGCATTCGGCCGGCGGCTGGTAATCCTGGCCGATCCCGGTGAACGCCGGCAGCGTGCCCGCGCGCGCCTTGGCATAGTGGCCCTTGGGGTCGCGGCGCTCGCACACCTCGGCCGGCGTCGCGACATGGATCTCGCGAAACTTGGTGTCGGCGATGCGCCGTGCCGCGGCGCGATCCGCGGCCGATGGCGAAACCGCGGCGACGATGGCGATGTGGCCGTTGCGCGCGAGATGGGTTGCGACTTCGGCGAGGCGCCGGATATTTTCGGTGCGGTCCTGCGCCGAAAAGCCGAGATCGCCGTTGAGGCCGGCGCGCAGGGTGTCGCCGTCGAGCAGGATCGGCGAACCGCCATTATCGAACAGGCGGCGCTCCAGCGCACGCGCCAGCGTCGATTTTCCGGAGCCCGGCAATCCCGTCAGCCACACCACCGCGCCGGTGTGACGGTAACGCGCCGCGCGCTCGTCGGGGCGCAATGCCGATTCAACCGGCACGATATCGACCGGGATGGCGCGCTGGCCGGCGTCGACCGACAGCACCAGGCCGCCGCCGGCAATGCGGCCGTTGACCTCGATCACCAGCCGTCCGGTGCGCGGATTTTCGGCGTGGGGATCGGCCGCGACCGGCTGGGCCAGCGCGATGTCGATCTCGCCGACATGGTTGCGCGCGATCGAGCTGGTCGGCGCGTTGGCGAGCTCGCCGGGATCGACCGCCTTCTCGATCGCGACCACGCTGGCGCGGCTCTCGCGCGTGCCGAGGCGGATCAGGATCGCGTCGCCCTTCGACAGCGGTTTTTCGTGCAGCCAGAAAATCCGTGCGCGGATTCGCCGCGTGTCGCGCGGGCTCTGTCCGGCATGGGCGATCACGTCGCCGCGCTCGATGAACAATTCGCGGTCGAGCGTGATGCCGACCGATCGTCCCGCGGTCTGCGGGCCGCTTACCGGCGTCAGAGGCCAGCTCTCGACCGTCTTGATCCTCGCGATCTTGCCGGCCGGCATGATGACGATTTCATCGCCTGCCGTGAGGCTGCCGGACTCGATGCGGCCGGCGACGATGCGGCGGTCATCGAACTTGTAGATCGCCTGTACCGGCAGCCGCAGCGCCAGCCGCGCCAGCGGTCGCGCCGGTTCGAGCGCGTCGAGCGCCTCGACCACGCTCGGCCCGTGGTACCAGGCGATCCGCGGCGTGCGTTCGGCGACGCCGTCGCCGTCGCGCGCGGAAACCGGGATCACCGCCGACGGCGTCACGCCGAGGGTGGTCAGATGCG
>NZ_JBAVNZ010000034.1:0-3341 GCF_049691595.1 Bradyrhizobium sp.
GCCCCGCCGCGATCGACAGCAGTAGGCCGGCGAAGGGAAGCGCGAACGGCCAGCGCATCGCCGCCCCTTCGAGCGCGGCGGCGGCCGCCGACTGCGGCAGGGCGACGGGCAGCATTGTGGCAAGCGCCAGCGCCAGCCGTTTCATGACGGCTCGTGAACGACAAAACGGCAACGGCATCCGACTGCACCGCTCAAATCATATCCGGCCCGGCTCGGCTACGGCACGAACACCAAAAATGCAATATGGCGAACACCGCCATGCGCACCAGTCAGTCAGGATATTGGCGGGGTGCCCGGGAACGCCCATGCCGAGCGCGGCCTTGGTCCGTACGCGCCGATGTCGTCGTTCTTCGAGATTTCCGCAAGTGGACGATGTGCCAGCGATCGGCGGCCGTCAGCCGGTTGCGGCATTGATGAAATGTCGCGCCGCTTCCGCCGCGCCGAAATTGTCCAGATCGTTATGGCCACCTCGGGGAAAGCGGACAAATTGCTTCGGCTCGCGCGCCAACGCGAACAATCGCTCGCCAAACGCGATCGGAATCGACGAATCCGCCGCGCCATGCATGAAGAGCAGCGGAGCCGTGATCTGCGCCATGCGTTCGTCGGAACGAAACCGGTCTCGCATCAGCCAGCGTACCGGCAGGATTGGTAACGCGGCGGCGGCAACGTCCGCGATTGAGGTATACGCCGCTTCGAGGATCAACCTGGCAAGCGGCTGCTCGGCCGCCAACGCCACCGCGACACCGGTTCCGAGCGAGAAGCCCCAGACCACGATCCGGTCCGCGCTATATAGCGCCGATGTGAAGGCGTACGCCGCCGCGGCATCCAGCATCAGTCCCTGCTCGCTCGGCCGCCCGCTCGAGCCGGCATAGCCGCGATACGACAGCGCGACAATACCGGTACCGTCCGAGATCATGTCACGAAAGCGGCCAAAGAACCCGGCCAGGAAATCTCCGTTGCCGTGGAAATAGAGCACCACGGGATGGCCGGGCCTGGCCGGCACGTGCCAGACGATGATTTTCTCGCCGTCCGCCGTGGTCAGAACGTGCTCTTCGGCTTCCGGAAAGCCGGCGGCTGCCGGCGCCGTGCGCGCGGTTTGCGGAATCGGAAACAAAAACCACCGCTGCCCGACAAACAGGGCGACGAGGCCGCTGACATAGCCGAACGAAACGACGATCAGGAGCCATTTCAGGGCGGTCATGGTGGCCCGCAAGGGCTCACATCGCCTTGACGACGCTCTCGGTCACCTTCTTGGCGTCGCCGAGCAGCATCATGGTGTTGTCGCGGTAGAACAGCGGATTGTCGATGCCGGCATAGCCCGACGCCAGCGAGCGCTTGATGAACATCACGGTGCCGGCCTTCCACACCTGCAGCACCGGCATGCCGTAGATCGGCGAGGTCTTGTCATCCTCCGCGGCAGGATTGGTGACGTCGTTGGCGCCGATCACAAACGCAATGTCGGCCTGGGCGAATTCCGAGTTGATGTCCTCCAGTTCGAACACCTCGTCATAGGGCACATTGGCTTCGGCCAGCAGCACATTCATGTGGCCCGGCATGCGGCCCGCGACCGGATGAATGGCGTATTTCACCTCGACGCCTTCCTTCTTCAGCGTGTCGGCCATTTCGCGCAGCGCATGCTGGGCCTGCGCCACCGCCATGCCGTAGCCGGGCACGATGATGACCTTCGAGGCATTCTTCATGATGAAGGCGGCGTCGTCGGCCGAGCCGAGTTTTACCGGCTTCTGCTCCCCGCCGCCGCCGGCGGCGGCCGCGGTCTCGCCGCCGAAGCCGCCGAGGATGACCGAAATGCAGGAGCGGTTCATCGCGTGGCACATGATGTAGGACAGGATCGCGCCGGAGGAGCCGACCAGCGCGCCGGTGATGATCAAAGCGGAATTGCCGAGCGTGAAGCCGATGCCGGCGGCCGCCCAGCCGGAATAGGAGTTCAGCATCGAGATCACCACCGGCATGTCGGCGCCGCCGATCGGGATGATCATGAGCACGCCCAGTACCAGCGCGATGATGGTGATCAGCCAGAAGTCGAGCGCACCGCCCGAGACCACAAGACGGACGATGAAGAACACCAGCGCCAGGGCGAGCGCGATGTTGATGATGTGACGGGCGGGCAGGATGATCGGTGCGCCGCTCATGCGCGCCGACAGTTTCAGGAAGGCGATTACCGAACCGGTGAAGGTCAGCGCGCCGATGGCGACGCCGAGCGACATTTCAACGAGACTCTGCGCATGGATGTGGCCGGGCGTGCCGATGTCGAACGCCTCGGGCGCATAGAATGCGCCGGCCGCCACCAGCACCGCGGCCATGCCGACCAGCGAGTGGAACGCCGCCACCAGTTCGGGCATCGAGGTCATCGGCACCCGCCGCGCGATCACGGCGCCGATGCTGCCGCCGATCGCGATGCCGAGGACGACCAGCAGCCAGGCGACGCCGTCGGCCGGCGGATGGCCGGCGAGCGTGGTCGCGATCGCGATCGCCATGCCGGTCATGCCGAAGAAATTGCCGCGGCGCGACGTCGCGGGGCTGGACAGCCCGCGCAGCGACAGGATGAACAGCACCCCCGCCACGAGATACAGCACTGCAGAAAGATTGGCGTTCATCTCAGGTCCCCATCTGTCTTCGCCACCCCGAGGTGAACGCCGCTCACTTGGCCTTCTTCTTGTACATCGCCAGCATGCGCTGGGTTACAAGGAAGCCGCCGAAGATATTCACGCAGGCAAAGATCAGCGCGACGAAGCCGAAACCGCGCGCCCAGCCGCTGCCGCTCGAGATCATCCCGACGCCGACCGCGAGCAGCGCGCCGACCACGATCACCGAGGAGATCGCGTTCGTCACCGACATCAACGGCGTATGCAGCGCAGGCGTCACCGACCACACCACGAAATAGCCGACGAACACGGCGAGCACGAAAATCGACAGCCGGAATACGAAGGGATCGACGGCCTGCGCGATATGATCCATGGCGGACTCTCCTTAGGCTTTCGGCTGGAAGTTCGGATGAATGACGGCGCCGTCTTTGGTCAGCGCGGTGGCCTTGACCAGTTCGTCGTCCCACTTCACCGCGAGCGCTTTGGTCGACTTGTCGACCAGCGTCTCGATGAAGGAAAACAGGTTGCGCGCATAAAGGCTCGACGCCGAGGCCGCGACACGGCCCGCGACGTTGGTGAAGCCGACGATCTTGATGCCGCCGACATCGGCGACTTCGCCGGCCCTGGCGCCCTCGACATTGCCGCCGCGCTCGACCGCGAGATCGACCAGCACCGAGCCCGGCTTCATCGACTTCACCATCTCCGACGTGACGAGGCGCGGCGCGGGCCGGCCCGGGA
>NZ_JBAVNZ010000035.1:0-13949 GCF_049691595.1 Bradyrhizobium sp.
ACCGCAACCGGCGTCGCCGCCGCCGGCCTATACGCCGCCGGAGCCGGATCTGTCGATCAAATATCGCGTCATGCTGGGCCTGCCGCAGGACTTGTCCCAAACCATGCCGCCGCCGCGATCCGGCGACAAGGCTGGCGACAATTTCGACGCGCCGGCGAACCAGGCGGCCGATATCGCCTCCAGTCTGGTCGCCGAATTCCGGCATCATCTGCGGACCTGCTCGAAACTTCCGGGGTCACTCGCGACCTCCGATGACGTCAAGGTCAGGTTGCGCGTGTTCATGACGCCGGACGGCAGGCTCGCGGCCGACCCCGTCCTGATCGAGGCAAGCGCGTCCATCAAGGGACCGCTGTTGATGCAAGGCGCGATCAGCGCGTTGCAGGCCTGCCAGCCCTATGCGATGCTGCCGGTCGACCGCTATGGCGAATGGAAAGTGCTCGACCTCAGCTTCACACCGCGGGATTTCGTGTCCTAACTTCCCATCGCGCGCCAGGCGTTCGATGCGAACTGCCGGCGCCAGGTGACGACGACGACCGCGGCCGTCGTCAGGAACAGGACCCAGGGACTGACGAACCAGCCGAGATAACCCAGCGCAAAGAAGAACGCGCGCTGACCGCGATTGAAGTGCCGGCCAGCGGCTTCGAACAATCTTGTCGTACGCATGACGTGAGCTTCGGCCTCCGGCGTATCGCGCTGGCTCGCCGGCGGCATCGCGCCGAGCAGGATGGCAACGTAGTTGAACAGCCGGTACGACCAGGCGAATTTGAAGAAGGCGTAGATGAAGATCAGGGTCAGCCCGGCGCATTTGATTTCCCACAGCGCCGGCGACGGGGTGAGATCGATCGGCAATGCGCCCAGAACGGCCAGGGCTTCGTTGGTCGAGCGCAACAGCGCCAGCGCGCCGCCGATCGCGAGCAGGCTGGTGGAGGCAAAGAATGCGGTGCCGTTTTGCAGTGACGCCATGATCTGCGTGTCGACCATGCGGGTTTCGCGATCAAGCATGCGCCGGAGCCAGATCTCGCGGTAGATATGCATACGGGCCGACAGGCTGTCGCGTCCATAGGCGGTGTGTTCCAGGGTGATGGCATACACCGTCCATTCGAGGACAAAGAATCCGACCGCGGCGATATCGACCCAATAGGCAGGCATGGTGCGTCCTTCATGATCGTCAATGCCGTCGCGCGCGGCAAGTTGCGGCAGGCGGCATCAACGTCATGTACAGGTTGAACGGGTGCAACGCACTATGGCAAGGTGGCAGTCCCGACAGGATTTTCCTGAAATGTTGAAACTGGTGATCGGCAACAAGAACTATTCGTCATGGTCGATGCGGCCCTGGCTGGCGCTGCGCGCCAGCAACATCGCCTTTGAGGAAATTTTCATTCCGCTGTACACGAATGACACCGCCGACAAGGAAAGAATCCTGAGCTTCACGCATTCCGGCAAGGTGCCGGCCTTGATCGATGGTGACGTCACGATCTGGGATTCGCTTTCGATCATCGAATATGTCGCCGAAAAATTCCCGGAAGCAAAGCTGTGGCCGCAGGACCGCGCCAGCCGCGCGCATGCGCGTTCGATTTCGGCGGAAATGCATTCCGGCTTCGCGGCACTGCGCAACGAATGCGGCATGAACCTGCATCGCCCGATCCGCCGCGTCGCACTGTCGGATGATGCGCGCGCCAATGTCGCGCGGATCCAGCAAATCTGGGCCGATTGCCATCGTCGCCACGGCAAGCAGGGGCCGTTTCTGTTCGGCGCCTTCTCAGGCGCGGATGCGATGTTCGCGCCCGTCGTGCACCGGTTTCGTACCTATGCGATCAAGGTCGCGCCCGATGCGCAGCCCTATGTCGACGCGATGATGTCGCTCCCGGCGTTCCAGCAATGGACCCGCGACGGCCTTGCCGAAACGCTGGTCATCGAACGATTCGAGGCGGTGTAAGTCCGAATTGTGACACCCCCCGCGCGTATCGCCGCTTGACCGGCCGGGCAGATGCGGTCTCAATCGGCAACCGGCGCGTGCCGGTGGATGGAAAGGGCTCGGCGATGGGGATTCTCGACTCATTGGAAAATTCGGCCGCGCTCAAGGGCGTGCTTGGTCAGCTTGAGGCGGCGGTCGTTCCGGTTGTGCTGAGCGAGGTGCTCGGCAATGGCGGTCAGGGCGGATTGTCGGCGATCGTCGCCAAGCTCGAGCAGGCGGGCTTTGGCGGGCAGGTCAAATCCTGGATCGGCAACGGCCAGAATCTGCCGATTACGGCCGAGCAGTTGCAAAATGTGCTGGGCAGCGACACCATCCGGCAGTTGGCCGCCAAGCTCAATATCCCGGTCGATCAGCTGGCACAGGTTCTGGCGCATCAACTCCCGACCGTCGTCGATCACGCCAGTCCGGCCGGCAAGCTGCCCCATATGGCCTGATCGCGCCAACCGGAACTCGAGCGGTTCCAATCCCCGTAGAATCACCGAATAACCGTCTATCGCACTGGAAAAACTGAAGAATCTTCGTATTTGCCATGCCCTGATCTTGCTGGCTTTTTTGGTCCCGGGTGTGCTAGGTTGCCGCAGGGGCTGTCAGGCTGGCCATCGCTGGGGGACCGCGAGCGGGCCGGCAATCCTTCATGATGGAGAGGGCGTTGAAGCATAAGTACTCCGTAGGAGAGACTGTCTACTTTACTGCGAGCAATGTGGCGCGTCCGGCTGCCAGCGGCACCTATGAAGTGATCCGCCTGTTGCCGACCGACGGCGACGACTGCCAGTATCGCATCAAAAACTCCACCGAAGCGTTCGAACGGGTTGCCAAGGAGAGCCAGCTCGACGTCTCCTGAGGGAGTGGTGCGCCACAAGATCTTGGCGCGATTTCCATCCCAATCGCCGTCAAAAGGCCCCGTTCGCAGAACCATTCTGCCGAATGGGTGAATGACCGACGAGGCATTCACCATCGCTGATTGGGTCTTAATGCGGCGCTTAGGGGATACCGCGCATGAACTGGGCTTGGGCTTCATCGCTGGATCACATCTGGCGCTCGCCGAACTTTCCGATGTGGCTGACGCTTGCCGCGGCCGGGTTTTTCGGGATGATCGTTCTGATCACGCTGTTGCGCGCGGAAAAATCCGTCGCCAACGGCGCGCTGACGGTCATCACCCTGCTGGCGATCGGCATCGCGGTTGCCGCAACCCTCCGCGGCTTCGGACCGGCCGGCCGGGTTGCGCCGGCTGAAAACCGATCGTTTCAGCCGACGAGCCCGACACTGCCAGCGTTGTCCTGTATCGATGATCTCGCCGGTGACGCGGTGTTGAACGCCTGCGAAAAAACGCTGTTCGGTTCCGCGGAGTCGGCCGCCGCTGCGGTGAATTATGCGGCGTCCCAGATTACCCGCCTGACAGCGCTCGGCGATATCGCCACCGCGGAGAGGAACATGACGACCGAGCTGCGAGCGCTGCGTCGCGCAGTTGAGCGCGACCGCTACGGGCTGATGGCCTATGTGCTGATCGCGCGCGACCACTGCATGCCGTCGGCCTGCCCGGTATACCGGTCGCTCGGCGATAATCATCAGATCGTGGCCAACATGAAGGAGCGCGTCTATGAGAATATGATCACGCGCTACGCCCCGTCCTGGAACGCGCCGACGTCGGCCGCGGCGGGCTTCGCTTCCGCGCTTCCGCCATCGGCTCTGACCGGCAAGCCAACCAGTGCGGAATTCCCAACCTCGGCTTCCACCCCGCCGGTCAACATCATGACGCCGGAGCCTATCGGAGGGCAGGCATCGTCCACGTCGAAACCGGCCACCGCTTCAAGCGCGCCGGCACCGCCCGCACAGCCAGCGGTCAAGAAGCAGGCAGCGCCGAAACGCGCGCCGGTCCAACTCGCTCCCGCGGCGCAGGCGCCTGCGACCTCGAACGAATGATCCCTCGCAACCTCCGGCCCGGCGCTGAACCATAGGAACCATGCCGCTTCATCTCATCAAGCTTGCCGTCGGCTGCGAGTCCGTCAAACACCTGAAGGAGTGGGTCGCCGAACGCATGGCGACCGCCCGGAAAAAGGGCCTGCCGCTCCGGCACGTCCACATCACGCGGATGACGCCGAAGCGCGACGCGGAAATCCTCGCCGGCGGCTCGCTCTATTGGGTGATCCGCGGCGAAATTGCCGCGCGCGAGAAGATCGTCGCGATCGAGCCGTTTCGCGACAAGGATGGAATCGGACGATGCCGACTGGTGATGCGGCCCAAGGTGATCGCAGTATCGCCGCGGCCGATGCGGGCATTCCAGGGCTGGCGCTACTTCGCCGCGGACGCCGCGCCGCCCGACCTGACCAAGTCCGGGGCCGCCAGCGTGGCGGCGATGCCGGAACCGATGCGCCGGGAATTGCGTGATCTCGGTTTGCTCTAGGGTTCAGTTCCGACGCGAGGTGGGTCGGATAGCATCTGAAGCGGGTTGGGGTGTTTGTCAGCCGAGCGTTGGGCCGACGCGCCGCCCCAACGAACGTCGTCGGGGGCTCAAGTCGCGAGCACTTGCCCCGCTTTTCCCACAGCGATTCAGCGCGACGACCCTTCCTTGGATCGGAGGTCATCGCGCTGTTAACCAATTTTGGGTCAATTTCTGGTTGCGAACATCAATCGATCATATTTTAGGCCAGAATGCAACTCATGAATGCCATTCTGGCTAGTGAGCATCATCGGTGGAAGCGCTCGGTTTGGAGAACCGTCAGATCGGAAACTCTGATGAACTCTGCGTGGGCAAGCCTGTCGGGATTGTACATCCCGACCCTCGGCTACTGCGGCGTGCACCCCGGCATTCGCTGTGGTGCTGTAATAGCGGCTAATATGTTTGGGGCCCGACCGGAGGACCAAACCGGACGACCGAGTCCCACCGCCGGTTTGATCGAAATTTTCCTGGTGCAGGGATGACGAGGCGGGTCGGGGCCTTGTTAAATGTTGACTGCCCGGCTGTGCAGGCGCGACTGAGAGTGGGGGGTTAGCGTGAGCGATCCAAAACAACAAGACCTCGATTCCACGGATCATGCATCGTCCCGGTCGGCGCAGCAAACGCCTGAAACCGTCGGGCAGTTGCAACTGGGCCAAATTCGGGTCGTGCGAATTCGCAAGCAGCCGGACACCTTCGCGGAGGCGATCGCGAAGGTTACGCAGGAACCGCCGGAGCCGGAACTGGTCGAAGCGCCCTATGTCCTCCAGAACCGCCAATCATTGGGCATCGCCGTCAGCTTTGCGGCTGCCGCGGCCGTGGCCGCGTTCGCCGCGCTGATTTTCGTTATTGCCTTTCCGGCATCGCAAGGTCCGGCTGAAGAGGATACATTGGCGTCCCTGCCGACCTGGCAATCGTTGAAGTCATCCTTGTATGCTGCGCCGCAACGCAAACCAGCCCCGACGCTGGTAGTCCGCGACGGCGGCGGACCCGCCAATGAGCCGTTGTCGCTGGGCGTCAACGTCAATGCTCCCGGTCCCGGTGCGATCGTCATCATCGGCGGGATGCCGGCCGGCGCCAGGCTGACAGTCGGCAAGGCGATGAATAGCGGCGAATGGCGCGTGCCCGCGCAGGAGATTTCGGACGCATCGATCATTCCACCGGCCGACTTTGTCGGCGTGATGAATTTGACCGCGGAGCTTCGGAGTTCCGACGGGGATGCGCTGGTCAGCAGCCAGGTCCGGCTGACCTGGACGCCCGCGAGTACCGTCGGGGTTTCCGCCAGCACCGCAACTGTGCCTTCCGTCCCCGCCACAACGATGCCTTCCGTCCCCGCCGCGCCAACGTCGCAACAGCAACAGACCGTGGCGCCCCCAGCACCATCTGCTCCTGCGCGCGCGGCGCTGCCTGCGCGGGAAATCAATCCCGATGAAATCGCAGGCTTCATCAGGAGGGCGCAGGAGCTGCTTGTGGCCGGCGATCTGCAGGCGGCTCGTTTGTTGCTGCTTCGCGCAGCTGAAGCTCGCGATGTCCGCGCCGCCCTTGCCTTGGCGAAGACCTTCGATCCGATCGTGTCGAAGCAATTCGGTGTGGCTGACCAGGACGTCGATCTGGCACAGGCGCGGAACTGGTATCAGAAAGCCGAGGAGTGGGGTGCGCCCGAGGCGCGGCGCCAGCTCGAGGCGCTTGCCAGCTATGCTCGCTGACCCATGGAACACTGACCCCCCGGGTGCTGCTGCGGTCTGAAGCGGTCGTGCTTGGCTACCGGATGCGACCCGCGGGTTAAGCCGGTCTCAGCTTCCGTTCGAACGCGACAGATCGCCGACGCAACAGATCGCCGAACGGCCAAGGATCGCACTGCGACGGCGCAGGCACGGATGAGCCGCCGAGGAGCCGACATCCTCGAGGGATTGTCAACGCTTGGCGTTGGCACGGTTCGCGCGCCATTGCAGGAACTCGCGAAACAGCGGATCGTCGCGATCCAGCGGCCTGCTTGCGCGCGGCGGCTCGGCCACGGCGGATGTCGCCGCAGCAGTCTCGGCCGAGGCAACGTTGCGGTTGATCCACTCCTGCGCCGCCTGAAAGCGGGTCCAGCCAGCTACCGGCGCCTTCACCGCCATTTCCTTCCACTTTGGATGGAACGGCGGTCGTTGCAGCTGCGCGGTTCGAGCAAAGAGTGATTCGACCAGCAAGGAGAGGCGGCGGTAGCGGTCGCTGTTCGGTGGCCAGTTGTAGGACGCCAGAATCGCCTCGGCCGCAATCGTATCGACAGGGGCGGCGTCTGAAACCAAGTTAGGATAGTCCGCCGAGGAAAGCCTGGACGGCAGGTACTCCTCCTGCAGAGGCTTCTCATATCCGACCGGCACCAGATGCAGGTTGGGATCTCTCACCTGGCTGAGCCACTGCAACGGCTTGCCCTCGACGGCCACGATCGCATCGATCTCGCCCTTGCGCAGCATTTCGAGCGCCAGCCGCGGCTCGATATAGAGCAGATGCGGCCTGATCCCGAGACGCTCGAATACATTGATCGAGGTGACGAAGGTGCTGGCATCCGGCAAATCGACGACCACCGTCTTGCCGTCGAGATCCTTCAGGCTGCGGATCGTCTTCGGCGCGAGCACATGCATTTCCTCGTTGAACATCTTGGTGACGTAGACGAACTGATTGCGGATGTTGCTGGCAAAATCCTTTCGCTCGAGATAAGCGAGCGTGTCCTTGCGCACGATGCCGGCGTCAACTCCCCTCAACAGCAGAACATCGGCCACGGCCTGCACCGATCCGCGTCCGAGAACCGGCAACACCCGCAGATTTTCGCCACTGTCGAGCACCGAGGCGAGATCGGCGCCGATCTGGGCATAGGTGCTGCCGAACGAGCCGGTCATCAGGGTCACGGTGTTGGCGTTCAACTTGTTCGCCAGGTCACGTTTGGCTGTGCCGTATTGGAATATCGTCTTGAAAGACTCACTGACGCTGCCCAGATCGATTCCGCTTCGCAGCGGTCCGAAGCGTTCCCATCGTCCGGCCGAGAACCGCATCATCTGCATCTGTTCGAGCGGCGCGTGATCGCTCGCGCTGGTATTGATCAGGATCCCCGGAAGCAGCATCGGAAGTTGCAGCCCCTTGAGCGAGGCCGCCTGCTTCATCACGTTTTCCCGCGTCAGATCGTCGCCGCATTGCTTGAGAACTTGCACGATTGTCTGCGCGTGACCGTACGCATAGGTGATCAAGGTGTCGGTCTTGTCCGCGTCGGGCATGTACTGGTCCATGAAAGCCAGGTACTCGTTGCGGGCTGAATCATTGAGCCAGGCAGGGTCCGTCGTGTCCTTCATATAAGTTGCCGACAACAGACCCTCGGCGCCTTCCTCGCCTACCGGCTTGATGTAGGCGTTGCTGCTCAATATATGCAGCGGCTTCCAACCGAGCGCCGCAGCCTTGCGGATGGCGGCGAGCGGTATCTTGGCGACCGAGCCGTTAAACAGGATATCGGCGCCCGAAGCCTTCAACTTGATCATCTGCGCGTCGACATTCGGCTCGGCGCGGACGTCGTACGGGGCTTCGGCGACGATCTGCATTTTACCCGCAAGCGCCTCCTTCATGCCTTTTAGGTAACTCTGCCCGAATTCGTCATTCTGGTACAGAATGCCGATCTTGCCTCGAGGATGATTTTCGAGAAGATATTGGGCGTAGATGTGCGCCTCGGCCTCATAGCTTGGCTGCCAACCCATGCTCCATGGGAAAGTATCCGGGTGATCCCACCTGCTGGTACCGCTCATTACGAAAAGCTGCGGGATTTTCTTGTCGTTCAGGTACTTTTGGACAGTGGCGTTCGGCGACGAGCCGAACGGCGCACCCATGAACAGAACCTTGTCCTCTTCGACGATCTTGCGGACCACTTCCGGCGTCTTCCTTGGATCATTGGAGTCATCCGCCGAGATAAACTTGATCTTGCGGCCGTTGATGCCGCCTTCCGCGTTGATCTTCGTGAAGTAGGCGGCAACTGTCTTGCCCAGGAACGAGAGCCTGGGCGCCGACGGCCCGGTATACGGCGTGTTGTTGCCGATACGAATCTCGAAGTCATTTGCGCCTTCGTCATATTTGGCCTGCGCCTGGGCCTGGTTCGCAGCCATGGTCCCGACCGCGGCGACCATCATCGCCATCATGCAACCTCGAAGAATATTCATGACGCCTCCTTCAACAAGTCCCGCCGACAGGCGATCTCGGGTTGGTTCGATCAACTTGCGAGCGACTGCAACCGCTCGATCGAAGCCGCCGATCAAGAGCGTCGGCATCAACCTGTTCGGCTTGGGAATTTTCGGCCCGATGGCGCTGCTGACGGATGGCAGCCAAGATCAGCGCGGTCGCAACGCTATACCACCGCCCCGAGCGGGGCCAATCAATGTCGATCATCCGACGCATCGTTGCGCGCCCCAATCGGTGCAGTACGTGTGAATTTTTCGTCAGCGTTGCGTCAAACAACACCAAGGAGAATTGCGACACTACCCGCCAAAATTGTGTTTCGATCGGATCAATTATGTGTCGAGGTCGGGCCATCAAGCGGGCGAAGCCCGCCAATATTATCCGGCGGCCAACTGCGCCGGGGCGATCTGGACAGGCCATTGGCCCAAATAGACACGGAAACCCTAGACCGCGATGTTATCGATCAGCCGGGTGGTTCCGATCCGGGCCGCCGCCAGCACCCGCAATGGACCGTCCTCGGGCGAGGCAATCCGCGCTAGCGTCTCGGCGTGGCGCACCTCGAGATAGTCGAGCGCGAAGCCGGCCCGCTCAATCAACCGGGCGCCGGCGGCCATCGCGGTCTCGACTGGCTCGCCGGCCCGCAGGCGGCGGGCGCTTTCCTTCATCGCGTGAAAGAGTTCCGGCGCCACCCGACGCTGTTCCGGCGTGAGGTAGACGTTGCGCGAGGACATCGCGAGTCCGTCGCGTTCGCGCACGGTGCGGGAGCCGATCACCCTGACGCCGAAATCGAGGTCCCTGGCCATCCGGTTCACGACCCGCAATTGCTGGAAATCCTTCTCGCCGAAGATCGCGAAATCAGGCCGGACTTGCGCAAACAGCTTGCCGACCACGGTGGCGACGCCGCCGAAGAAGTGCGGCCGGAAGCGGTCTTCCAGTCCGGCAGCGGCCGGACCTTCCGGCACGATCCGGGTGGCGAAGCCGTCCGGATACATCGTCTTGACGTCCGGATTCCAGACCAGGTCGACAGCTTCGGCGGCGAGTTTTGCTACATCGGCCTTCCAGGTGCGCGGGTACGAGCCGAAATCCTCTGATGGCGCGAACTGGGTTGGGTTAACAAAAATCGACACGACGACCTTCGCGGCGCGGCGCTTTGCCAGCCGCACCAGCGACACATGGCCGTCATGGAGTGCTCCCATGGTTGGGACGAGCGCGATCGTGGCCTTCCTGGCGCGCAGGCCATCGAGGGCACGGCGCAAGGCTGGAACGGCTCGGACAACGATGGGAGTTCGCGACATCGGGGCTCGATTTCTCGGGGTCACAGTCGGACGACGGGGATTGGCGTCGATCTTGCGGCGGGCAAGCCGACCTTACCAAGGCCAAGCCAGCGCCGCCAAGGCGGCAAGGGGCAGGCGGCTTCACCCAACGCCCGTTGGCGTGAGGTTTTGAGGTTTAACGACCCGCCGCCGCGCGCCCGCGCCGCCGCATGGTCCCATCGATTCATCATCGAGGCAGACCGACAACGATTTAGAAACGTTGTGATGCAATTCACTTGACCGCAGCCGCGTGTGATTTGAAGATA
Organism: Bradyrhizobium sp.; assembly: GCF_049691595.1. Classification (GTDB taxonomy): domain Bacteria; phylum Pseudomonadota; class Alphaproteobacteria; order Rhizobiales; family Xanthobacteraceae; genus Bradyrhizobium. Next base: position 10,186 of record NZ_JBAVNZ010000035.1, read on the forward strand.
TCGCTTGGGGGTTGAGTCATGTTAGTTCAGACCAGTCAGGGTCAATCCGGTTCGGCCCACGTGGTGGTGCTCGGGAACGAGAAGGGTGGTTCGGGCAAATCCACCACCGCGCTGCACATCGCCGTGGCGCTGATGAAGGCCGGTCAGCGCGTCGCCAGCATCGATCTCGACTGCCGCCAGCAAAGTTTTACCCGCTATGTCCACAACCGCAGGGTGTGGGCGCGCCGCACCGGATTGGATCTCGATATACCGGTGCACTACTGCATCAAATACGGCGAGACCATGCAGATCGCCGACAATGAAAACTCCGAGTTCCAGCAGTTCATGGAAGCGGTCAGCGCGGTCGAGCGCACGTTCGATTTCATCGTGATCGATACGCCGGGATCGGACAGCTACCTGATGCGCCTGGCGCATTCGATGGCCGATACCCTGGTGACGCCGATCAACGACAGCTTCCTCGATTTTGACGTGCTGGGAACGGTGGACCCCGCCACCTATGTGGTGACCGGCGAAAGCCACTACGCGGAGATGGTGCGCGATGTCAGGCGCAAGCGACGTCAACTCGACGGCGCCTCCACCGACTGGATCGTGGTCCGCAACCGCTTGTCGATGATTGGCTCGCGCAACAAGCAACTCGTCGCCGACGGCCTCAAGGACCTGTCGTTGCGGCTGGGCTTCCGTTCGATCGACGGCTTTGCCGAGCGCGTGGTCTATCGCGAGTTCTTTCCGCGCGGATTGACCGCGCTCGACGACATCGATGAGACGACGCTCGGCACGCGCCCAAGCATGGGCCATGTCACGGCGCGCGAGGAGGTGACGAGCCTGCTGCGCCAGCTCAAACTGCCGCTCGACGAGCGCGGCCGCCGCCGCGCCGCCAACCGGGCCGAGTGGTTCAGCCAGGTCGACAAGCCGCTCGAAGTCCACGACATCATCGGGCTCTGAGAATCGTTTTCGAGCGAAAGCCCGGCCCGCGCTTGAGGCGGGTACCGATTGGCGCGAAGTAAACGCGTCAAAAGACAGACCTGCGGCCGCGGTCCTGGTCAAATCGGAACCGAGGATCTGGGACGGGACGGATTATCCGCATCATCATCAAGGCCGCGCGCGCCGTTGTCGTCGCGACGGGGAACCCGGCTCGTAAGATGATACCGGCGGATGCTGGAGATGGCGGACCGAGGAAGCGACCACAAGTCGGGAAGAAGTCGGAAAGAGCCTGCCGAGGGTGGCCGTTTTAGACAGGTTTTGGTCGAATCGCCGAACCGGACCTTAATGGATGCAACCGTAGGGTTTAAGAATGACAGTCATGCAATCTCAAATCGGGCTGATGCGCCGCGCAATGACAAGGCGGACAATTCACGACATTTGGACTTCCTGTCACGCCGCCGTGACATATATAATTCACAAACAGGCCCCAAGAGCCTCCGATCAAAACAGCCCTTTGGGGCGAACGCGCCAAGGATGAACATGAAACGTGGAATCACCGTTCTGCTTTCGCTTAGTGCAGTGGTCACTGTCGCGTATTTCACCGCGAGCAAGTGGGCGATCCGTCACGAGACGGTGATGTTCAAGGATCCGTCGCGCGACGACCGTCCGGTCGCGGTCCATATCGCCGTGCGGCATGACAAGGAAATGCAGGCCAATGCCGGGATGATCACGCTGCCGGTGGCGATCCTCAATCACGGCAACACCGTCAAGAACACCGAATATTCGTTCCTGGCCAACGCCTTTGCTGCGCGTGGCTATCTGGTGCTCAGCCCCCAGCATGATCTGCCGACCGACCCGCCGATGGTGACCAAAGTCGGTGAGCTTTATGTCGGCCGTCTGCCGCAGATACAGCGCGGCGTTGCCAATATCCATTTCGCCGTCGACGAAATGAAGAAGTTCCAGCCCAACGCCAACTACAGCAAGCTGACCATGGTCGGACATTCGATGGGCGGCGACATCTCGATGTATTTCGCCAAAGAGTATCCCGACGAGATCAAGAAGGTCGTGACGCTCGACAACTTGCGCGTGCCGTTCTTGACCGATGGCAAGTTCAAGATCCTGTCGTTCCGTTCGAAAGATACACAGTTCAAGCCTGACCCCGGTGTCGTTCCGGATGCGGAGCAGTGCGAGAAGGCGGGGATCACCGTCGTCAATACCGGATTCCAGCATAATGACATGCGCGACACCGGTCCGGACGAGGCGAAAAATACCATCCAGAGCATGCTCGACAAGTTCCTGAGCGATACCGACAGCGACCTCGGTCCGGTCGATACCAAGAACGCCCCGCCGAAAATCCCCAAGCCGGGACCGGTGTCGGTCGTCGAGCCGGCCCAGAAACCGCAAACAGATCCGCTAACCGCCGCCAACTGATCTGCGGGATTCGAAGCTGTATGCCGGCCGCACCCGCTGCGGTTGGCATTGACCCGTCCCCGATCCCGGCCCACATAAGCCTCGCTGCAATTGGCGAGTGCTCATGGCCGGCGAACCGATCAAACCGAAATCCGCAGGCGAGGTCTCCGCGGCGCAAGCCGCGCAATCGGGCAAGGCGGGCTCGGTCCCGCAAGCCGATACCTCCGCCTCCGACGACATTGCCGCCTTTGTTGCCAGGGCGCGCGCGATGTCGCCGCATCGGACGGGCGCCAGGGGACGACTGGTATTCGCGCTCGACGCCACCATGAGCCGGCAGCCGACATGGGATATGGCCTGCGCGCTGCAGGCCGATATGTTTCGCGAGGCGGCGTCGCTTGGCAGTCTCGATATCCGTCTGGTCTACTACCGCGGCTTCAATGAATGCCGCGCGACCGGATGGATCTCCGACTCTGCGCAACTGGCCAAACTGATGAGCAAGATCGATTGCCAGGGCGGCAGCACCCAGATCGGCAAGGTGTTGTCGGAAACGCGCCGCGAGGCGGTGGCGTCGGGCGTACGCGCCATGGTGTTTGTCGGCGATGCCATGGAGGAACAGGTCGACGATCTCTGCGCGAGGGCCGGCGAACTCGGCCTGCTCAAGGTGCCGGTGTTCATGTTTCAGGAAGGCAGCGACGCCGCGGCCGAGCAGGCGTTCCGTGAAATCGCGCGCCTGACCGGCGGCGCCTGGTGCAGGTTCGATCCCGGCGCCGCGGCGCAACTGCGTGAGCTCTTGCGCGCGGCCGCAGCCTATGCGGCGGGCGGCCGGGAAGCGCTGCTGCGGCTTTCGAAGACCGGGAGCGGGGCCGCCAGGCTGATCGGCCAGATGAAGTGACGCCTATTTCGTTCCTTGAGCAAGGACGGCCATGCTTTTCGGCGCTGACCCCTCTATATTACGGCCATGCCAACCCTGATCGCCGGCGTCGTCGCCGTTATCGTCCTCTACTTGCTGCTGCAGATGTTTCGCGCGGCCAATCCGGTCGTGCTCGCGCGTGTGATCAAGATCGTCGGCGGCGTCGTCGCGCTGGCGGTCGCAGCCTTCACCGGCCTCAGGGGCGAACTGGCGGTGGCGATCCCGCTCGGCATTTTCGGCGCGGGACTGCTCGGCTGGTCGCCGTTCGGGACAACGGGTTTCAGCGGTATCGGCGGGATATTCGGGGGCAGCGCAAAGCGCTCGCCAGGACAGACCTCGCGCGTGCGCTCGCAATATCTCGATATGAGCCTCGATCACGACAGCGGCGAACTCAGCGGCCAGATCGTGGACGGGCCGAATGCAGGCCGCTCGCTCCACGAGTTCGACCTGCCGCAGTTGATGGCGATGGTAGCGGGATTTGATGCCGAAAGCGTCGCGTTACTTGAAAGCTATCTGGACCGCC
>NZ_JBAVNZ010000036.1:0-13310 GCF_049691595.1 Bradyrhizobium sp.
GTCAAGACCGCGTTCAAGAGCGCCGTCAGGCTCGCCGGGCTCGGTCCCGGTGTATCGCCTCACACGTTGCGGCACACGGCCGCGACTTGGCTGATGCAGAAGGGCGCCGACCCGTGGCAAGCCGCCGGCTTTCTCGGAATGTCACTTGAGGTTCTGCTGAATACATACGGCCACCATCACCCTGACTATTTGTCGGATGCAGTCGAGAAAATCGCGATGCGCGCGCCAGGTCGCGAACGAAAGGCGCACGTATCTGGTGCGGTTTCTGGTGCGGTCATCCCGCTGCGGCGAGACAATCCCTAACTAAGCAATTGATTTGACTGGTGGGCCCGGCAGGACTCGAACCTGCAACCAGACCGTTATGAGCGGCCGGCTCTAACCATTGAGCTACAGGCCCCGCCGCGGGCGGCCGCGGAGAGCGGCCGGCAACGGTGCCGGCATCGTTTACAGGGATGGCGGCGTTCCGGCAATGCCGGGGGTCAATCGACCGACACGCCCGCGAACTCCACCACCTTGCGCCATTTCTCGGTCTCGTCGGCGACGAGCTTGCCGAATTCGGCCGGCGTCATCGGTTTGGGGATGCCGCCGATCTCGGCGAGCCGCGTCACCAGCCTGGGGTCGCGCAGCGCTTCGCCGACCGCCTTGTTGAGGATATCGACGATTTCCGGCGGCGTGCCCTTTGGCGCCGAGATGCCGTAGAATCCGACGGATTCGAATCCCGGCACGGTTTCGGCGATGGCAGGCACGTCGGGCACCCCCGGCCAGCGCTGCGGCGAGGTGACGCCCAGCCCACGCATGGTTCCCGCGCGCACCTGTTCGAGCGCGCCGGGCAGGTTGTCGAACAGCACCTGCACCTTGTTGGAAATCAGATCCGGGTAGGCGATCGCGGAACCACGATACGGCACATGGGCCATATCGACATGGGTCAGCGCCTTGAACAATTCCGCCGACATGTGCACCGAGGTGCCGTTGCCGGACGACGCATAGGACACCTTGCCGGGATTGGCCCTGCAGTAGTCGATGAACTCCTGCACGGTCTTGACCGGCAGCGATGCCGGCACCACCATCATGTTGGTGAGCTGCATGATGCTCGCGACCGGGGTGGTGTCGCGGATGAAATCATAGGGCAGCTTCCTGTAAAGCGAGGCTGAGATCGCGTTGTTCGGCGCGACGAACAGCAGCGTGTAGCCGTCGGGCGGCGAATTGATCGCCGCCGCCGCGGCGAGATTGCCGCCGGAGCCGGCGCGGTTCTCGACCACGAATGGCTGGCCGAAATGTTCCGACAGCCACTGGCCCACGATGCGCGCGACGATATCGACCGCGCCGCCGGGGGCGAACCCGATCAGCCAGCGCACCGGACGGTTCGGGTAGTCGGCGGCGGACGACGGCCCGATTCCGGCCGCGAGGCTCAACAGGCAAACCAGACCAGCCAAAGCGGCGCGAAAAAACCGGATCATTATGCTTCTCGTCGTTTTCTTGTTAGCGTTGAACGGATGCTTTCACAAAATCCAGGGCTTGCCTACAACCCAGCGTGGAACCTTGCTTGAGGCCAAGCATGAAAATTGCCCATATGGTTGGCGCCGGGGCTCTGCTGCTGGTGGCGAGCGCCGTTGCGCAGGATGGAGGCGGGGCTATTTCAAAAACGACCATCAGCCTGGGAACGGCGACGCCGGGCGGCGGCTTCCCGCTCTATGGCGATGCCTTCGCCGAAGCGATCAACGCCGCCGATCCGACGCTGTCGATCGCGCCGCGCAATACCAGCGGCAGCAACGAAAACATTCCGCTGCTGGAGGCAGGAAGCCTCGATATCGCGCTGGTCGCGGGCGAACCTGCTTACGAAGCCTTCATGGCCATCGGGCGGCCGGCTACCCGCCTGAAAATCCTGACCGCGATGTATTCCAGCCCGGGCATGTTCGTGGTGCGGGCTGACAGTCCCTACAGGACCATCCGCGATCTCGTCGGCCAGCCGGTCGCATTCGGCGCCAGGGGCTCCGGCCTGCCGATCCTGTCGCGCTATGTGCTCGACGGCATCGGGTTGAAGCAGGATGAGGATTTCAGGTCGATCTATCTCGATCGTGCCGGCGACGGCCCCGCCATGGTGCAAGATGGCCGCGCTGCCGCGCTATGGGGCGCCGGCATCGGCTGGCCTGGTTTCGCCGCGATGGCGCAGAGCCCGGGCGGCGCGCGGTTCATCGCGCCTGACGCCGGCGAAATCGCGCGCATCCGGGAAAAACACGCTTTTCTCAAGCCGCTGACGATTGCCGCGAACAGCTATCCCGGCCAGACGGCCGCGATCGCCTCGGTCGGCTCCTGGAGCTTTGTTCTCGCGCGCGAAAACCTGCCGGACGATGTCGCCTACCGGCTGGCGCGCGCGCTGCACGGGATTGAAGCCTCGCTCTGCAGGAAATTGCCGCAGGCGTGCGAGACCACGGCTGCGAACACCGTGGCGGCAGCGCCGGACGCCGAGCTGATCCATCCGGGGGTGCTCAGATATTTCCGCGAGATCGGGGTGGTGCGGTAGAGGGCGAATAGCGAGTAGCGAATAGCGAATAGTTGGTGCTGCTCACCGTTCGCCACTCGCCATTCGCTACTCACCATTCGCCATTCGCCCACTTCACTTCTTCACCAGCGAACAGGCCGGGTCCGGCGGGCCGAAGGCTTCCTCGCCGGAAATCCTGGCGAGGATCCTGTAATAGTCCCACGGATATTTCGACTCATCCGGTTTCTTGACCTCGACCAGCATCAAATCGTGGACCATCAGATTGTCCTCGCGCAGCCTGCCGTTGCGGGCAAAGAAATCCTCGATCGGCTTCTCGCGCATCTTCGCCGCCACCTTGAGCGGCTCGTCGGTGCCGGTCTCCTTGATGGCGTTGAGATAGGACATCACCGAGGAATAGACGCCGGCCTGCCACATCGTCGGCATCCGGTTCATCTTGGCGAAGTAGCGCTTCGACCATTCGCGGGCCTTGTCGTCCATGTCCCAGTAGAACGACGTCGTCAGCAACAGCCCCTGCGCCGCCGGCAGTCCCAGCGAATGAATGTCGGTGATCAGCGCCAGCAGGGCCGCCATCTGCTGGCCGCCCTTGAAGACGCCGAACTCGGAGCCGGTCTTGATCTCGTTCATGTTGTTCGGCGGTCCGGCGGCGATGCCGATGATCCTGGCCCTGGAAGCCTGCGCCTGCAGCACGAACGAGGACAGATCGGGGGTGGCGAGCGGCGGCCGCACCGCGCCCAGCACCTTGCCGCCATTGGCGGTGATGACGCTGGCGGCGTCGCGTTCGAGCGAATGGCCGAATGCATAATCGTCGGTGATGAAGAACCAGCTGTCGCCGCCGCGCTTCACCACCGCCTGCGCGGTGCCGACCGCCAGCGCACGGGTATCGAACACCCACTGCATCGCGTAGGGCGAGCAGAATTTTCCGTGGAAGTCGGCCGTGCCGGTCGAGTGCACGATCAGCAGCTTCTTCTTTTCGTTGGCGACGTTCTGTACCGCGAGGCCGACCGCCGACACCGGAACGTCGACGATGAGGTCGACCTGTTCGGTGTCATACCAGCGGCGCGCCAGGCCGGCGCCGATATCGGCCTTCAACTGATGGTCGCCGATGATCAGCGAAACCGGCTTGCCCAACACCTTGCCGCCGAAATCGTCGATCGCCATTTGCGCGGCGGTGACCGAACCCTGTCCGGTGGGCGTGGACGCCGGGCCGTTCATGTCGGTGAGGACGCCGATCTTGACCACCTCATCCGAAATCTGCGCGAGCGCCGCCATGGGCGCCAGCATCGCAGCCGCGAGCGCGCCAAGTGGCAACAGGTTTCTGGTGAACATCCTTAAACTCCTCCAGTTACCGCTGGCGCATTGGCCACCATCGCTTCTCCGGGCGCCCGGCGCGGTGCCCTCCTTTTGCGATCGTTCGCAGGCCTTCGTCAACGTAGCGAAAGGACCAATCAAGCAGACGACGGCAGGCTGTATATTTTGGGGCCGATTGAGTACATAGGCAGGCCATGATCACCCCCCAGCGCTTGCCGGCTCCACTTGCCCCGCTCGAATTGGCGCTTGCCGCTGTGCTGGATCGGCTCGCGCCGCAACATAGCCGGCGGAGGTGAACCGATGGCGAGGCCACTGTCGATCGCGATTGTCGGCGCCGGCATGGGCGGCCTCGCCGCCGCGGCGGCGCTGCGGCGCGTCGGCATCGATGTCACGGTGTACGAGCAGGCCGCGCAGTTCGCAAGGCTCGGCGCCGGGATTCAGATCGGCTGCAACGCCATGAAGGTTCTGCGGGCGCTGGGGCTCGAGGCCCGATTGCGCGGGCAATCCTTCTACCCGCGTTCCTGGAACAATCGGGATTGGCGAACAGGGCAAGTCAAGTTCGACATGATTTTTGGCGAGACCGCCGAGCAGAAATTCGGCGCGCCCTATCTGCTGGCGCATCGCGGCGACCTGCACGCCGCCCTGGCCAGCGCGGTTCCGGGCCAATACGTCAAGCTCGGCCACAAACTGGTCGGGCTGGATGAGACCGGCGACGGTGTCCGACTGGTTTTCGCCAATGGTGCCGTCGCGGTCGCGGATGCCGTGATTGGCGCGGACGGCGTTCATTCGGTGGTCAGAGATATTTTGTTCGGCGCCTCCCCGGTGCACTATACCGGGCGGATCGCGTATCGAACGACCTATCCCGCCGCGCTGCTCGGCGGACAGAAAATCGACGACTGCACCAAATGGTGGGGCGAAGACCGGCACATCGTCATCTACTACGTCAAGCCGGACCGCAGCGAAATCTACCTCGTGACCAGCCAGCCGGAGCCGGACTTCACGATCGAGTCATGGTCGGCCAAGGGCGACGTCAGACAATTGCGGGCGGCGTTCGACGGCTTCGATCGCCAGGTCGAAGCTGTGTTGGCCGCGTGTCCGGACGTGCACAAATGGGCGATCGTCGATCGCAATTCGCTTGAGCGCTGGTCGGACCGCAACGTGACGCTGCTCGGCGACGCCTGCCATCCGATGACGCCCTATATGGCACAGGGCGCCGCCATGGCGATCGAGGACGCCGCCGTGCTGTCGCGCTGCCTCGAAGGCGTCGAGCGGGACGGTGTCCCGAATGCGTTTCGCCGGTTCGAGGCGAGCCGGAAAGACCGGACCGCGCGGATCCAGCAGACCTCGCGAACCAATACCTGGCTTCGGGAAAAAACCGACACCGACTGGGTGTATGCCTACGACGCCTGGACCGCGCCGCTGGCGGCGTAGACGTTTTCCATAAAGGCTGCGGCACGGGGACGTGTCCCGGACGCGGCGCAGCGCATCTTGCGGTGCGCCGCAGAGCCGGGACCCACTCGAGGGCAGCGATCTCTTCAGCCATGATGGGCCCCGGATCAGCAGCGCACCACGCCGCAAACGCGGCGTGCTGCGCGGCATCCGGGGCACGCCAAGTTCAACCTCCGTCCAATTCCGCGAGCCGCTCTGCTTCCGCGATGTCATCCACCGTGTTGGCATTGAAGAAAGGATCGAGCGGCTCGGTCGGCCATGTCACGGTCGCGAGCCTGTGGCGCGCGGTCCAGCGGTCGATCTTTCTGATGTCCTCGACCACCAGCGCGCGGCGAAGTTCGTCGCGCAAGTCGACGCGCCATAGCCCGATCACCGGATGCGATTGTCCGTCGGAGGCCGCGACCGCGAGCTGCGCGTGCTGCTCCGCGAGCGCCTGATGCAGACGCGCCACCAGATCGCGCGGCAGGAACGGGCAATCCGCCGCCGCGCTCAGCACCAGCGACACGCCGGGTCGGTTCAGCACGACCCAGTCAAGCGCGGCCAGAATCCCTGCGAGCGGTCCGGGAAAATCGCCGACGCCATCCGGGATGACCGGCAGGCCGAACGCGGCGAAGCGCGCGGGATCGCCGTTGGCATTGAGAATGAGCCCGCCGCATTGCGGCTTCAGCCGATCGATGACGCGTTCCAGGATGGTGCGGCCGCCGATCCGGCGCATCGGCTTGTCGCCGCCGCCCATCCGCCGCGCCAGGCCGCCGGCCAGCAGCACGCCCGGGATTTCCGGCGCGTCGCTTGACGCTGCCTCAGTCGTCACGGTGTTCGCCCTTGCGCTTGTGCCGCGCGGATTCCTCTTCGACAAAGGCGAGGTTCTGGTCGAACACGATGCGTGCCTCGCCTGACAACGCGATGAAGCGCTTGCCGCGCGTGCGCCCGACCAGCGTCAGCCCGACCTGCCGCGCCAGTTCGACGCCCCAGGCCGTGAAGCCGGAACGCGACACCAGGATCGGAATCCCCATCCGCACCGTCTTGATCACCATCTCGGAGGTCAGCCGTCCCGTGGTGTAGAGAATCTTGTCGGCGGGATCGACGCCGTGGCGATAGATCCAGCCTGCGATCTTGTCGACCGCGTTATGGCGGCCGACATCCTCGGTGTAGCAGACAGGCTGGCCCTGCTTGCACAGCACGCAGCCATGGATCGCGCCGGCTTCCAGATAGAGCGAGGGCATGGTGTTGATCGCATGCGTCATCTGGTAGAGCCAGGAGGTGCGCAATTCCGCCTTCGGCAGCGCGACGCTTTCGACGGCTTCCAGGAGATCGCCGAACGCGGTGCCCTGCGCGCAGCCCGAGGTCTGCGTGCGCTTCCTCAGCTTCGCCTCGAAATTGGTGTGATGGGCGGTGCGCACCACCACCACCTGCAGGTCGTCGTCATATTCGACCTCGGTGACGATATCGTCGTATTTCAGCATGTTCTGGTTCAAGAGATAGCCGAGCGCCAGATATTCCGGGTAATCGCCGATCGTCATCATGGTGACGATTTCCTGCGCGTTCAGGTACAAGGTCAGCGGCCGCTCCACCGGCACCCTGATCTCGACGGTGGCGCCGGCCTGGTCGGTCCCGGTGACGCGCTCGGTCAGCCGTGGATCGTCCGGGTTCGGCACGATCAGGGGGACGGGGGCTTTGTCGATCTTCATCATATCGGCGAGGCTAGCATGACTTTATCTCCGGACCGATATAAAGCATCTCCGGGCATGGGCGAAATGCCGCCAGGATCGTCATTGCGAGCCATCGGGTCGCGCGAATGCGCGCGCCCGATGACAGGCTCCGCGAAGCAATCCATTTCACGGCCCGGGGAAGCAAGGACTGGATTGCTTCGTCGCTTTGCTCCTCGCAATGACGGCAAGGCGCTTGGGGCGCGGAGAACGAGATGAAACTGATAGGCCTCGCGGGATGGAGCGGCGCCGGCAAGACCACCTTGCTGGCGCGCGTGATCCCGCATTTGCTGGCAACAGGCCTGCGCGTCTCCGTCATCAAGCACGCCCATCACGCGTTCGATGTCGACGTCCCCGGCAAGGATTCCTGGGTGCACCGGCAGTCCGGCGCCACCGAGGTGCTGGTGTCCTCGAGCCGGCGCTGGGCGCTGATGCATGAGTTGCGCGGCGCCGCCGAACCGCGGCTTGCCGAACTATTGGCAAAAATGTCGCAGGTCGATCTCGTCATCGTCGAAGGTTTCAAGCGCGAGCCGCATCGCAAGATCGAGGTTTTTCGCGCCGCCAACGCCAAGCCGTGGCTGTTCCCCGACGATCCCGGCGTGGTCGGCATCGCGAGCGATATTGCCGTTGAAAGCACGCTTCCGACCGTCCGTCTCGACGATACCGAGGCGGTCGCCGCGATGATGCTGCGGTCCGCGATAGCGGTCGAAGACGTGCTGGCGAAAAGCCTGAGCGAAAGCTGAGACGCAAGATGGCGCAATTGTCCGACGACTGCTTTGCCTTCGGCGGGCCGATGATGTCGGTGGAGGAGGCCGTCGGCATCATCGCCGCGCGGGTGACCGGGGTTGAGGAAGTCGAGACCGTTGCGCTCACGGACGCCGACGGGCGCGTTCTGGCGCGCGACATTGCCGCGCCGCTGCCGCTGCCGCCTTTCACCAACTCGGCGGTCGATGGCTACGCGGTGTCGGGCAGCACGCTTCCGCAAGCCGGGGAACAAGCCTTCGCGATCGCGGGACGCGTGCAGGCCGGCGCCTCGGCGCTGGCACGGGTCAAGCCCGGCGAGGCCATGCGCATCTTCACCGGCGCGCCGATGCCGGATGGCGCCGACACCGTGTTCATGCAGGAGGACGTCCGCGTCGAAAACGACAGGGTGGTTCTGCCCGCGGGGTTGCGGCCCGGGGCCAATGTGCGCCCGGCCGGCGAAGATGTCCCGCTGGGTTATCCGGCCATGCAGGCCGGCCGGCGGCTGCGGCCGCAGGATGTGGCGCTCGCCGCGGCCTTCGGCCTGACCGAGCTCGGCGTGATCAGGCGCATCCGCGTCGCGGTATTCTCGACCGGCAACGAACTGGTATCGCCGGGGGAGGCGCGCGCGGCGGCGCAGTTGTTCGACTCCAACCGCGTCATGCTGATGGCGATGCTGCGCCGGCTCGGCTGCGAGGTCCGCGATCTCGGCATTGTCAGGGACGATCGCGCCGCGCTCGCAGGCGCCTTGCGGAAGGCGGCCGGCGCCCACGACCTGATCCTTACCAGCGGCGGCGTTTCGACCGGCGAGGAGGACCACGTCAAGGCCGGTGTCGAAGCCGCGGGAAAACTGGTGCTGTGGCGAATGGCGATCAAGCCGGGGCGTCCGGTCGCGATGGGGATCATCGGCGGCACGCCGCTGATCGGATTGCCGGGCAATCCGGTGGCGAGCTTTGTCACCTTCGTCCATGTGGTGCGGCCGACCGTGCTGGCCTTGTCCGGCGCACAACTTCTACCGCTGGTGCCGATGCCGGTTCGCGCCAGCTTTGCCTACCGCAAGAAGATCGCCCGCCGCGAATATGTCCGCGTCAACCTGCGCAAGGCCGACGACGGCGTGCTCGAGGCGATCAAGTTTCCGCGCGAGGGCGCGGGGCTGTTGTCGTCGCTGGTCGATACCGACGGGCTGGTCGAGCTCGGCGAACAGGTCACCGCCGTCGAGCCCGGCCAGACCGTCGGATTTCTCGCCTACGCCAACTTGATTTGAAGTTCGATCGTCGCCGGAATCCATTTCGCTTGACCGCGAGCGTCCATTGACGACACGCCGCCCTCTCGTCATGTTCGGGACATGACCACGACAAAACTCGATCTCACCGGTCTCAAATGCCCGCTGCCGGCGTTGAAGACGCGCAAGGCGCTGAAGTCGATTGCGCCGGGGGATTTTCTTGAAGTGCACTGTACCGATCCGCTTTCGGTGATCGATATCCCGAACCTGATCCGGGAAACCGGCGACAAGGTTGAGCTCATGGAGCGGGCTGCAAGCCGGATCGTGTTCCTGATCGAAAAGGCGAATGCCTCGATTGAGAAGTCAAATCGCATGTAATCGTTTCGGTTGATGTGGACATGTTGGCGATCGACGTTTATCCCGACTTCAGCCCCAATCGATATTCGCTGCGTGTTCGGCGTCGGGTTCGGCGGGCGGGTTGCGAGGGCATGAAGGCGCCCCGGCGTGCCCCTTAAATGCTTATCAGCACGCCATAATTCTCTTGGCATGTGGCATGCCACAGATTACCATCGCTGCCGCTGGCAGGCAGGAACGAGACGTTTCATGGTTCATGACGTGCAGAAAGTCCGCTCGTTCGAGCATCCCGGCGCGGGACGGCGACGGGCCAAGGCGACCCCGAAGGGCCGTCAGATCGATCCCGTCGCCGCCGACGAAATCGAACGCCTGCTGGGCGACCGGCCGCGGCGCCGCGATCTCCTGATCGAGCATCTGCATCTGATCCAGGACACCTGGCATCGGATTTCCGCCGCGCATCTCGCGGCGCTCGCCGACGAGATGAAGCTGTCGTTCGCGGAAGTGTTCGAGACCGCGACCTTCTACGCGCATTTCGACGTGGTGAAGGAAGGCGAGCGCGATATCGCGCCGCTCACCATCCGGGTCTGCGATTCGCTGACCTGCGCCATGCTGGGCGCGGAGAAATTGCTGAATGAATTGCAGGCCGGCGCCGGTCCCGGCATTCGCGTGGTACGCGCGCCCTGCGTCGGCCGCTGCGACACCGCGCCCGCGGCCGAGGTCGGGCATCATTTCGTCGATCACGCCAATGTTTCAAACGTGCTTGCCGCGGCGAAGGCCGGCAAAACCCATGCGCATCTGCCCGACTATGTCGATTACGACGCCTATGTCGCCGGCGGCGGCTACCAACTGCTCAATCGCTTGCGCGCCGGCGAGCTTGCGAAGGAAGATCTCTTAAAATCGCTCGACGACGCCTCGTTGCGCGGGCTCGGCGGCGCGGGCTTCCCCGCGGGACGAAAATGGCGCGCGGTGCTTGGCGAGCCCGGGCCGCGGCTGATGGCGATCAATGGCGACGAGGGCGAGCCCGGCACCTTCAAGGACCGCTATTATCTCGAGACCGATCCGCATCGCTTCATCGAGGGCATGCTGATCGGCGCCCATGTGGTGGAGGCGAGCGATGTCTACATCTACATCCGCGACGAATATCCGGCCTCGCGCGACATCCTCGAACGCGAGATCGCCAAACTGCCGCCGGGCGGCCCGGTGCTGCACATGCGACGCGGCGCAGGCGCCTATATCTGCGGCGAGGAATCCTCGCTGCTCGAAAGCATCGAGGGCAAGCGCGGGTTACCGCGGCACAAGCCGCCCTATCCGTTCCAGGTCGGGCTGTTCGGCCTGCCCACCCTGATCAACAATGTCGAGACGCTGTGGTGGGTGCGCGACATCGTCGAGAAGGGCGCCGAATGGTGGAAGCGCCACGGCCGCAACGATCGTCAGGGCCTGCGCAGCTTTTCGGTCTCGGGCCGGGTCAAGCATCCCGGCATGAAGCTCGCGCCATCCGGCATCACGGTGCGCGAACTGATCGACGAGTTCTGCGGCGGCATGGCCGACGGCCATACCCTCCATGCCTATCTGCCGGGCGGCGCGTCCGGCGGCATCCTGCCGGCCTCGATGGACAATATCCCGCTCGATTTCGGCACCTTGGAGAAATACGGCTGCTTCATCGGCTCGGCCGCCATCATCGTGCTGTCGCAGCACGACAGCGTCAAGGCGGCGGCGCTGAACCTGATGCGCTTCTTCGAGGATGAGAGCTGCGGCCAGTGCACGCCGTGCCGGGTCGGCACCCAGAAGGCGGCGATCCTGATGGCGCGGCCGGTCTGGGACCGCGAATTGCTCGAGGAACTGAGCCAGGCGATGCGCGACGCCTCGATCTGCGGCCTCGGCCAGGCGGCCTCGAATCCGCTCACCACGGTGATCAAATATTTCCCCGACGAGTTCAAGGAAGCGGCGGAATGACAAGGATCCAGTTCGAGCTCGACGGCCAGCAAGTCGAAGCCACGGGCGGCGAGACGATCTGGCAGGTCGCAAAACGCCAGGGCCGGGACATCCCGCATCTGTGCTACTCGCCCGCGCCCGACTATCGGCCGGACGGCAATTGCCGCGCCTGCATGGTGGAGGTCGAGGGCGAGCGCGTGCTGGCGGCGTCCTGCAAGCGCACGCCGAGCGTCGGCATGAAGGTGAGAACGGCCAGCGCGCGGGCGGTCGCGGCGCAGAAGATGGTGATGGAGCTTCTGGTCGCCGACCAGCCGGCGCGTGCGACCTCGCACGATCCCGAGTCGAAATTCTGGCACTGGGCCGAGAAGGTTCAGGTTACCGAGAGCCGTTTTCCGTCCGCCGAGCGCTGGGACGCCGACCCCAGCCATCCCGCGATGCGCGTCAATCTCGATGCCTGCATCCAGTGCGGCCTCTGCGTGCGCGCCTGCCGCGAGGTCCAGGTCAACGACGTCATCGGCATGGCCTATCGCAGTCATCAAGCCAAGATCGTGTTCGACTTCGACGATCCGATGGGGGAATCGACCTGCGTGGCCTGTGGCGAATGCGTGCAGGCCTGTCCGACCGGCGCCTTGATGCCGGCGGTGATGCTCGACGAGAAAGAGACCCGCGTCACCTATGCCGACCGCAAGGTGGATTCGCTGTGCCCGTTCTGCGGCGTCGGCTGTCAGGTCACCTATCAGGTCAAGGACGAGAAAATCATCTATGCCGAGGGCCGCGACGGCCCGGCCAACCATAACCGGCTCTGCGTCAAGGGCCGCTTCGGCTTCGACTACATCCATCATCCGCATCGCCTGACCAAGCCGCTGGTGCGGCTGCCGAATGCGACGAAGGATGCCAACGACCAGGTCGACCCGGCCAATCCTTTCACGCATTTCCGCGAGGCCGATTGGGACGAGGCGCTCGACATCGCGGCCAGGGGTCTGGTCAAAATCCGCGAGGAAAAAGGCGTCAAGGCGCTCGCGGGCTTTGGCTCCGCGAAAGGCTCGAACGAGGAAGCCTATCTGTTCCAAAAACTGGTGCGCACCGGTTTTGGCTCCAACAATGTCGACCACTGCACGCGGCTGTGCCATGCCTCCTCGGTCGCCGCCCTGATGGAAGGCCTCAACTCCGGCGCGGTGTCGGCGCCGTTCGCTGCCGCCATGGACGCCGAGGTCATCATCGTGATCGGCGCCAATCCGACCATCAACCATCCGGTGGCGGCGACCTATATCAAGAACGCCGCCAAGCGCGGCGCCAGGCTGATCGTGATGGACCCGCGCAGGCAATCGCTGTCGCGTCATGCCTACAAGCATCTCGCCTTCAAGCCCGGCAGCGACGTCGCGATGCTGAACGCGATGCTCAACACCATCATCACCGAGGGCCTCACCGACGATCAATACATCGCGGGCTATACCGAAGGTTTTGAAGAACTCAAGGCGCGCATCCAGGAATTCACGCCGGAAAAGATGGCGCCGATCTGCGGCGTCCCGGCCGATACCTTGCGCGAGGTGGCGCGGATCTATGCGCGCTCGCGCGCCTCGATCATCTTCTGGGGCATGGGCATCAGCCAGCACATCCACGGCACCGACAATGCGCGCTGCCTGATCGCGCTGGCGCTGATCACCGGGCAAGTCGGCCGTCCCGGCACCGGGCTGCATCCTTTGCGCGGCCAGAACAACGTGCAGGGCGCCTCCGACGCCGGCCTGATCCCGATGTTCCTGCCGGACTACCAGCCGGTCGGGCGCACCGACCTGCGCGCGCCGTTCGAAAAGCTCTGGCATCAGGAGCTCGATCCGGTCCGCGGCCTCACCGTGGTCGAGATCATCAACGCGATCCATGCCGGCGAGATCAACGGCATGTATATCGAGGGCGAAAATCCCGCGATGTCGGATCCCGACCTGCAGCATGCGCGCGAGGCATTGGCAAAACTCGATCATCTGGTGGTGCAGGATCTGTTCGTGACCGAAACCGCGTTCCATGCCGACGTGATCCTGCCGGCGTCGGCATTCGCGGAAAAATCCGGCACCTTCACCAACACCGACCGCCGCGTGCAGCTCGC